>JAXLXQ010000005.1:0-172915 GCA_046327845.1 Candidatus Eiseniibacteriota bacterium | reverse complement strand
CGCGTGCCCACTCGAAGTGGTGGAGCACCCACGCGGCGTCGAGTTCGCTCCAGTCGTCATAGCGCATGGTGCGGCGATCGATCGGCAGCTTCGCGCAACTTCCCTCTTCGAAGTCGAGCACCGCCAGCACCGGCTCGTCGTTCGAGACACTTCCCAACCGCACGAAGCTCCGTTCGTCGGGGGAGAGGAGAAGCGGCGCCATGAACTGCTGCATCCAGACTCCCTCCGGCGGGGTCATGCTCCGCGCGGTCAGGCTGCGCGTGTCGAGCAGGGTCCAGTCGCCGAGCAGCAGCCAGCGCCCGCCCTGCAGGCGGCCACGGTGCAGGGTGATGTCTCGGGAGCCCTCGCGCGGTGCCTCGGCCGGCGGATCGAGCCAGCTCGCGCTCACCCCGCCGTGCGACTCGCCCAGGTAGGTCGCCTCGGCCGCGCCGTTCACCTCACGCACCAGGTAGAAGAAACTCGTGTTGTTGGGGTCGCCCACGTCGACCACGAAGGCGGGACTCGAGTCGTCGAAGGTGATGACCGCGTTCATCCAGTCGTAGGTCGCACTGTCGTCGCCGTACATCCCGGCCTTGCCTTGGATCGAGAAGGGCTTGCCCTGGTGGCGAACCATGTAGAAGTCGTCGCTACGGTGCCGCGTGACGATTTCAAAGGCTCCTCGTCGCTCGATCGTGTGGGGTGCTTGGCCGAGGTTCGAGGTGAAGCCGGAGCCGACGGCGAAGAGTCCTACGGCACCCAGTGCGGCCAGCACGCCAGTTACGATCCAGTAGAGCATCGTTTGCTGTCTCCTCGGCTCCGTTTGACCGATCCTCGTCATCGAACTCTATCGCTGGGTCGTTCGGGCGCACCCTCGACCGAAATGCCGTAGCGGGCGCCTCAGAATCCGATCTCCTTCCGGAGCATGAGGCGCGTCGCGGTGAAGTCGCGGAGGACCTGCCGGGTGGAGATGCCCAGAACTTCGGCGATCTCTTCGCGGCGGTAGCCGGCGAAGAACTGCAGTTCGATCACCTCTCCGCCTCGCCGCAGAGCTTCACGCTCCTGCCGAAGGCGCTCGAGCGCGAGGTGCAGGTCCATCAGCCGCTCGGGGGGAAGCGGCGGTTCGCTGCCGACCAGCGTCATCGTGACCCGCTCCAAGCCCTGTCGTTGGAGCCTCAGGACCGCTTCGTCGTGAAGGGTGTCGACCAGGGCGAAGCGAACCGCTCGGGCCACGGTGAGGATGAAGTGCTTCTTGTCCTTCCAGTACGAACCCGGACGCCGGCGCAAGCGAAGGAAGGCCTCGCCCAGGAGTTCCGTCGGGTGGACCGGTTGGCCCGCACGGCCACTCCCCACGCAGTTCCGGACGGCCACGCGCAGCTCGGGGTAGAGCATCTCGAACAGCCCGTCGATCGTCGGCTTTCCGTTCTCGCGGGCCTTTCGAAGCAGCTCATCGAAGTCGTTCATGCGGCTGCCACTGTACTAAATTTCGCCGCCCATGAAAAAGTGTGTCCGCTTTCGCGGCCCAATCCCGATTTGCCTGCGGGAGAGGGAACGATGTCGGAGCGCCGCTCGGCAAAGCCGCCTCTCCCAAGATCCAGGCGGTGGGGGCGGTTCAGCGGCTCGGTGGTCACACCACCAGGTCGGGGCCAGATCCCCGCCAAAACGCGGAACGGATCGAGGGACGCCGAATTCAGCCGACGGACGAGGGCTGGCTAGCGCAATCCGGGTACCGGCACCCCGGTGAACGCCTCCCCAATGCCCACTACGTTCGCATCGCGACCGATGCCCCAAGTCCGCTCCGCTCAGCCGAGCTTTCATCGGGAGGTCTCTCGTGCCGAAATCCGCCGTGTTGGCGCTCATCACCCTGGTTCTCCCCGCGTCCGTGCTCGCCGCGGGGGATGTCATGTACTTCCCATTCGACGGAAACACTCTGGATGCCAGTGGCCACGGCAACGATGGCGTCCAGCACAACGTGAGCTTCGTAGCGGACTGCCATGACCACGCCAACTCGGCGTGCGACTTCAACGGGATCAACAGCTACGTCCTGACTAACGACTCGTCGACTCTTCGCCCGCAAACCCTGACCGTCGCCTGCTGGGTGAACATGCGGAACGTCGCCGACAACTCCGGCACCGACTCGTTCATCACGAAGTACTACGGTGGCAGCAACAACTCCTTCTGCCTCGGAGTGCGGGCGAGTGCCTCGGATCCTCTCTACCACCGGCTTTACTTCCAGGTGAACGGCGGCGGAAGCCAGGGCGAGGTGATCCTGGTCGCGCCCTTCGTGAGTTCGAGCGGCGACTGGCACCACGTCGCCGGCACGTACGACGGCGCGGCCGTCGCGCTCTACATCGATGGACAGCGCGTGGCCACCACGCCGTATTCCACGCCGGTCCACTACGACGCCGGTCAAATCGCCATCGGCGCGATCTACGGCGGGACGCTACAGCGAGTGGACGGCACGATCGACGAGCTTCACCTCATCGACCACGCGCTGAGCGACGCGGAGGTCGCGGTCCTGGCGGAGAGTTGCACGCCACCCAACGCGCTCTACGCCCTGAAGCTCATCAGCGGGGGATCGCTCAATGGACAGACGATCAGTGCGTCCGCGCGAGAGGTGGTGGTGGCGCCGGGAGATCCGATCGCCGGGTCGATCGCGCTGCACGCCGAGAACGGCAACTGCGGCGGGGCCGTGGTGCCGGTCGAGATGGCATGGAGCTGGGGGGACCACGCGTCGAGTTGGTCCACGGTGACCTCGCACGTCGCGTGCGGCGGGGCCGATCTGGTGGCGCCGATCAACCTCACCGCGCCGACGATCCCGGGCACCTACCAACTGGTGTTCGGCGAGCTGGCGCAGCAAAACGGCGGGTGGATCGCGTCGATGTCCTCCTGGAATTGCGGGCCGCAGATCTGGGACGACGGCAATGACCTGGTCAACACCAGCCAGGCCGATCTCGATCGCGCACAGGACAAGGGCTGGACGTTCCTGCGGGGCTGGGAGTGCGATCACTACTCCTACTGGCCCACCGGTCTCGCCGCGATCAAGGTGACGGTCCTCGACCAGAGCCAGTACCGACTCGCCCTCGCGGACGGCGGAATGCTGAACGGCCAGGCGATCGATGCGACTCACCGGGAGCTGACGGTGGGGGTCGGGCTCAACATCTCAGGAACCGTCGCCCTCCACGCGGAGAACGACAACTGCGGCGGGGCGATCGTGCCGGTCGAGGTCACGCCGACCTGGGGCGATCACGCGACGAGTTGGACGCGGGTGACGTCTCACGTCGATTGCGGTGGCGAGGACCTCGCAGCGGCATTGCAGATGACGGCGCCGACCACCCCGGGCACCTACTACATCGTCTTCGGTGAACTGGCCCAGCTGAACGACGGGTGGATCGCGTCGATGAGCTCGTGGAACTGCGGCACCCGGGTCTGGAATGACGGCAATGACCTGGCCGACTTGACTGAATCGACCTTGTCGCGCGCGGACGCGAACGGCTGGGTCGTGCTCCCCGGATGGGAGTGCGACCACTTCGGCGGATGGCCGACCGGTTTGACCTGGATCAAGGTGACGGTGGTGCCGGCCGGGCAGTATCGCCTTCACTTGATCGCGGGTGGTGCGATCGATCAGCAGAACGTCGGCCCCGAGGACAACGAAATCGAGGTCGGGCCCAACTGGCCGCTCGCCGGGACGATTCGTCTCCACGCAGAGAACGACAACAACGGTGGCGCGGTCGTGCCGGTGGAGATGGCTTGGAGCTGGGCAACGATGCCGCGTCGAGCTGGTCGACCGCGCGCAGCCATCGCGTGCCCTTCGGCGGCACCGACCTGGATGTCCCGATCAATCTGGTCGGACCTGCCACCGAGGGGACGTACTACCTGATCTTCGGTGAGCTGGCGCAGCTGAACGGCGGCTGGACCTCATCGATGTCCTCTTGGAGCTGCGGGGGCGGGCCGGTCTGGAACGACGGGAACGACCTAGTCGATCTCGATCCGACCCAGCTTGCGTCGAGCGACGGCGCGGGGTGGACGATGCTTCCTGGTTGGGAGTGCGATCGCATGGCCTTCTGGCCCACCGGCCTGGCCTACGTGCGCGTAGTCGTGAGCGGTGCCGCCGACGTGGCGCCGACCGCCAGCGTCTCGGGCCCGGGGCTCCGCTTCGCCAATCCTTATCCCGTTTCTTCCATCATCAGCTTTTCCTCGCCGGGCTCGGTTGATGCCCGCGTGACCGTCTTCGACGTCGCCGGTCGCCAGGTTCGCACCCTCTTCGCGGATCACGCGGAAGCGGGGACGCTCAACCTTAGCTGGGACGGTCGAACTGACGAGGGTGGACCGGCCGGCACGGGAGTGTACTTCGTGCGGGTCGAGTCCCCCGGTGTCGAGACGACCCGTCGTCTGCTTCTCGTCCGTTAGTCGAGCGATCGCCGGGCGCGTCGCGGGCACTTCCGACCAACGGTGCGCGAGTGGGGAGGCTTCTCGCTCGCGCACCGCTCGGTCGGATCTCGCGATGATGCGGTCGTTGCTCTCTAGATGCCTGCCGCGTATCGTAGCCGGGCCAGATCCGACTTCGACCCCGGCGTACGCGTGCGATTCACCCCCAACAAGAGCCGAAACTGCCGCGTTCCGCGGCAACCGGGATCGAAATGCCCAGCCCATACCCCGAGGACCTGCTCAACGATGCGCTCGAGCTTGACCCTGCGGAGCGGAGGGGGTTCCTCGAGCGAGCCTGCCAAGCGGACGACGAGCTGCTGAACTATGTGCTCGGTCTGCTCGATATCGCCGAGAGCAACCCCGCGCTGATCGAGTTTCCCGAATCGGACGGCCTTCCCGCGCTCGAGGTGGTGGACGCCGTGCGTCCGCCGGTGCTGCGCCACCCCGAGCGCATCGGGAAGTACGAGGTGCGCGGCTTCTGCGGCGCCGGCGGAATGGGCGTCGTGTACAAGGCGCTCGATCCCCAGCTCGGTCGCCTCGTCGCGCTCAAGGTTTTCACCTCCGCGCTCCACGGCGGGGGAGAAGGCGAACGATCCGATCGGCCGGCACTCTGGGCCCCGACCCACACGAGCGCGCTCGATCGTCGACAGCGTGAGCGCTTGGAGCGCGAGGCGCGGGTGCTCGCCACCTTGAATCACCCGAACATCGCCACGATTTACGCGCTCGAGTACGAAGGCCGCGTTCCGTATCTGGTCATGGAGTATGTCGACGGCAAGAACCTGGCGGAGATCGCGGCGGAAGACCACGAGGCGGCATCCACCGACCGCGCGGGAGATGCGGCTGCCACGAATCGCCCCGAGGGCCTCCGCCTCTCGTCGGACGAGATCGCCCGAAGGCTGGCAATCTGCCAGGACGTGGCCGCCGCCATCGAAGTTGCCCATGCGCACGGGATCATCCACCGAGACCTCAAGCCGTCGAACGTCATGGTGTCGACCGCGGGGGTGGTCAAGGTCGTCGACTTCGGCATCGCCAAGGTCACCCCCACCGCGCCGCCGGTCGCGGACGAGGGCGTCGCGGAGGAGAGCGCCGGACCGAGACACCGGACGACGAATGCGACCCACACGGTACAGGGTGGAACACCGGCGTACATGAGCCCCGAGCAGCGCCGTGGCGAGCCGATCGATCACCGCTCCGACATCTGGTCTTTCGGCCGCCTGCTGCAGGAGTGGATACCCGGCAGGACCGATGCGCTGTCCGAGATTTGCTTGCGCGACTCGCCCGCTGATCGACTGCAAACGATGCGAAGGTGCGGGCTCAACTGCGTTCGCTGCAACATCACCTTGAGCGCGCTCCCGGCCGTCGGCGAAGGGTTGGTGCGATTCTGACCGGTGCGATGATCCTCGGGCCCTCGGCGTCGCCTTGACTTGGATCGTGCTTCGCGTCGGTGGCAGCGAGGGCGCGAGCCGTGATCGTCAGGTCCCGGTGTCCGCGGTGCCGGTGGATCGTGGGGTCAGGGTCAACTTCGACCGCGGGCGCGAGCAGTACTTCGCGCTGCCCGACTCCATCCCCGGACTCGTGACCAGTTCGTGGATCCTGCACGGCAAGTCCGAGCCGCAGGTCGTGCTCGGTGAGACCGGCACCGGGCAGCCCGATCGTGGCCGTTCCCTCGTCTGCTGGAACGCCACCGGAAAAGTGCTGGCCAACCTTGGCACCACCCGCGACAGCCCGTTCGTCGAGGATGCCTTGGACCCTCTGCACGGACCGAAGTGGATTTCGAACGTGTTCCCACCCAAGAGCGCTGGAGATCGCCTCACCGTCGTGGAGTGCGCCCACTACTTCACCTCCACTCTTCGCGACTACGAAGTGGATGGCGACATCGTGCGGGATCGCCTTTGTCTGTACCACGAGGGGCACATCAACTCGGTGTTGCGAAGCCCGGGCCTCGTTCCGGGTACCGAGATGCTGTGGCTTGCCGGGCGGATCCGTGACGGAGGCCTCCTCCGCGAAACGGCGAACGGCAAGGTGGATCACACGGAGTTCCTGGCCTGCTTTGACGGCGACATGACCGGGACGAGGGTGGCCCCGGCCTTCGACCGCCCGTCGCAGTCATTCCTCGCCTTGCACAGTGAGCCGGTGCTGCCGGCCGAACCCATCTTGTACCTCGTCATTCGATGGTGCGTGGGCGACGAGGGACTCAGCTGGGACGATCCGGGAGAGTTCCGACTGGACGACGTCATGAGTTCGGGCGCGGGGGACTACCGAGTGCTTCTGCTTCGCGGCATGCGCATCGACTTCACCTGGCGCGATGCCTCGCACGTTGTGATCACGGCCAGCGACGCCGGGGAGCTGCGCCCCGTCATGCAGGCGCGCGCCGCGCTTCGGCGGGAGTCCACCGAGTCTTGCTTCCGGCGCTTCGCCGCCGACAGCCTGCTCGTGTTGGGCATGGCCAGGGAAGACCTGCAGGTCGAGGGGGACTTCAAAGACATTCGATCCCGACTGCCCTCCCGCTGGGTGAACACAGAGGGTGCCGTGATGCCACGCTAGAGCGCGCTCGGCGTCATTCCGAGGAAGCGGCGTCCGCGATGCCTCCCACCCACATCGGCGCGGGTCGAGTTGGCCATCCGGTGTCGCGGTGCTATCCTCGTTCGCGTTCCGCCACCGTTGAAGATCGTCGATATGAGCAGGGAGGCGATGATGCCGATCAGTACCCGACGCTCGAACGCCGCAGGCCGGGGGGGCCGATCCCCCTTCTCACCAGTCGCCAGCCGCTGGGGCTCTGGCTGGTTCGGTCGCGCACTCGGCGCCGCCGCCGGCGCGCTTCTTTTCGCCGCCGGCGCCGCCCACGCCACGCAGCCGTTGCCCGATTCCGATCTCCTCAATCAACCCAACGTCACGGGCCCGCTGACCGACACGGTGGTCTGGCCGACCGATCGCGTGAACTACCTTTTCGAGTTCGCGCAGCTCGCGGCGTTCATGGATACGTGGCAGGAGAAGAACCCAGGCCCCAACTTCGGCGGGATGATCGAGGCGGAGTCGGGCGCGCTCGGCGGCGTCATCCAGACCGACAATACGCTCGAGGCGATCTGGGTTTGGTCGCGCTACACCGCGCTGACCGGCCGCACTACCTACCTCCAGAACATCGCGGACGCTTGGACCTACTGTCAGAACTTCCCCGCGTGGAACGAAGAGGGGGGCACGACCGGCTATTACCGCGTGCACAACTGCGCCTGGGGTCTGACCGCGGAGAGCGCGTACCGCGCGGCCACCGGGAGCAACGCCTTCCTGACCTACGGCTCGACCTGCGCCGATTGGATCGTGAACCATGCGCTCTTCATCAACCAAAACCAGAAGCTCAACGCGTTCGTCGAGGGATGGGCGGTGGGGAATCTCTATCGCTACGGAGAGGAGCGTAACAACGCCGGATGGAAGTCCGGAGCACTCAGCCTGGCGCAATCGGTGACCAACTTCATCGCGGGCAATCCATCGGTCAACCTCTCGCTCGAGACCTGGGCGATGTCGAGCGGCACGATGGTGTGGGGTCTCTGCAACTCCACCTTCCGCGACAACCCCGCGGCCGGGCAGCAGTGGATCCACGACTACGGCGCGATGGTCGACACCTTTCAGGTTTGGTACGACGTACCGAACGACAGCTTCGATTGGGACAACTCCTGGAACGTTGCCTACCTCAATGCCCACGCCGCCATGTACGACGTGACGGGCGACGCGCGCTGGCTCGACCACGCGGAGAAGCTCACTCGGAAGCTTCTCTCCTACGACGTGGACGACGACGGCGGGATCCAGGCCACCACGCAATCGCCGCCGACCGAGGACATGTCCTGGGTCTCTTGCTACCTCACGAAGTTCGGGGTCGATCGCTTCGTCGGCACGCCCGCGACGGTCGATGCCGGCGTGCTCCGCTTCGTCGGCCTGCACGACGGCGACGTGATCCAGTGGCCGCTCGGCGGGCCGATCCCGATCGACGTGCAAGTCTCGAACTTCGGCTTGAACGATCTGACCGGCGTCGAGGTGCACCTAGAAGGCCCGGTGAACGGGGTGATCTCGACCGACCTCGCCTTCGTCGAACGGAAGAGCATCGAGTTCAGCGCCGGGTGGAGTCCGGCCGCGCCGGGCGACTACACCTTCCTCGCCTACACGGTGAAGGCGGGAGACACGCGAACGGCCAACGACTCGCTTCGCGTGACGCTCCACATCACGAACCCCACTTCGATTGATGGCCCGATGGTGCAGCTGGTGCTGCCGCCTTCGCCCAACCCCTTCCGAAACGACGTGAGCTTTGTGCTCGCGGCCAGCGAGGCGACCGAGGTGTCGCTCTACTCCGTGACCGGCGCGCGCGTCTGGACGATGCCGTTACGCGCGGAAGGAGAGGCGATCACTCGTCTGACCTGGGATGGCCGGGACGCTGCGGGGCGCGAGGTGCCGGCAGGCACCTACTTCCTGCGGACCGCAGCCGGCACATCGGGCCTCGGTCGCGTGGTGCTCCTGCGCTGATTTCTGGGACCTAGACGAAGGGGGTGGGCGTCGCGCGCGATCCGCGTCCGCGCCGCCGCCCGCGGCCGCTATCCCTTCGCGTGCGGCTCGACCGCGGCCAGCTCCATGAGATTCGAGTCGACCATGAATTTGCAGGCCCAGCTCAGGTACTGGAAGGGTCCGTAGCTGCCGTCGACGGGGAAGGAGCCCTTGACCCCGCCATCCGCCTCGATCTCGGGATCGATGCGCAGCGTGCGCCGCACGAATCGATTCGCGCGCCAGGCGGCATCGAGGTAGGCGGTGTCGCGCGTGAGGTCGTGCAGCAGGAACCAGCAGGCAGCGAATTGCGCGGTGCCGGTGAGGCAGGCCCAATCCACCGCGGGGGACCAGTCGTCGCGAATGCGACCGGAGAGAAACCCGTCTTCGCCGAGGAGACAGAGCGCGCCGTCCGCGGCGCGTTGCCCGACTCGTAGTGCTTCCGGATCTCGAGTTGCGCGGTGGAATTCCAAGATGCCGCGGATCGCGTAGGCGAGCGTGTGCGTGAGGGGCTGATCGCGCCGATTGAGGCAGCAGTGATCGACCCAGCCGTTGTCGCGCACCTGGCGCATCGCCCAGCGCACCTGACGTTCCGCCGCCTCCAAGTAGCCGCGCGAGTCTTCGACCTTCGCCGCCTCGAGCAGGCCCCAGGAGACGTGCGTCTCATAGGTCTTGTCACCGCCGAGGTTGAATGGGCTGGGGAAGCGTCGCCAGCAGCCATCCTCGTCTTGGGTCTCGACCAACCAGTCGGCGCAGCGCTGCATCGGTTCGATGTATTCGTCCCAACGCCACGCCCCGGCTGCGAGCCCGAGGAGAATTTGTCCCGTGTTGAAGGTCACGGGGACGCGCTCGGTCGTGCCGACCTTGCCCCCGGGAAACGCGCCGCTCTCGTACTGGAGCGAGACGAGCCAATTGAGCGCACGCCGCGCGCGATCGGCCAACCCCGGACGCTCGAATCGATCGGCACAGGCAAGGAGAGTGGGGACGATGTACCCGGTCGTCTCCGGATAGGAAGTGTCCCAGCCCGAGACGATGCTCCAGTGACGAGCGATCCCGCCGTCGGCACTCGCCGAGCGGTCCTGGGCTCGCGCGAGCCAGCGCAGGCCTGCCTCCACCGCGGCCATGGCTCCGGGATCCTCGATGGGCAGGCCGGCTCGATCTCGTCGAATCTCGACGCGCGCCTGAGGCGGCAGTAGGCGCGTACGGCGGTGCTGCTTGAGCGCGCGAAGCACGGATCCGAGCACTAGGACCTCCGGGGCCGAGCAGTCCGGGACTGAGGGCGGTACCACGGCACAAGCCCTTCCCGGTCATCGGCAGAAGCGAGCCGAGTCTTGCGTTTACTCCGATGCGGTCTCACCGGCCTCCTCGGCGCGAAAGTCCGAGGCGACGGGCCAAAGCGCGCGGCAGTCGCGTGCATGCCTCGGCCATCGCGCGCCGAATCAGCCGGAAATCTCGTGGGTGCCAGACGGCGTGGACCTTCGGACCTCGTAGCGATCCGAGGTAGCCCGGGAGCCCGAGCTGGCCTTGGCGCATGTAGTGGCGAGCGCTCTTCCAGTCGTTGCCGAACCAGATCCAACGACGGGGACGCGCGGGCGGGCGTTCGATCACCGCGGGAAGTCCGGCCAAGGCGAAGTAGGCGCGCGAAACCAAGTCGACACCATTGGCGATCGCCAAGCCAACTTGAAGGTTCACCCGTCCGACGGTGGGTTCGGTGATGAGGAAGCGGCCGTCGCGCGCGTCGCGCTTGTACTCGACGGAGCAGAAGCCGGAGGAGGCCACCGACTGCAGAATTCGCCGGGCCGTGTCCGCGAGGTGAGGCTCGTGCGCTGGTTCAGCCAAGGAGGTGCTGCCCACCTCGGGAGCCCACTGCCGTAGCTTGCGCCCGACGAAGGCGCCGAGCTCGCGCATCGACTCATCGAAGTAGTGGAAGGAGAAGTAGACGTCGGCGTCGCGGCCCGGGATCCACTCCTGCACCACCACCTCCGGTTCAAAGGCCGCGATCTCGAGATAGGCGCGCTCGAGCGCGGCGCGATCGTCTGCGCGAAATGCCTTCTGCGCGATTCCCCGGCGCGTCGCCAGGTGTCGCACGCCCGGCTTGATGATCACGGGGAAGCGCAGGGACAGCGAGGCGAGTTCGACCCGACTCGCAACGCGCGCGGTTCGCGGGATGGGCCAGCCCTCTCGTTCCGCGCGCTCGGTGAAGGCGGTCTTCGACATCAAGAGGTCGACCGAGTCGGACGGGGGGAAGTGGAATCGGTAGGCCTCGCGCAGCGCCGTCTGCTGCTTCGAAACCAGCTTCACCTGCTCGTCGGTGGAGATGAAGAGGAGGGGCGGTTGCGGCAAGCTCCGCGCGAGGTCGAGCAGTTCGGGGACCAGGTCCGCCGACTGAAAGGCCGGCGTGGTCACGACGGCGGTCCATGCTGACGAGTGGCTGGTGTAGCGGCGCAGCGCGCGATCGACACCGACCACCGCTACGCCGTGGCGCGCGAGCGCGCGCGCCTCGGTCAGGCCCGTCACGTCGGTGCCGAGGACGACTGCGGGGGCCGCGGCGAGCGAGCGATGCGACGCAGGGCCTCTAGCGGCAGTGTTTCCAACTTCGCGGCCTTGTCCTCGTCTGCCGTCCGTGCCCTAGGACTGCCCCTCGGCCATCGCTTTCCGCAGGCTCAACGGACGCATGTCGGTCCAGACCTCCTTGACGTAGGCCAGGCACTCCGCCTTCGTCCCCTGCTTGCCCGCATCGCGCCAGCCGGCCGGGTTCTCGCGGTCTGCGGGCCAAAGCGAGTACTGCTCCTCGTGATTGACCACCACCTTGTAGATCGTGGGGTCGTCGGGGTCGTCGCTGTACATCGGGGTCCTCCTTGCTCGGGAGAGATTAGCCGGAATGGGGCTCGCGCGGCGAGACGCTGTCGAGTCGTCGGAGCGGTGGGAAGGACGCGGCGGCCAGCGCCACCGCCACGCTCAGGATGCCGGCGAAGACGAGAATGAGAGCGATGCCGCGTCCGGGGCCGACGCCGATCCACGGCCCGAAGAGCGGCGCCAGGCGTCCGCCCTCTCGCATCGCGGGCTCGAGCAGGCGATCGGCGAGCGGTCCGGCCAGGAGCGAAGCGAGGGGTACCGCCGACATCGCGACGGTGGCGCGCGCGGCGAAGACACGCCCCTGGATCTCGGCAGGCACGGTGCGCTGCCATACGACCTGACTGGAGCCCGACATCATCGGCACGCTGAAGAAGAAGCCGGCCGCGATTGCGGCGAGGAGCGGAACGCGCACGGTGACGCCGGCCGCGGCGATCGCGATGCCGCCGAGCGCGGCGAAGAACGCCGCGCCGAGTGCTGGTCGCTTCGGTCCGCCGGTCAGGGTGAGGGTCGCGCCGCCGAGCAGCAGTCCGATGCCGCCGATCGCCACGATGGTGCCGAGCGCGGCCGGCGCGGCAAAGCTCAGCACGAGCGGCGTGAAGAGGATCGAGGCAAGCTCCGCCAAGAAGTTGGTCGCGGCGAACATCAGGAGGAGGCCGAGCAGTCCGGGCGCCGCCGCGATGGTGCGCCAACCGAGCGGGAGGTCGCGCCAGTAGTCGCCGCGACGCGGCTCTCGACGCTCGATCCGCGGGATGCGCGCGGCCAGGAGCAGCAGCGTCGACACCACGAAGGTGACGAAGTCGATCGCGGTGATCCCGTAGAGACCAATCGAGGTGATGAGCGCGCCGGCCAGGACCGGCGAGGCGATCTGCGAGACCGCCTGCGCCAGCTGCGTCATGCCGCTGGCGCGACCCAGCTCGGCGCGCGGCACCAGCGTGGTCACGGTGGCGGAGTAGGTGGGCCACTGCAGCGCGCTCACGCTCGAGGTGACGATGACGATGGCGCAGGCCCAGGCGAGGGTGAGGAGCTTCCACCAGGCGAGGAGTCCGATCGCGGCGGTGGCGGCCGCGCCCAAGAGATCGCAGATCACGAGCAGGCGCTTCCGCGGCACGCGATCGATGATCGGCCCGACGAACGGCAGCACCAGGAGCGGCGGCAGCGCGGAGGAGAACATCACGAGCCCGTACTGCGTGGTCGACGCGGTCTTCTGAAAGATCCACACGCCGAGCGAGAAGGCGGTGAGGCCCGAGCCCAGGAGCGAGATGGTGAGCCCGATCCAGAGGAGGAGAAAGGCGCGCGCGCCGTCGCTGGCGAAGAGGCCGCTTCGCTCGGTCGCCGGCTCCACGCCTCAGATGCCCCGCGCGGCGACGAGGCGGGGGAGGGTCCTCAGTCCCTGCGGGATAAGGTAGCCCGGCGCGTCAGGGAGTTGGGCCATCGCCTCCTCGAGCGAGGCGCGCGGGATCATGCCCATGCGCGCGACCCACTCGGGCGGCAGCGACGAGACCAGCTGCACGCGGTAGCGCTCGGCCTTCCAGCGAATGCCCCAGGCGGTCTGTCCGTTGATCTTGTAGTTCCGAAGGAGAAGGCGCGCGGTGGCCTCAGCCCCGCCCGGCACGAACCAGTCGAGGAAGTCGGGCTTGCCCAGCCCGTCGGCGCACTCCGCGAGGAGGATGAGGTCGCCGCCGTCGGCCAACACGACCCGCGCGTGCTCGAGCGCCTTGTGCGATTGGATCATGTTCTGATCGCGCGGAGCGCCGCCCACGCTGACGATCACGATCGGTCGCGCTTCCTGAGCGTGGGCCGTGTGGTTCGCGAGGTACTCGGCGCAGCCACGGCGGTGAGCGAGGAACCAGTGGCCGGCGTAGACCGCGGTGATCGCGCCTTCCGCATCGAGCACGGTGTTGATCGAGAAGGTGGGGTCGAAAAGCCGCGCCGCCTCTTCCATGTCCTCGCTCACCGGGTTGCCGTCGAGCGCGGCGGTGGCGATGCCGGGCGCCTTCTCGAGCCGCTCCCGATCGAAGCCGAGGAGGTGGTTCGCCTGGATCGAACGATCGGACGCGCAGGCGGGGAGGAGTCCCTTCCGTCCGCCGCTGAAGCCGGCGAAGTAGTGAAAGCCGATCGCCCCGACCAGGATCGTGCGATCGGCTTCGACCAGTAGGCGATTGAGTTCGACCGGCGTCCCGCGTGAGGTTTGTCCGATCAAGACGAGGTTCGCATCGTCGAAGGCGTCGTGCGCGCGGACGGCCACGCGTTCCGCCACGGCGGGCCCGACGATCGACTCGATCTCGCGCGCTGGGCGCGCGATGGGTGCCGGCGCCGATCAGAAACGTGAGGTCTCGCTCGCTCACCCCAAGCTGCGCGAGCTCATGGAAGAGCAGGGTGGCGATTCGCGCGGAGCCGCTCGCGCGAGTCGCGTCCGGCACCACCACGACCACGCGATCGCCCGAGGCAACCAGCTCGGACAGAGGCGCGCTCCCGATCGGTGCGCGGAGCACGGCGAGGATCGCCTCGTCATCGAGCGGCGCGGCCTCCTCGGCGCGGGCCTCCAGGATCTGGAAACGGGTCGGGTCATACTCGAGCGCGAATCGAGTCGAGCCGTAGGGAAGCGCGAGGCGCGCGCGCTCCCCGCTCATCGCGATCGCCTCGTGTCGTGTTTCTGGCGTTCGAGCGCTCGCGCGATCCGCGCCACGCCCTCTTCGAGGAGCGCGGGCGGATTCAAGCTCAGGTTGAGGCGCAGGGCGTGTGCGCCGGCTCCGCTCCCCGCCGTGGCGAAGGCGCCGCCTGGCACGAAGGCCACCTTCTCCTCTTCGAGCGCCACGCGCAGGAGCTCGGTCGTGTCGATGCTCGAATCGAGTTCAACCCAGACGAAGAAGCCGGCCCGCGGGCTCGACCAGTGCGCGTCGGCGGGGAAGTGGCGCTCGATCGCGGCGAGGAGGGCGTCGCGCCGCTCACGATAGGCGGCGCGAAGTCGCGCGAGGTGCGGATCGAAGCCGCCGGTCGCGACGAAGCTCTCGATCGCGCGCTGTCCGAGCGGCGCGCAGTTGATGTCGCTCGACTCCTTGAGCGAGGAGAGCGGCGCGATCCAGGCCTCGGGCACCACCAGCCAACCGGTGCGGAGCGCCGGGGCGAGGGTCTTCGAGAAGGAACCGAGGTAGATCACCCACTCCTCATCCAACGCGCGGAGCGCGGGGTGTGGATCATCCTCGTACTGCAGGAAACCGTAGGCGTCGTCTTCCAAGATCGGAACGCGGTGCGCGCGCGCGAGGGCGACCAGTCGTTCTCGCGCGGCGGGCGAGAGGGAGGTGCCGAGCGGGTTGTGCCCGTCCGATTGAGTGTAGAAGAGGGCCGGGCGTTCGTGCGCGAAGAGCGCCTCGAGCGCGTCGAGATCGACCCCTGCTGCCGCATCGAGCGGCGCCACCACCGCCCGCGCCGAGAGCGGCGCGAGGCACTGTGTGAAGCCGGAGTAGCAGAGCGATTCGATCGCGACGGTGGCTCCCGGTTCGATCAGCAGGCGTGTGAGAAGCGACATCCCCTGCTGCGCGCCGGCGGTCAGAAAGATCTGCTCCGGGCGGCAGCGCACGCCGCGTCGCGCCATCAACTGCGAGACGAAGGCGCGAAGCTCGGTCAGTGGCGGCCCGTACTGGAGCGCGCGCGGATCGCTGGTCAAGCGCGAGGCGAGCGCCGCCTCGATCCCCTCACGCGGAAAGAGCTCGGGCGCGGGAAGCCCCAAGGCCAACGAGAGGACATCGGGGCTCGCCGTTCTTACCAGCATCTCCTCGAGCGCGGAGCGGGAGAGCGAATCGGTCCACCGCGCGAGCTTCATGCCGCTCTTCACAGGTTGCCGCGGGCCGCCTGCGCGCGCTCCACCGCCTCGAAGAGGGCGCGTACGTTGCCGTCCCCGAAACCGCGCGCTCCCTTTCGCTCGATCACCTCGAGGAAGGAGGTGGGTCGCCCCGTGATCGGTCGGCTGAACACCTGGAGCAGATAGCCCCAGGCATCGCGATCGACCAGCACGTCGAGCTGGCGGAGCGCGTCGACCGGTTCCTCGAGCGCGCCGATTCGCGCCGGCAGCGCGTCGTAGTAGGGAGCAGGCGTGGGGAGGAGCTCGATGCCGCCCTCGCGCCAGGCGCGCACCGAGGCCAGGATGTCGTGCGAGAGGAAGGCGATGTGTTGCGCCCCCGCGCCATGGTGATAGTCCAGGAACTCCGCGATCTGCGATTTGCCGCGGCCCGGCGCCGGCTCCATCAGGGGAAGGAGGATCGAGCGATCGGCGCTCCCCACCACTTTCGAATTCATGGCCGAGCGCTCGGTCACGATGTCGCCGCGATGGATCGGGTCGGCCTCGAAGAGGCGCGAGTAGAAGTCGATCCAGCGGTCGAGCGTGCCGGGCTCGACGCAGCAGGCGACATGATCGATCGCGGAGAGCGCGGCATCGCCCGCGCGCACCGCGGGGACGGCGCGGTAGCCGGGGAGAAAGGCGCCGGCGTAGTCCCGGCGCTCGATCAAGCTGTGCTCGGTGAAGCCGAAGGTGCCGACCTTGGCGCAGCGCACCTCGCCCGTTTCGTCGCTCACGCGGAAGGGCTCGCGGATCGCGGTCGCGCCCATCACGAGGCAGCGCTCGAAGGCGTGCGCGACGTCATCGACCAGAAAGGCGATGTCGTGGATGCCGTCGCCGTGCGCGTGGACTCGCTCGGCGATCGGTCCGCCGCCTCCGATCGGATTGGTGAAAACGAGGCGGATCGAGCCCTGCGTCAGGACATACGACTGGCAGTCGCGCGCGCCGGTCTCGAGGCCCGCCTCGGCGGCGCGGCGGAAGCCAAGAGCGCGCTCGAAGTAGTAAGCGCTGGTCAGCGCGTTGCCGACGTAGAACTCGAGGTGATCGATGCCGCGAAACATGACTCCTCCTCGCTAGCGCTCTGCCTCGCGCGCGCGGGCCACGCGCTCGACGTGCCGGGCGATGATGCGGGCTCCTTCTCCCTCGAGCAGCGAATCGTGATTCCCGGGGACCCACATGATCTCGAGTTCCCCGCGCACGAACTGTTCCCAGCCGAGGGTCGCGCCCAGCGCGCGGCCGACCGCTGAATCACGACCGCGCACCAGCACCGCGCTTCCACCGAAGCTCGAGGGTCGGTACTTGCGCGCCGCCTCGAGTCGAGCCGCGATCGCCGCGCGCCATGCCGCTTCCTCGGGGGCTATGAGCCTATCCGATTCGCGCGGATCGGGCATGGTCTCGATCGCCGCGTGTCTCCCCGGCGCGGGCGAGTCGAGAAGGCAGAGCAGCCCGGGCCTCGCGCCTCGCGCTTCCAGTTGCCGCGCGAGTTCGAAGGCGACGAGCGCCCCGTACGACCAACCGAGGAGGTGGACGATGCCGTCACGGGCCTCGCGTTGGATCGCCGGGAGGAGCGCCGACGCCTGCGCTTCGATGTTCCGCGACGCGTCGGTGCCCATCGCGATCGCCGCCCAGACGGGGCGCGCGGGATCAAGCGATGCCGTCAACGCCGCGAAGTCGGACGGGCCGCCCCCGATCGCGGGGACGAGCAGGACCGGCGCGGCGTGGCCCCCCTCCCGCAAACGGAGAAGCGTCGACTCGTTCGCCTCCGGCGCGCCCGCGGACAGGTGGGCCGCCAGCGCGGCGACGCTCGCGTGGCGGAAGAGGAGCGGGATCGGGAGGGCGTGGCCCAACTCGTCCTCCAATCGCGCGGCAAGGCGGAGAAGGAGGAGCGAGTTTCCCCCCAGCTCGAAGAAGCTCGCCTCGACATCGATCGCGCGATCGGGGAGGAGCGCCGCGAAGTGCGAGGCGAGGCGCCGCTCCAGTGCGTTCCGCGGTTCTTGGCGCGTGATGCCGGTGGCCAAGTCGTTCGCCGCCCGACGAAGCAGCGCGCGTCGATCCACCTTGTCGTTCGCGTTCCGCGGCAACCGTTCCAGCGCGAAGATCGCGCTCGGCCGCGAGGACTCGGGGAGAACGTCGGCGAGCGCGGCGCGAAGTGCGGTCGGGTCGAGCTTCTCCCCTTCGGCGTAGAGAACCAGCGATGCGTTCGCGCCGCGGTCGAAGACCAGGGCCGCGGCCTCTCGAACGGCGGGGAGGCGCGTGGCCAGGGCTTCGATCTCGCCCAGCTCGATGCGGACACCGCGGAGCTTGATCTGGGTGTCGCGTCGCCCGACGAAGATCAGCGCCCCGTCGCTCCGGCGCCTTGCGAGATCGCCCGTGCGGTACATGCGCGCGCCGGGCTCGTCGCTCCAAGGATCGGGCACGAAGGCGAGCGCGGTCTCGGTGGGGTTTCCTAGATAGCCGCGCGCGAGGTGCGGTCCGCCGATCCAGAGTTCACCGACTGCGCCCAGCGGCACCTCGGACAGCGCGGAGTCGAGGAGGTGGTAGGTGACGTTCTCGCCGGGGTGGCCCAGCGACACCACTCCTCCCTCGAGCTCGGTCGGCGTGACGGGATGGCGCGAGGTCAACACCACCGCTTCCGTCGGACCGTAGGCATTCTTGATCTCAAACGGCGCGATCGCGGCGGCGGCGAGCCGCGCGAGCGTGGCGGCGCGCGGCGCCTCCCCCCCAACCACCAGGCAGCGGAGACATTCCGGCAGACGGCCGCCGACGCGATCCAACTCGTCGGCCAGCTCCGCGGCGAGGCCGACCGGCAAGTGCGCCACCGTCACCTGCTCACGTTCGAGGCGAGCGAGGAGATTGCGCGCGGTTTCCTCTCGCGGGTTGGGGTGCGCCACGAGCGTCGCGCCGACCAGAAGCGGAGGAAGAAGCTCGTCGAAGACCGCATCGAAGACGAGCGGCAGGAAGTGCAGTGCGCGATCGGTCTGCGTCAAGCGATCGGCGCGTGCGACCCAGGTGGCGCGATCGACGATCGCGGCCTGCTCGACCAAGACTCCCTTCGGCTCGCCGGTCGAGCCCGAGGTGTAGATGAGGTAAGCGCCGCTTCGGGGATCGACCGGCGGGGCGACCCACGCAGAAGCTTCGTCCTCGCCCTCGCTCGACGTCGCGAGATAGACGACGCGGTCCAGGAGGTCGCGCACCGGCTGGTGGAGGCTCGAATCGCTGAGCGCGAGGGTGATCCCCGCCACCTCAAGAAGTGAAGCGAGGCGCGCGCGCGGCTGCCCCGCGTCGATCGGCACGACCACGCCTCCCGCCTGCCATACCCCGAGCATGCCCGTGAGCGCGTTCACGCCACGCCGCGCAAAGAGCGCGACCGGTTGCTCTCCGCGGAGACCGGAGGAGACGAGCCGCTCCGCCAATCGGCCTGAGGCCGCAAGCAGCTCGGCGTAGGTGAGCGATCGCCCTTCTTCCTCGATCGCGATCGACTCCGGATTCCGCGCCGCGCTCTCCGCGATGCGGGCGAAGAGCGAGGCGGGCGGCCGCGCGACCCGTCGGTCGTTGCTCGCCGCCACCACCGCCTCTTCGCGCGGATCGGACAGCGGGAGTGCTTCGATCGGCAGATCGGGG
This sequence comes from Candidatus Eiseniibacteriota bacterium, assembly GCA_046327845.1. GTDB lineage: Bacteria > Eisenbacteria > RBG-16-71-46 > CAIMUX01 > CAIMUX01 > JADJQY01. The sequence goes on along the minus strand of JAXLXQ010000005.1, from coordinate 153,678 downwards.
TCCGATGCGCCGAGGCGGAGGATGCGCGTGAGGAGCGCGACCCACCGCACCGCCGTCTCCGCCTCGAAGAGCGAGGCGTCGTACTCCAGCGCGCCGAAGATCGCGTCCTCCGCCTGGGCGATCGACCAGGTGAGATCGAAGGGCGTGGCGTCGACCTCCACCGCGCGTGTCTCGACGTTGAGCCCGGCCGGCCTCTTCGCGGCCACATCGGCGTGCTGCACCACCAGCATCACGTCGAAGAGCGGATTCCGCGTCAGGTCGCGGGTGGGGGCGAGTGCCTCGACGATCGCCTCGAATGGGACGTCCTGGTTGGCGTGGGCCTCCAAGGTGATCTGGCGCGCGGCCCGAAGCAGCTGACGGAAGCTCGCGCCGGACGCGACGCGACCGCGAAGCGCCAGGGTATTGGCGAAGAAGCCGACGATCGACTCGCTGCCGGGTGCGGTGCGATTCGCGATCGGCGTGCCGATCACGACGTCCGAGACTCCCGCGAGGCGCGAAAGGCCGAGCTGCATGGCGGCGAGGGCCGCCTCGAACAGCGTGGCCCTCGGCGCGGAGGAAGTCGAGAAGGGCGCGCGCATCGGCCTCTGCCAGCGCGAAGGAGACGTTGGCCCCGGCGAGCGCCCGTGTCGCCCCGCGCGCCCGATCGGTCGGCAGCGGCAGCGGCGTGATCTCGGCGAGCGCGCGGCGCCAGTAATCGAGTTGTCGCTCGAGTTCGCCCCCGGCGAGCCAGGCGCGTTGCCAGGCGGCCCAGTCGGCGTACTGAAGGGTGGAGGCGGGGAGCGGGCTCGGCTCACCGCTCGCGTAGGCCGCGTAGAGCTCGGTCAGCTCGCTCACGAAGATCCGCATCGACCAGCCGTCGGTCACCAGGTGATGAAAGACCAGGAGCAGCGTCGCGCGCGCGTTGCCGGTGGAGTAGAGGCAGGCGCGCCAGAGGGGCCGCGCGCCAGGTCGAAGGGACGGCGAGCCTCTCGGCGAAGCTCCGGGTCGAGCGCGCCGATCAGCGTGCGCGGCTCGAGCACCCGCTGGCGCGGCGGCGCGAAGCGCTGACGCGGAACGCCCGCCTCTTCCACGATCGTGGTGCGAAGCGCCTCGTGTCGGCGTTCGAGTTCCGCCAGCGCGCGGACCAGGGCGCCCAGGTCGAGCGGCCCTTCGAGATCGAGCGCGCTCGCCAGGTTGTAGGCCGCGCTCTCCGGCACCAGGCGATCGAGGAAATAGAGCCGCTCCTGCGCAGCCGAGAGCCCGGCTCGCGCATCGTTCGGTGCGCGGGTAATCGGGCGCGGCGCGCTGGCGCCCGCCCGCAACGCTTCGAGCGCGACCGCGGCCAGGCCGGCCGGGGTGGGCGCGGCGAAGAAGTCGCGAAGCGCGATCGGCGCGCCGAAGAGCGCGCTCGCGCGGGCCACCAGCCGCGTCGCGATGAGCGAGTGACCGCCGAGCGAGAAGAGGTCGTCATCCGGTCCGACCGAATCGAGCCCGAGGCACTCGGCGAAGAGCACCGCGGCCAGCGCCTCCTCCTCGCTCGACGGCGCGCGAACTTCGGTGGGCGCGTCCCAGATGGGGGTCGGCAGCGCGCGGCGGTCGCACTTGCCGTTCGGCGTGAGCGGGATCCGATCGATCACGACGACGACGGACGGGAGCATGAAATCCGGTAGACGCTCTCGCAGCGCTTCCCGTTGCGCGCGCGGATCGAACGCCGCCATGTCCCACTCGACCTCGGCCTGCGGCCGCAGCACGACGTAGCCGATCAATCGCTCGCGCGCATCGACCGCTGCCACCGCGTCCTTCACCCCGGGCAGCGCGGCCAGCGCCGCCGCGACCTCGCCCAGTTCGATGCGGAAGCCGCGCAGGTTGACCTGCTCATCGGCCCGCCCCTCGATCGAAACGATGCCGCCCGGCAGATAGCGGCCGAGATCGCCGGTGCGGTAGGCGCGCGTCGAGCCCGCTCCGACGAAGCGCTCGCGGGTGAGCGCCGCGTCGAGATAGCCAAGCGCGAGATGCGGGCTTCGCACCCACACCTCCGCCAGTTCGGCCAGCCCGGCCGCTTCCCCCGCGGCGTTCCGCAGGAGCAGCTGCGCGTCGGCCATCCCGATCCCGGCCGGAATTACTGCGCGTTCGAGCAGGCGGCCGTCATCCCCGCGCAGCTCCGGTCCCGGCGGCAGCGCGAAGAAGGCGGAGGCGCGCTGCGTCTCGGTCGTGCCGTAGAGATTCACCAGGGTGGCTCCGGGCAGTTGCGCGCGCAGCCGCGCGACATCGGTGCGCGTGAGCTGCTCGCCGAGGAGGAAGACGCAGCGAACCGCGGGAAGCACTCGATTCGCATCCTCGGTCAGGATCTTCGCCATCGCCGGCGTGAGGCAGAGCACGGTGATTCTCTCCGCCTCGACCCAGGCGGCCAGCCGCGCGGGATCAATCTCCTCCGGGCTCGGCACCACCACGGTCGCGCCGAGGAGGAGCGGGGTGAAGAGGTCGCGCTGGAGCGGGTCGTGCGCGAGGCCGGAGAGGAGCGAGAAGCGATCACGCGCGGTGAGCGAGAAACGCGCCTCCAAGAAGGGCTGGAAGTGGGTGAGCGAACGGTGGCCGCCGCGCACCCCCTTGGGACCGCCGGTCGATCCCGAGGTGAAGGTGATGCAGGCCACGTCATCGGGGCCGAGCGCGGGCAGCGTCGCCGTGGGCGCGTCGGCGTGTCGATCGGGGGCGTCGATCGGCCCGACCAAGAGCTGCATGCGGCCCTCTTCGGCGAACTCGCTCGGGAGCGGCGCGGCCTCCTGGAGCGCCAGGAGCACGCGTGCCCCGGCCGCTTCGAGGCATGCGCGGTTTCGCGCCAACGGATGCGCCGGATCGAGCATCACGACTGCGGCCCCGGCGCGGAGCACGCCGAGGATCGCAGGGGCGAGCGCGCCGCTTCGATGGGCCCAGATCGCCACCGCGTCGCCGCGCACCACGCCGAATTGCGCCAGGGCGCGCGCGATCGTCTCCACCCGTCGGTCGAGTTCGTGAGAGGTGAGCGCGCCGCGCGCGTCGACCAGCGCGACGGCGTCTCCACGAAGCGAAGCGCGGCGCGCGAAGAGCTCGGGCACCGCACCTCGCCACGCGTCGGAGAGGGGCGCGGTCGGATCCGGAAGCTCGGCGCGGGACCTGCTCGTGACCAGGCTGACCCGATCGAGCGGGCGATGTGGATCCTCGCACCACTGGTCGAGCAGATGCGCCAGTTGGTCGAGGAAGCACTCGATCCGCCACGGATCGAAGAGGGCCGCTTGCGCCACCAGAGAGAGGAGCAGAGTCCCGTCCGCTTCGAAGGCGTAGAGGCTGAGCGCAAAGCGCGCCTCGAGCGCCTCGGCGCCGAGCGGCGCGGCCTCGAGCGTGCCGAAGCGAGCCTCCTCCTCCGGCGTGTTCACCAGGTTGAACCAGACCTGGAAGATGGGGGAGCGGGAGAGGTCGCGCGCCGGGCGGACTGCCTCGAGTACCGCTTCGAAGGGTGCGTCCTGGTGACCGTAGGCGCCGAGCGACGCCTCGCGCACCCGCGCGATCCACGACTCGACGCTTTCGTTGCCGCGCGGATCGGGGCGCAGGGCGAGGGTGTTGACGAAGCAGCCGATCAGCTCCTCCGTCTCCTCCTGCCGGCGATTGGCGATCGGGAGTCCGATCGCGAAGTCGTCCTGCCCCGACCAGCGCGAGAGCAGCTGGGCATAGGCCGCGAGCAGCAACATCGAGAGGGTCGCACCGGAGGCGCGCGCCAATTGCTGGAGTCGGGAGAGGCGTTCCGCCTCGAGCGTGATCGTGCGACGGAAGCCGTGGGTCTCCTCCCGCGGCGGCCTCGGTCGATCGAGCGGGAGTTCGAGTGGCGGTGTGTCCGCGAGTTGGCGCCGCCAGTAGTCGACCTGGCGCGCGAGCTCGTCCGCGCGATGCGGCGCGCGCTGCCAGCTGGCGTAGTCGGCGTACTCGATCGCAAGGGGCGGAAGTGGCGCGGTCTCCGCTTCCGACTCGGCGCGGTAGAGCGTGCCGAGGTCGCGCGTCAGCAGGGCCATCGACCATCCGTCGGTCAGGATGTGGTGCAGCGTCACGATGAGGGCATGCTCGTCGCTCGAGAGGCGAAGGAGGGTCGCTCGCCAAGGCGGCGCGGCCGCGAGATCGAAGCTCCGGGTCGCCTCCGTCTCCACCGCTGCGGCGAGGGCGGCCTCGCCATCGCGGGATGCGCGGAGATCACGCAGGGTGAGTGGCGCCTCGGTGGCCTCGCGCGCGATCCGCTGACGGACCTCGCCACCGCGCGAGACAAAGCGAGTGCGAAGCGCCGCGTGGCGACGCGCCAGCGCCTGGAGACCGCGCGCGAGGGCATCCGCATCGAGTGGACCGCGCAGCCTGAGCCCGGCGGTCAGATTGAGCCCGCTCGCCTCAGGTGCGAGCGACTGCAGGAACCAGAGTCGCTCCTGTTGGAAGGAGAGGGGCGCATCGATCGTGCCTGCCTCGTCGTGCGCGTGGCGCGCGCGTTCGATCCTCGAGTCGCGCGCGACGCCTGTGCCGCCCGCCAGCGCCTCCTCCAGCGCGCGCGCCAGGCCGCGCACCGTCGGGCGCTCGAAGAGGGTGCGAAGCGGAAGGTCGATTCCGGTGAGCCGGCGGAGACGCGACGCACCACGCGCGTGGCGAGGAGGCTGTGTCCGCCCAGCGCGAAGAAGTCGGCCTCGCGATCGAGCGCCGCGCGGCGAAGCGCATCCTGGTAGCTGCTCGCGACCAGCGCTGTTCGAGCGGCGCCAGCTCGCGGCGCCTCGCTCCTCGTGCGACGGCATGGGCGGCGCCCGGCGATCCACCTTGCCGCTCGGGGTCAGGAGCGCCTCGAGCTCGACCACGAAGGAAGGCACGAGCGTGTCGGGTAGCTCACGACCGAGACGCGCGCGCAGCTCGCGCCGCGACCCCGCGCGCTCGGCAACACCACGTAGGCGACCAGGCGCGAATGGCCGCCCACCTCGCGCGCGTCGACCGCCCGCGCGCAGCGCCCGCACCTGCTTCGACAAGACCGCCTCGATCTCGCCCAGTTCGATCCGCACGCCGCGCACCTTGACCTGACGATCGGCGCGACCCAGGAACTCAATCGCCGTCCAGGCGGCGCTTCGTCGAGGTCGCCGCTTCGGTACATCCGCTCGCCGCGCGCGCAGGGTGGGAGGAAGCGCTCACGGTGAGTCGGCGCGTTCAGGTGGCCGCGCGGAAGGCGCCCCCAAGAAGAGCTCGCCGACCACCCGTCCGGCACTGGCTTGTCAGTCGCGGAGTCCAGGATCAGCACCGCGCTGTTCGCGATGGCGCGTCCGATCGACGGCAGGGCCGGCCAGTTCCTTCCCCTCCAGCTTCTCCGCGGTCGCGACGTGGGTTTCGCTCGGGCCGTAGTGGTGCTCGACCCGCGCGCTGCCCAGTGCCGCGAAGAAGGCGCGATCGCGGGCGTGATGCGGAGCTGCTCGCCGGCCGTGATCACCTCGGTAGAGCGCCAGCTCGCGCGCCTCCTCGCCGATCACCTCGGCCGGGCTGTCGAGCGCGACGAAGGGAGGAAGAGTCGCTCGACTGGCGCCTTGCAGAAGCTGCCCGAGCGCGCGCGGATCGCGGCGCGTCTCCTCGTCGATCAGCACGAAGGCAGCCGCCGTCGGCGAGGGTGGTCGCCGGTCTCCTGAAACGACACGTCGAGAGGACGCGTACTGCAGCGTGCGACGGCCCGGCTTTCGGCTGGAACGCGCGCTGCCACGCGACGGGTGACCAGCGCGTCCTGCCGCATCGCGATTCCCTTGGGCCGCCCGGTCGGCCCGAGGTGTAGATGACGTAGACCAACTCTTCGGGTGAGGCGGTGTCGGGAAGGGGCGCCTCGGATCGATCGAAGGGGCGCGGTCGAGTCGGTCCAGCTCGAGCGCGGCGCGGCGCGCCTCCTGGAGCAGCTCGCGGTGCGCTGTTGGTCAGAGGGAGGAGATCGGCATATTTCCAGCATCAAGGCGAGGCGCTTCCGCCGGGTAGTCGGGATCGAGCGGCACGTAGGCGGCGCCGGTCTTTCCGCACCGCCAGAGCGCGATGACGAGATCGAAGCCGCGCGCGAGGAGGAGAGCAGCGCGCCGCTCCGCGCCCAGGCCGCGCGCGCGAAGCGCCGCCGCGAGCTGGGTCGATCGGTGATCCAGCTCGCCATAGCTCAAGGCCACGCCACCCAACTCGAGCGCGGTCGCGGAGGGATCCCGCGCCACGCTCGCCTGGAAGAGCTCGACCAACGAGCGCTCCATGGGCTCGATCGCGCGCGCTTCACCTTCACCCATCCGCAGCGCCCAGCTCGCCTCTTCCGCGGTCAAAAGCGGTACGTCGTCGAGCGCGTGATCCGGCTCTTGGGTGAAGGCGTCGAGCAGCCGGGTGAAGGAGGCGGCTAAGCGTTCCATCGTGTCGCGACGGAAGAGGTCGGTGCTCCAGTGGAGGCGGCCCGCCACGTTGCCCTCGATCTCGAAGAGCGAGATCTCGACCTCGAACTGCGCGGTCATCGGGGTGAACTCGAAGCTCCTGAGGCTAAGGCCCGGAAGCTCGAGCTCGCCGAAGGGGAGGTTGTGTAGCGCGAACAGAGTTTGGAAGATCGGATTCCGGCTGGTGTCGCGCTCCGGTTCGACCGCCGCCACCATTTGCTCGAAGGGGACGTCCTGGTGGGCGTAGGCCGAGAGCGCCGACTCCTTCACCCGCGCGAGGAGTTGACGGAAGCTGAGAGCGTTTCCGCGGAGGTTCAGGCGAAGCGGCAGCGTGTTGACGAAGAAACCGACCAGCTCCTCGAGTTCCGCTCGCGGGCGGCCGGCGACCGGGGTGGCGATGGCGATGTCGCCTTGCCCGGCGACGCGGCGAAGGAGCGCGGCATAGGCGGCGAGGAGCAGCATGTGGAGGGTCGCTCCCTCGCTGCGCGCGAGCTGCCGGGCGCGCGCCACCACCGAAGGATCGAGGTTGAGTTCGAGCGAGTCCCCCCGACCGCTCGGGTGCGCGGGGCGCGCGAGATCGGCCGGCAGCGCGAGCGGTTCCACTCCACGGAGAGTCCCGCGCCAATAGTCGAGCTGTCGTTCGATCTCACGGTCATTCAGCTCGCGACGCTGCCAAAGCGCCCAATCGAGATAGGAGAGAGGAAGCGACGGGAGGAGCGGCTCTCGGCCCTCGCGCAAGTCGCGATAGAGCGCGCTCAGCTCGCGCACCAGCACCCCCATCGACCAGCCATCGGTCGCGATGTGGTGCGCCACCAGAACGAGCACGTGGTCGTCGCTCCCGAGGCGCAAGAGGCGCGCGCGGAGCAGGCGACCGCGCGTGAGGTCGAAGGGATGGATCGCCTCCGCCGCCACCCGGCGGCGCGCTTCTGCGATCCGCGCTTCCAGGTTCTCGCCCGCGACCTCCTCGGGTTCGAGGTGGAAATTGGCCACCGGCTCGATCGACTGGAGCGGCCCCTCGGCCCCTTCGTGGAAGCGGGTGCGGAGGGTCACGTGGCGGAGCACGATCTGGTCGAGCGCGCGCGCCAGCGCAGTCTGGTCGAGTCGCCCTTCGAGGCGGAGCGCGTTCGGCACGTTGTAGGCGGGCGTGCCCGGCTCCAGTCGATCGATGAACCAGATGCGCTCCTGCGCCAGCGAGAGGGGAAGATCGTGGTCGCGCGGCGCGGACGGAATCGCGCCCGGGGGCGCGGTCGCGCGCGCCGGTGTTGCCGCCTCGTCGATCCAACGCGAGAGGGCGCGGAGCGTCGAGTGCTCGAAGATGACCCGGAGCGGCGGCTCGACCGATAGGGCCGCGCGGATCCGCGCGATCGCCTGGGTGGCGAGGAGCGAGTGGCCGCCCAGTTCGAAGAAGTCATCGTCAACCGAGAGTTCATCGACCCGAAGGAGCTCGCGCCACACCGCGGCGACTGCCAGTTCGGTCGTGCTCTCGGGCGGGGTGCGATCGCGGGCGGCGCGGGTCGGTCCGCTCGGACTGGGGAGGGCGCTGCGATCCAACTTTCCATTCGGGGTGAGCGGCAGCTGATCGAGCACGATGAAATGGCTCGGCACCATCCACTCCGGCAGCGTCTCGTTCAACGCGGCGCGAAGTCGCGGCTGAAGCTCGGCGTTCATGGTGAGCTTGAGCGGCGCGTTGGTGCGCGCGCCCCCCGTCCGCGGCACTGGGTAGGCGAGTGCGCGCGCCTCACCCGCATCGCGCAGGAGGGCGAGATCGAAGGCACCCCAGTCCGACGCCGAGAGCGTGGCGATCGCGACGCGGCCGTCCGCGCGCGCGAGCCAATCCTCCGGGTGCTCCGCCCGGCCCGAATCATCATGCGGACGATCCAGGAGATCGCGACAAGCGGCGATCTCTCCCGAGAGCCGCGCATTGGGAAGACCGCGGAGCACGAACGAATCACCACCCGCTTCCAGGCCTCGCCTCGATGTCGGCGCGCGAGGTCGTGGCCCAATCCCAGTTCAATCACGCGCCGGACCTGCTTCCGCCCCGCCGATCGTGACCACCACGTCGTAGCGGAAGCAGGTCAGCTCGTTGTCCGCCCGCCCGCGCTTGGGGCAGGCCAAGGCCCAGGCCGGAAGCGCGGATCGCGCGCGCCGCCATCTCCGCGAAGAAGGCGGGGTCAACCAGGAGCTCCTCCTCTCCTGCGCGATCCGTCGCTCGAGTCGCGCGCGCAGCTCACCGCGCGCGGCGGGTCGCTCGCCCCGGAAGGCTTCGTGCCGCACCACCGAGGCGGCGAAGAGCGGCTCGAGTCGCGCGTCCCGCACGTCGCCGACGAACAGGTGTCCCCCGCGCGCGAGCAGGCGCAGCGCGCCGGTCAGGACCAGCTCCAGGTACTCGCGATCGGGGAAGTACTGCACGACCGAGTTCAGAATCACGGTGTCGAACTCGGCCGGCGCGAAGCCGTCGAGGCGCTCCGCCGTTCGCTCGAACAGCTCGACGTTGGCGAAGTCCGGGCGCCCCTCGATCGCGCGGTGCACGAAGGCGAGGCTCTCGCTCGAGAGGTCGGTCGCGACGTAACGCTCGGCGTGCGGCGCGAGCTGGGTGAGGAGGAGCCCGGTGCCGCAGCCGATCTCGAGCACGCGGCGCAGAGCAGCCGCCGGATCCGCTCGACCGTCGAGTCGCGCCACTCGCGCATCTCCTCGGGAGGAATCGGCTCGCCAGTGTAGCTGCTGTTCCATCCGATGATGTTGAAGTCCGCGGCCGCACCCGTGCCGCGGGCGCCGTCTCGTCGTACAACTCGCGCCAGCGGGTGACGTGCTCCTCGCGCCAGGCTTGTCGGCGCTCCTCGCCGCGGCGCGGCACGACGTAGGCGACGAGGCGCGTCTGCTCTGCTCGCGCAGCACCACCGCGAGGGCGCCTCGAGCGCGCCGGTCGCGCGGGCGCCGCCTCCACCTCGAGTAGTTCGATGCGGTGTCCGCGGATCTTGACCTGCGTATCGGTGCGACCGAGGAACTCGAGCCGTCCGTCATCGAGTCGACGCACGCGATCGCCGGTGCGGTAGAAGCGCGCACCGGGCGGGCCGAAAGGATCCGGCAGGAAGCGCTGCGCGGTGAGATCAGGGCGATCGAGGTAGCCGAGCGCAACGCCCGCGCCGCCGACGTAGAGCTCTCCCGCCACGCCCAGCGGCACCAGGCGAAGCTGCGCGTCAGCACGCGAGCGCGCTGGCGTTCGCGATCGGTCGGCCGATCGTGGGCAGCACCAGCGATGCGCCCTGATCCAACTGGCCCGAGGTTGCGACCACCGTGGTCTCCGTTCAGGCCGTAGTTGTTGATCAGGGGGAAGGCAGTGCGCTCCTTCGATCGCGTGGAGGCGCTCGCCGCCGGTCAAGGAAGGGGCGGAGTGCGAGATCCGCGGGCCGGGCTTCGCCCGCGGCGACCACCAGCTCGGCCAGCGGCGTGAGGAGGAAGGCGGTAGTGATGCGCTCGGTGCGGAGGTACTCTCGCAGGCGCGGCGCGTCGGTCGCGTCGCCTCATCCGGAATCACCAGGGTCGCGCCGGCGGCAGGGGCGGGCCACAGCTCACGCTCGCGTCAGGCCGACCCCCGCGAGCAGCGTGGTGCGGTCGCGCGAGGTGAGTGCGAAGGCCTCGAGGTGCCAGGCGATCAGCGCGTCGAGGTTGGCTTCCGAGACGAGCACGCCGTTCAGTTCGCCGGTCGAGCCGGAGGTGAAGATGAGGTAGGCGGCGTGGAGCAGGTATGGCGATCGATGCGGCGGACCGCCGGCCGGTTGCGGCGAAGAGATCGTTCGGATCGATCGCCGTGCACTCACCTCCGATTCGCACCGCGTCCGCACGCGTCGTGACGACCGCGTGACCCCGGCGCGGCGCGCGGAGGCGCGCGCGTCCGGATAGGCCGGGTCGAGCGGCCGTGGAGTCGCGCCGGGCCGCGCGATCGCGAGAATCGAGGCGACCTGTTCGATGCTCCGCTCGAGCAGCACCGCGATCACCTCGTGGCGGCGCGCCCCGGCCGCGTAGAGCCGGGCCGCGCCCGACTCGGCCCGCGCGAGGGGCGCGTCGTAGCGAAGCGAACGATCTCCCTCGACCAGCGCGAGGGCGTCGGTCCCAGGCGCGCCGATTGCTGGAATCGCTCGAAGGCCGAGCGACCGTCCGACGCGAGCGACGGGCCGCGGGACAGCTCCGCGATGCACTCATCCTCCTCGGGCAGCAGAAGGAAGCGCGGTGAGCGCGGCTTCCGGGGCCCGCGCGGCCGCGGCCAGAAGCTGCGTGTAGCGCTCGGCGATGCGGTGGGCCGACTCCTCGTCCCACAGATCGCGGCTCGAGAAGGAAGCCGTCGATGCTGCCCGACTCCTCTTCCCAGAGGTGGAGTTCCAGGTCGAAGCGTGTGGCGCCGAGCGTGGCCGGCAACGGTTCGACGCGGAGCCCCGGCAACTCGAGATCATCGAGCGGCGCGTTCTGGAGGGCGAGCGCGACCTGGAAGATCGGATTCCGGCTGAGGTCGCGGGCCGGCGCCAGCTCCTCGACCAGGCGCTCGAAGGGGAGGTCCTGGTGGGCGAAGGCGAAGACGATCGTCTCCTTCGCGCGAGCCAACAGTTCACGAAAGCTGGGATCGCCGCTCGCGTCGATGCGGAGCGCAAGCGCGTTCACGAAGAAGCCGATTAAGGGCTCGATCTCGGGGCGCGTGCGATTGGCCACGCCGGTGCCGATCGTGACATCGCTCTCGTCCGAGAGGCGCGCGAGGAGCGCCGCCCACCCCGCGACCAGCGCCATGAAGAGCGTCGCCCCTCGGCGCGCGCGAGGGCGCGGAGCGCATCAGCAGCCGGGCGGCAGCGAGAGGCGCGACACCTGTCCGCGGAAGGTCTGCACCGGCGGGCGCGGATGATCGGTCGGGAGCGGCAGCGAGGAGGGAGGGGCGAGAGCCGCGCGCGCCACGCCGCCAGCTCCTCCTCGAGTCGCGCGCCCACCAGGTGCGCGCGCTGCCAGGCCGCGAAGTCGCCGTACTGCACCGCGAGGGGCAGCGGCGCCTCCGCCTCGCCGTTCGCGGCGTAGAGGGCTCGCCAGCTCGCGCACCAGGACACCCATCGACCAGCCGTCGAGATGATGTGGTGCATGGTGAGAAGGAGCAGGTGATCCTCGGCCGCGAGCGCGATCAGCGTCGCGCGAAGGAGCGGTCCGCGCGTCAGGTCGAAGGGGCGAACCGCCTCCGCCTCCGCTTCGCGCTCGGCCTGAGCCTCCGCGTCCTCCTCCGCCGCGAAGTCGAGCAGGCGAAGTTCGAGCGTCGGTTCTGGATGCGTCCTCGTCTGGATCAGCGCGCCGTCCGCGAAGGTGATGCGGGTGGGCGATCTCGTGGCTTCCAGGCGCAATGGCGCGAAGCGATCGCTCGAGGGCGCGGCCGATCGAGCGCGCCATGCAGCCGAAGCGCGTTCGGCACGTTGTAGGCCCGGGCTCGTCGAGATCGATCTGGTGGATGAACCAGAGGCGCTGCTGCGCGAAGGAGAGCGGGGTGATCGCACCCGGTTCTCGGGGAAGCGGAGCGCTCGCCCCGCGCCCTCGCGGAGCGCCGCGAGCAGCGCGCGCTTCTGCGTCGAGGCTGCCCCAAGGTAGTGGGGCGCGCTTCGCTCAATTCATCCTTCATGCCGGCCGCGCTTCGGTTCTACGACCGTTCGAGGCGCGCGAGGAGAGCGGAGGCTTCCTCTTCCGACATCGCCTCGAGGCGCGCGACCAGCGCGCTTCCTCCACCGCATCGGCCAGCGCCCCCGTTCGATCCCTCGAAGAAGCAGCGAAGCGGCCAGCTCGATCTCGTAGCTCAGGCGAAGGTGCGAGACCACCTGGGTCGCGAGGAGCGAGGATTGCCACCGAGTTCGAAGAAGTCATCCTCCGCGCCGATGCCCTCGCGCTTGAGCAGCGCTTCCCAGATCGCGATGACCCGCGCCTCGATCGGCGTGCGCGGGGCCACGTAGACCCGCTCGCGAATCGACGCGCCCGGCTCAGGCGGCGCGCGGCGATCGATCTTGCCGTTCACGTTTCGCGGGAGATTCGGGAGGAGCACGAAGAGCGACGGCACCATCGCCTCGGGCAGGATTCGCTTGAGCGCGCTCTTGAGTTCGGCCTCGGTGGGCGCCTCCTCGCGCGCGCTCCAGTAGGTGACGAGCCGCTTCTCCGCTCCGTCGCCCGGGGCGACCGTCACCGATTCACGCACGCCGGCCAGGCGAGACATCGCGAGGTCGATCTCGGCCAGTTCGATCCGCTGCCCGCGGATCTTGACCTGGTGATCGGCGCGGCCCAGGAACTCGATCGCGCCGTCCTCGCGATAGCGCGCGAGGTCCCCGGTGCGATAGAGGCGCGCGCCCACCTGCCCCGAGATCGGATCGGGCACGAAGCGCGGCGCGGTCAGCTCGGGGCGCGCGGGTAGCCGCGCGCAAGGCGGGCGCCGCCCAGGCACACCTCGCCGGGCACTCCTTCGGCACCAACCGCAGCGCCTCGTCCGAGGAAGTAGGCGCGCGTGTTCGCGATCGGCCCGCCGATCGGCCGCGCCAGCGCGGATCCTGGTCGCAGTCGAAGACGAGGGCTCGAAATCGCCGCCTCGGTTGGACCGTAAGAGGTGAACCAGCTCGACGCGAGGCAGGGCATGGCGCATGCGATCGTGGGTCTCGCGGTCCAACCCCTCACCGCCGGTGAAGACGAGGCGAAGCGCGTCGGGGCCGGCGAAGCCAGGCTCATCGAGGAGCGCGCGGAGGAGCGACGGCACGAAGAGATGCGCACATGCCGTTCGTCACGGAGGAGGCGAAGGAGCGCCGCCGGATCCTTGTGCTCTCCCTCGCGCGGGATCACGACGCGGGCGCCCACACGCTGAGCCAGTACACGATCAGCTCGAAGGCCGCGATGTCGAAGCCGAAGGAGGCGCTGTAGATGGGGTGTCGCTCGCCGTGATCCAGGTAGCGCGCGTTCGACCAGGCGACTCGATTGGCGATCGCGCGATGGAGACCATCACCCCTTGAGCTCGCCGGTCGAACCGGAGGTGAACATCACGTAGGCGAGGTCGTCGGGCTGCGGCGCCGCCTGCTGGGGGATCCGCCGCTTGCCGGCCTGCAAGTCCTCGAGCACCAGGCTCGCCCGCCGCGGCGGGTGGGTGAAGGCGCGACTCGGCCAGCACCACGCGCGGACCCGGGTCGAGCGCCGCGACATCGCGCAGCATGGAGACGAGGCGCGGCTCCGGGAGCGAGAGATCGAGTGGCACGTAGGCCGCCCCCGCTTCGAGCACGCCCAGGATCGCCGCCACCTGCGCGACCGATCGCTCAGCCGCGATCGCCACCAGCTTCCCCGCGCCGATCCCGCGCGCCGCGAGCGCCGCCGCCACCCGATCGCGGGCGGCGGCGAGCTCTTGGTAGGTGAGCGAGCGCCCGTCGAGGGTCAAGGCGATCGATGGGGCGTGCGAACGCGCCGCCTCCGCGCAGCGCGCGTGGAGGAGGTCCCAGGCGTAAGGGTGTTCCTGCCCCTCGACCGCAAGCTCCGCGCGCTCGTCGTCGGACACGAGTTCGAGTGCGGCCAAGCGGAGATCGGGGTGGGCCACCGCGAACTCGAAGATGCGCCCGAGGTGGCGGAGCATGCGCGCCACCTTGGGCGGATCGTAGAGGTCGCCGTTGTACTCGAAGTAGGTGTGGAGCCCGAGACCCGGCACCTCCGTGCACGCGAGGGTGAGGTCGAAGCGCGAGGCGCCATTGTCGACGTCGATCGAGGAGGCGGTGAAGCCCGAGTACTCGGGCGTCGCGGTGATGGGGAAGTCGAGATAGATGTAGGAGACTTGCATGAGCGGATTGCGGCTCGGGTCCTGCTTCACCTCGAGGAGATCGACCAGGGTGGCGAAGGGGACTTCCTGATGCGCGACCGCGCCGTGCGCCGTCTCCTTCACCTGGGCCAGGAACTGACGAAAGCTCATCGCGGGATCGATCGTGCCGCGGAGCAACAGCATGTTGAGGAAGTACCCGATGACATTCTCGGTCTCGGTGCGATTGCGGTCGGCGATGGCGGAGCCGATCAGGAGGTCGCGCTGCCCTGAGTACTTCCAACAGAGGATGTCGAGCGCGGCCAGCGCGGTCATGAACATGGTGGCGCCGGCCTTCTGCGTCAGCCCCTTCAGCGCGTGGAGCAGCTCCTCCGAGTAGATGATGTACTCGCGTCCGCCGGTGAAGGTCTGAACCGCCGGGCGCGGTCGATCGGTCGGCACCTCGAGCACGAGCGGCGCGCCACGGAGCTTTTCCTTCCAATAGGCGAGGTGACGTTCGAGTCGCTCGCCCGAGAGCTCGGCCCGCTGCCAGGCGGCGAAGTCCGCGTATTGGATCGGCAGGTGGGGCAACTCGACCGTGCGCCCCTGTCCGAGTGCAACGTAGGTCGCCCCCACCTCCGCCTCGAAGACGTCGAAGGACCAGCGATCGGTCACCGCGTGGTGCATACAGATGAGCAGCACGTGGTCTTCGGGCGCGAGCTTCAAGAGGGCCGCGCGCACCAGCGGCCCGCGCGCAAGGTCGAAGCGACGACGGTGGTACTCGACCGAGGCGACCCGCGCCGCCTCGTCCTTCTCTTCCGGCGGCACCTGGGTCAAGTCGATCGGCTCGAGCGCGACCTCGAGCTTCGGCGTGATCACCGCGACCGGTCGGTCATCCACCACCTGGAAGGTGGCGCGCAGCCCCTCGTGTCGCGCGACCGAGAGGTTGATCGCGCGCTCCATCCGACCCGCGTCCATCGGCCCGACCATGCGGGTCGAGGTGTGGATGTTGTACGCCGGGTTGCCCGGCTCCATCTGGTCGATGAACCAGAGGCGCTCTTGATCGAGCGAGATCGGGAAGTGGGGGAGCGACTCGCGATTCGGAATCGGGCGGATGCCCTGCGCGCGCGCCGCGGTCAGCGTGTCCTCGTTCAGGCCCTTCTGCTTGAGCCGAGACTCGAGGAGCGCGCGCTGCTCCGGGCTGAGCGCGGCCAGCCGCTCTTCCAGGTTCTTCATGCCGTGCCCGCGCCCTACGAGTGCAGCGCGGCCGATGCCTGCGCGAAGATGCGCCGATCCAGCTCGTCGAAGAAGGCGATCCAGTGCTTCCACATCGTCTCGGCCCCTTGCAGGATCGCTTTCTCTTCCGCGGCGGGGAAGTCGAGCCCGACCGCGTCGTTGGCGCGCGCCACGTGCTCCGGTTCTTGCTGCACGTGGATCTCGACCCACTCGAGATGCTTGGCGCCGGTCACGCGGCGCACCGCGCTGCCGATGCCGGAGACCATCGCGAGGTCCGCCACCTCGGTGCCGTAGAGGAAGCCGAGGCCGGAAAACATCTCCTTGGCCTGCTCGGCGTAGGCCGCGACCAGCGCACGCGTCGCCTCGAAGGGGGCGGCCCCGCTCACCTCTGCCTCGGTGAAACCGAGCGGCACCATCGTGTCTAAGTAGATCACCTCGTGAGCGCGCTTCACGTCCCCTTCGCCCAACTCCTGGAAGAGGATCTTGGAGATGGCGGTGCGGATCTCGATCCGCGGCGTCGCCGCAATCAGCCGCGAGAGGAAGTCGGGGAAGTAGTGGAGCGGATGCCACCACTGTCCGAGGAACATCGCGACCTGCTCCTTCGACAACTCCGCGCTCCGCACGTGGTCGAAGAAGGGATGTTGGATCAGCTGGCGACGGAGCGCGTGCTGGTTCAGGCTGTCGGCGAAGGCTTGTCCGAGCATGATTCTCTCCTCGTGCGTGCCTCGGGTCCTCAGTGCGCGGCGGCCCCGGCCGCGCGCTCCTCTCGTCGGGCGAAGTGATGCCGCAACTCGGCCAGGCGCGGCAGGGCGGCCAGGACGCGCTCGCGCTCCAGGCCGAAGTCGATCAAGCAAGCCAGCTCATCGGCGCCGCTCGCCGCCACCTCGTCGAGCACGCGCGCGCACTTCGACTGCGTGCCCAGGAGGGTGCTGGTCTCGTAGTAGTGCTCGAAGGCCATGGCGGCCACGTCGCGCGCGTCGCGATCGGAGCCGCCGGCCGCGGCCAGTCCGAGCTTGGCGAACTGCGCCAGGTACGTCTTGAGGTAGCGGGTCATCGGCTCGCGCACCAGAGTGCGCACCTCGCGATCGCTCGCGCCGACGAAGGTGTGGACCACGAGCGAGACCTTGCCGCTTTCGGGATCATGTCCCGACCTCTCGCGCGCCGCGCGGTAGCGCGCGATGAGCGCGGCAAGATCCTCGCTCGTGTAACCAACCAGCGCGGCCAGCACGTTCGCCCCCACCTCGCCGGCGCGTTCCCAGGTTTCGGGGTTGCCCGCGCTGGTGACCCAAATCGGAAGGGTGGCTTGAATCGGGCGGGGGAGGCTCTTCAGTTCGAGCGGCTCGCCGTTCTGTCCCTCGAAGCGCACCGCCTCGCCGGCCCAGAGGCGACGCACGATTTCGACGCCGCGGAACATGGCTTCCTTGCGCTCGTCGAAAAGGGTCTTGGTCAGGATGAAGTCGTCCGGGTGCCAGCCCGACGCGACCGAGATGCCGGCGCGTCCGTTCGAGAGGTTGTCGACCACCGCCCACTCTTCGGCCACGCGGAGCGGATGGTGAAGAGGCAGGGCGACGCTGCCGGCGCGGATGCCGATCCGCTCGGTCACGACGGCGAGCGCCGCGCCCAGCACAGACGGGTTGGGGTAGAGGCCGCCGAACGGCTGGAAGTGGCGCTCCGGAGTCCAGACCGCGACGAAGCCCTCGCGATCGGCAAAGCGCGCCGCCTGGAGTGCGAGTTCGTACTTTCCCGCGCCCTCGCGGCCGCCGTCGTCCGAGAAGAGGTAGATGCCGAGGTCGATGCCGCGCGTCGCCGCGCGCGCGCGCCATGCCTCGGGGTCGAGTTCGATCGCCGCGGGCTCCGCGTCTTCGGCGCGCGTCTCGCCCGGCGCCTCGATGCCGCGCGTGCGCAACCGCTTCTCGAGGAGCGCGCGCTGCTCCGCCGTGAGCTGCGCCATTCGATCGCGAAGCTCGCTCATCCGCGCGCCTCCACGTCGCGCTCCAACTCGGCCTTCACCTCGAGCTCGGAGAGCGATTCGATCTCGTCGAGCAGCTTGGCCAGCTCGTCGCTCGCGCGCTTGTCGTCGAGCGCGTGGTCGACCGCGGCGGCCAGGCTCTTGAGGTCGGCCGAGGCGAAGAGGTCGGCGATGGTGAGCTCGATGTCGTAGAGCTTCCGCAGCTGCGAGGCGAGCTGGATCGCAACCAGGCTGTTGCCGCCCAAGTCGAAGAAGTTGTCGTCGCGGCCGACGTCGCGGGCGCCCAAGAGCTCCGTCCAGAGCGCCGCGACCCGCGCTTCGGTTTCGCTCTCGTAGCCGCCGCCCAGGCCGCTCTTGCCGCCGCTCCCGCCGCTCATGCTGCCCAAGAAGTCGGCGACCGAGGCGTTCGCCGCCTGGGCCACCAGCTCGCGCAGATCCTGCGTCGTGATGAAGAGGCGTCGCGCGCCGAGCGCGAGGGCGCGGAAGAGCGCCTCGACTCCCTCGTCGATCGTGATGCCGATCGCCGCCTGCACCTCGCGAAGCTGCGCCAAGAGCGCGCCCGCGCTCGGACCCTCGGCCGACTGCCAGCGATCCCAGTGCGCCATGCCCCAGCCGAGCGTGGTGACGCGGGGATCCTCTTCGGCCGTCGCGTCGGCCGCCGCGCTGGCCGCGCAGTAGTCGACCTGACCGAACACGCCGGTCGCGGAGATGGCGGAGGAGAAGCAGACGAGGTGCTCTCCCTCGCGCAGCTGCTCGCGCAGCAGCCGCGCGCCCGCGATGCGCGGCGCAAAGACCCGTTCGGCCGCCCCCCGCTCCTTGAGCTGGATCAGTCCGCCGCCGATTTCGCCCGCGGTGTGAAGGACGAGGTCGAGCGCGCCGAGCTTCGCGCGCGCGGAGGCCAGGGCCGCGGTGATCGAATGGGGATCGTCGAAGTGAGCGGGGTAGGCGAGGAGGGTGAGGCCGGGCTGCTGAAACTCGGCCAGGGCCGGCGTGCTCTCGGCGCAGCCGAGGAAGACGAGGGCGCGCGCCCCTTCTCTCGCCGCTCGCCGCGCGATCGCAAGCTCGAACGATCCCGCGCCGCCGGTCAAGATCACGCTCTTGCCGCGCGCGTCGAAGGCGTTGCTCGTCGGCGCTTCGAGGCGGCGCGGCTCGACTGCCGGCACCCAACGATATCCGCCGCGCCAGGCGACCAGCGGCTCGCGATCGCGCGAGGCCAACTCGTCGAGCAGGACCGCGGCGACCTCCTCGACCTTCGCCCGCGCCTCGCCGCTCACGTCGACCAGTCGCGCCCGAACGCGCGGATACTCGAAGGGGGCGACCCGACAGATGCCAAGGAGGCTTGCGCGCTCCGGTCGCTCGATCCGATCGCCGACCACGTCGAAGAGGTCACGCGTCACGACGAGCAGGCGCAGCGCGTGACCGTCGGCGGCCGCGCCCTCCGCCTGGAGCAGATGGAGGAGCGCGAAGAAGCCGCGATCGAGCGCCGCCTGCGCATCGATCCCGTGCGCGTCGCGGCACCAGAGGTGAAGCAGCTGATCCGGGAGCAGGCCTTCATCGCGCAGGGTCGCGCGGAGCGCATGGAAGGCGCTGGCGTCTCGGGGATCGAGTTCGAAACGGTCACCGTGACGGGTGAGAGGTCCCGAGTGCAGGCCGAGTGTCACGACCTTCGTCCCCGCCCCGCGCGCGCGTTCCGCCAACGCGCGCGACAGCTCCGAGCCGTCGTCGAAGAGAAGGAGCGTCGACGGGGACAGCGCCTCCGGATCGCGCTCCAGGTGCGTTCGGGTCCAACTGGGCAGGAAGAACCAGGCGGCGAGGTCGGGATTCTTCCCCTCGGGCTCATCGTGCTTCGTGGTCGCCACCGCGGAGGCCGGCGTCACCCCGTCGATCCAATACCGCTCGCGCTGGAAGCGGTAGGTCGGAAGCGGCACGCGTCGTCGCGACTCACCCGAGAAGATCTGCTCCCACGCGAGGTCGACGCCTGCGCACCAGAGTTGACCCAGCGCCTGACGTAGGGTCGTCGCGTCGTCTCCCTCTCCTCGCGCCGCGCGCATCGTCGCGATCGCGGTCGAACCGGGCGACGCCGCTCGCGCCATCGCGCTGAGCGCCGTACCCGGGCCGACCTCGAGTAGCACGCGCGTGCGATCGGCCCCGCACGCCGCCAGGTTGTCGGCGAAGCGCACCGATCGCCTGAGGTGCTCCCGCCAGTAGCGCGGATCGGTCGCCTCCTCCGCACGAATCAACGCACCACTCAGATTCGAGTAGAAGGGGCGCCGAGGCGGCAGGAGGCGCGCTTGCCGCACCCTCGCCTCGAAGGCATCGAGTGCCTCATCCATCATTGCGGAGTGGAAGGCGTGCGAGGTGTGAAGCCGCTTGGCCGCGAGGCCCGCCGCGTGCAGCTCCGCTTCCAGTGCTTCGATCGCCGCGATCGGCCCCGAGGCCACGGTCGCGTTCGGTCCGTTGATCGCGGCGAGCGAAAGCTCCGGATGCGCGCCCAGGCGTGCGGTGAGTGCCTCCTCGCCCAGCGTGGTCGCAAGCATCGCGCCCGGTGGCACCCCGCCCATCAGGCGTCCGCGCTCGACTACGATGCCGAGCGCGTCCTCCAAGGACATCACGCCCGCCAAGTGCGCGGCGACCCACTCACCGATGCTGTGTCCCGCCATGGCCGCTGGCTCGATCCCCCAGGAGTGGAGGAGCTCGGCCAGCGCGAACTCGACGATGAAGAGCGAAGGCTGCGCCAGCTGCGTCGCCTTGATCCGTTCATCCTCCGCGCCCTCGCCCAAGACCGCGTCGACCCAGTCGAAGCCCAGAAGCGGCGAGGCGATGGCGGCGCAGCGGTCGATGGCGGCGCGGAAGATCGGCTCGCTCGCGTAGAGGCCCGCTGCCATCCGCGCGTGCTGCGCGCCCTGTCCGGGGAAGAGGAAGACCACCTCGCTCCCGCGTCGCTCCTCGCGCGCGGTCACGCCGCTCGCCGAACGGAGCGCGCGCGCCGCCTCGGCTGCGGTCGATGCCACCACGGCGCGACGGTGCGGGAGGCGCTTCCGTCCGACCGCGAGGGTAAAGGCCACGTCGGCGAGGTCGAGATCTTGCGCGTCGAGCCGCGCGGCCAGCGCCTCCGCGTTGACGCGAAGCGCTTCGTCACTCGCCGCGGAGAGCACGAGCAGCTCGGGCCGCGCATCCTCTCCCCTCGCCGCGCGCGATTCGTCCGCGGCGCTTCCTCCAACACCGCGTGCGCATTCGTTCCGCCGATGCCGAAGGAACTCACCCCCGCGCGTCGCGCCGAGCCTTCGCGCGCCGGCCACTGTCGGAGCGTCGCGTTGACGAAGAAGCTGCTCGAGTCCAGCTCGAGCTTCGGATTCGGCCGCTCGAAGTGCAGGCTCGGCGGCAGCTCGCCGTGCTGGAGCGCGAGCGCTGCCTTGAGCAGCCCCGCCACGCCCGCCGCCGCGTCCAGGTGACCGATGTTGGTCTTGACCGAACCGAGCGCGCAGCGCGGCGCGCCCGCCTCGCGCGAGCCGAAGGCCTGCCGGAGCGCCGCCACCTCGATCGGATCGCCCAGCGGCGTCGCCGTGCCGTGTGCCTCGACATAGTCGATGCTCGACGGCTCCACCTCCGCCACCGCCAACGCCTCGCGGATCACGCTCGCCTGTCCGCTCACGCTCGGCGCGGTGAAGCCGACCTTGTCGCTCCCGTCATTGTTGATCGCGGTCCCCTTGATCACCGCGCGGATGTCGTCGCCGTCGCGGAGCGCATCTTCCAATCGACGAAGCACGACGAGCCCGGAGCCGTTCCCCTTGATGCAGCCGGCGGCCGCCGCGTCGAACGCGCGGCAGCGTCCGTCGGGCGAGGCGATGTCGCCTTCTTCGTAGAGGTAGCCCGCGGTCTGCGGCAGCCCGATCGACACGCCGCCGGCGAGCGCGAGGTCGCACTCGTGATTGAGGAGGCTTTGGCAAGCGAGGTGAACCGCGACCAGGCTGGTCGAGCAGGCGGTCTGCACCGTCAAGCTCGGGCCGGTGAGGTTCAAGCGATAGGAGACCTGCGTCGCGAGGTAGTCGCGCGCGTTGCCGAGCGCGCTCAGAAATCCGCCCTGGCCGCCGGCCCCGAGGTAGCTGCTCGAGCTGGCGCCCGCGAAGACCCCGACGCGGAGATCGCGCGCGTCGCCCAGGTGCCCCGCGTCCTCCAGCGCCGTCCACGCGTCCTCCAAGAAGACGCGGAACTGCGGGTCGGTCAGCTCGGCTTCTCGACGGGTGAGTCCGAAGAGTGGGGCGTCGAAGAGGTCGACGTCGTTCAAGTCGGCGGCGCGGCGGACGTAGTGCGCCTGGTTCGCGTCATCCACGCCCGCGGCCCGAAGTTCATCGTCCGAGAGATCGCGGATCGACTCCACGCCCGCGCGAAGGTTCTGCCAGAAGGCATCGATCGACGGCGCGCCCGGCATGCGCCCCGCCCATCCAACGATCGCGATTTCCAGCCCGTGCGGATCCCCGCTCTGCATCGTCCCACTCCGGCGAGTGCGACGCGGGCGGCCTAGCCGGAGCCTCCTCGTCGCAGCGGTTCAAGAGGGTTCAGTCGACCGCCGCCATCATGGGGCGATGACGGGGAGAGGCGATTGTCCCGAATCGTCCGGCGGGGCGTCAACGGGGGAGTCGATCGGGTTAGGAATGGGCTTGAAGCATGCTCAGAACGTGCGGGAGCGTCACCGCGGTGATCGACTCGTCCAGCGGATAGTCGTGCTCGCCGGGGTGCACCAGGTAGAGGTGATCGAGTGAGAGATCCTGCAGGGCGACACGCATTGACTTTGTGGTCGTGGGCTTCTCCGAGAACTTGAACTCGAAGCCGAGCCGCCGCCCCGCGTGGAAAAGCAGCAGGTCCAGTTCGGCGCCGCTGTGCGTGCCCCAGAAGTATGCTGCGCGATCACCGCACGCGCAGAGGAGCTGCTCGAGACAGAACCCTTCCCATGACGCGCCCAGCTTCGGGTGCGACTGCAAGCTCTCTCGGTCGGCCACGCCGAGGAGCGCGTGCAGCACACCTGAGTCGCGGATGTAGGCCTTCGGGGAGCGGACCTGCCGCTTCTTCAGATTCTCGAACCAGGGGGGAAGCTGACGCACCACGAAGGTGCCGCTCAGGATGTCGAGGTAGCGTCGAGCCGTCGGCTCGGAACTCCCCAGCGCGCGCGCCAACTCAGCCTGATTGAGGACCTGCCCGTGGTAGTGCGCGACCATGGTCCAGAAGCGACCGAGGGTTGCGGCGGGAATCTGAATGCCCAGTTGTGGAATGTCCCGCTCCAGAAACGTGCGGCGAAAGTCGTCGAGCCACCGTCGGGCGGCCTCGTCGTCGGGCGCCAAATAGGCGCGGGGAAACCCGCCTCGCCACCAGAGTCTCGGAAGATCCCCGGGGTCCAACTCCGTCAGCGAAAAGCCGCTCACGTCGACAAACGACACCCGGCCGGCGAGGCTCTCGCTGCTGGCCTGGAGGAGCGCGGGCGAAGCACTGCCCAGAATGAGAAAACGTGACGGTTGAGCTTCTCGGTCGGCCAGCACGCGCAGCAACGGAAAGAGGTCAGGCCGGCGTTGCACTTCGTCCAGAACCACCAGCCCGGTGAGCGGACGCAGCACCAGTTCGGGATTGCCGAGGCGCGCGAGATCCGCCGGGGACTCGAGATCGAAGAAGTGGACCATTTCGGTGGCCTCGGCTGCGAGCCTTCGGGCGAGCGTGGTCTTGCCGGCCTGCCGTGGCCCGATCAGAGACACGACGGGGTTGTCCCGCAGACGTGCGCGGATGGTGTGAAGGTAGGCAGCGCGATCAAGGGTCATGTCCGAGCAATTCTAACGACGAGTGTTAGGAATACAAGGAACATCGGGCCCCGGGGCTTGCCTCGAGACAACGGGCACCGAATCCTGACATGCCTCACGCACTAGGCCACAGGCTCTCGCGGGCGAGGAGTCGTCATATTCCGGCGAGTGCGACGCGGGCGATCTGGCCGGAGCCTCCTCGTCGCAGCGGTCCAAGAAGGTTCAATCGACCGCCGCCGCCAGGCGGCGTTGACGGAGAACCGCGATAGTCCCGAATCGTGCGCCGGGGCGTGAACGGGGAGTCCGCCTCGTCGCAACTCGGACACCCATCCATGTGACGCTTCCCCCAAGCCACTCGAGGCTCCCGATCATGGAGTCATCGCGGTCCATCAACGGAACTTTGCCGCGCCGGTGCCTCTTCGGGAACCGACGCTGCTCGTGCACGGCTCCGCAGCGCGGCGCAGACCGCCCGAGGAGCGAAAACTGGGAAATCCGCCCTCCTTGGGCGACCCATCCGCAACCACGCTCGGGCAGCGCTCAGTGTCGGCCCGTCCTTCGCCTCGAGGAGTCGGGTGGTGTACTCATGGATCCGGCCGATCTCCGACTCGCCGGGAGGAAGAGCGAGTTCTGCGCTTCGCCACGCTGCAAGCACCTCGAGAGCGTCCTCTCGGGAATACCGCCGGAATACCGACTCCGCGGGAGATTCGAGGCTGGTACGGAACCTCCGCGCTGCCCCGATTCGGATGGTCTGTGCCAGTGGCGCGCGGTCGGCCTGTGTCTTCGCTTCACGACGCGAAGCGTGCACCAGGTTTGCAAGGACTCCTAGATCCGTCACGCTCGCTAGAAATGTCTCGCCGCGGTCGGACGGCAAGGTCGGCATGAGTTGAAGCGCGAGATCCGCCAACTCGAATCTCGCGGACCCGGGGACCATCCCCCCGTTCGCAGTGTCCGGAAACCAGGTGAGCGCCAGGCCATCCAGTACTGCGTCCGTGAGGTCTTTCCAAGGGCCCCTCACTAGGTCCCGCACCCGACGCAGCATGTCTATCCGAGCCCCTTCATCGGGACGCGTCGACAAGTCGGCCGCGAAGGACTTGCCTGCGTCCTTCGGGTTCGCGCGCATTCGAGATGCTACGTCGAGCATGAAGGTGTGGGACACGGACTCGTTCGGATGGACCGCGCAGAAGTAGCGGGCGAGAATGGAGGGATGGCAGGCCATCCGCTGGGCGAGCGCGTGGCCTTCGGTGGGTCCGCCAGCGTGGTGGACGAGTGGGTCCTTGACGACACGTTGCACCGACGGAAACAGAGCGGCGAGAATGCGGCGTCCCAGCACGGCCTCATATCCAGAAGATGCGATCGCAGGCAGTGCGGTAGTCAATTCGTGCCTGACACCCTCCTCCCAAGCTTCGCCGATTCTCTCTAGATGTCGCCGGATGTCGCCCCATGGCTCGGCAAAGGCCTGTTGGTGCGATGCCACCGCCTGCCAGCTTCGCGAGAAGCTGTGTTCGAGAAGGGTGAGCAAGTACAGGTCGAGGGCGCGAACTTCCGGGTAGTTCGTGGTCATCACCCTTCGAAATCGCGCGACGAACAGCCGCACTGACCGAATGGTGGGGAAGAGCCGGTGCAACCCGGAGTCGTGCAGACGAACAACCTCTCTGTCGAATTCCGACACCTCTTCACGGGGGACTTCGCATTCGTCGAGTACCCGATCGATCCCGGATCGATGGTCGGGGTCCGGGCTCCCGCCCGAATAGAGCAGGATTCGACCGAGCGTCCCGCGCTTGGCAGCGGCAGCTGATACGTATGGTCGAGCAGTTTGGCCAAGAGACCCTGCGCATCGACCCCTCGCGATGCGAGTGTCGATGCGAGCGTCACCGGGTCGAGCGCGATCACAACCGCTAGGCCCGAAATCTCGTGGAGCAGGTGTACCCCTCGCACCACCTTCAGAGCGCGCTTAGCGTCCAGTCGATCAATGTCGTCGAGGAACACCACCGGCGTTATGGCATTTTCCCGAAGAGCTCTCGAGATTCGGGCTCGCAGTGACTGGTTCGTTTCCGCGGAGCCCCCCACCGCCATTGTCAGCCCCAGCGGTCCGATCTTGGGCGTGGCCGAGGTCACTGAAAGGTAGCTGTGCAACTGCTGCGATAGCCCCGGATCCATGGTCTCCGCCAAGAGACCGGACCTGACGCGGCTGAGAATAGCGGAGGCCGGATCCTCTTGCGGTGCGATGTCCCAGACATTCACCCAGAGCGGCAGCATTCGCGGGTGGTTGGAGCGAAGCTGCTCGGCGATGAGGTTGAGAAACGAGGTCTTGCCCGCACCCCAGGTTCCCAGTACGCCCACCACGCAAGCGGCATGACGAGTATCTTCCTCCAGACGCTGGATCGCGTGGTTGACCAGCGTGCCTCTGTTGAGTGCGTCTTCGCCATGACACGTGATGGGGCGATCCAACTCAGATTTGGACGAAGGCTCGGTCGATGAGCGCTTCTTTGGAGTTCCCGTCGCGAACTGAATACGGGACGCAACGAACGCCAACACGGACAGGGCGCTTAGGAGAGTCGATTCCCAAAGCACGACGACAGCTGAAGGTCCCACGCAGATGCCGCATCGGGGGTCGCGTAGGCTGAGGAGTGCGTACCCGGAGAAGCCAAGCACCACGGCTCCCAGTTCGATCAGCAATGGGTGAGTGTACAAAGATCTGAAGCTGCTCCCGCGAAGGACGTGTGCGCACAGGAGCGCTCCTATGCACACCGTCGCTCCCGCGGGGAACTCCCATCGCGAGGCTTCGAGCCACGCCGCGCGGTAGTGCACGGCAAGCCGGACTGCTCCCATGGCAATCCCAGCCCCCAAGATGACCCGAGCAACTTGGAGTCCGAAGCTTGACGGAAGGGAGCGAAGTCGCACCCGCACCAGCGAGGCGTTGGTGGGAGGTGTCGGTTGGTTCATGGCTCGCACGTTGCCATCCTGGCTCAATTCCGGCAGCCGGCGCAATTGGGGCGCGTCCGGTGGCTCTGAGCGCCCCTGGGGGTACGTGTCACCAGCGTTGTGCCATTGTCCAACCCCGCCAACGTAACAGCTCCGGGATGCTCCCGAAGCCGTCTGTAGCTCAGGAACCAGCGCGCCGCAGCAACATCAATCACGCAGTTCAGGGGCTCGCAGGCCGGAGTCCGGATCCGCAGGTTCCGGGGTCTCGCCCTGCTGATTCGACCTAGTTCGGTGACCTGTACGTTGGGTGAGGGCGGCGCGACGGCTGGCTCCGCGCTCTCGACTCGCGCCATCGGCTGCCGAGGAGGCGCTGCCCTTCATTGTCGTTGGCGCTCGCCCCAAGCGCCCCGCCAACCCCGCCACGGTTGGATACTGAAACAGCTCCACCACCGTGAGGTCGGTTTTGATCTCCGCCGTGATCCGCGCATGCACTCGGGTGAGGAGGAGCGAGTGGCCGCCGAGGTCGAAGAAGTTGTCGTGCGCGCCGACCTGTTCGACCTGAAGCACCTCGGCCCAGATGCGCGCGACCCTTGACTCGAGTTCGCCGCGCGGCGCGGTGAAGTTGGCCTCGCGTGCTTCGGGCGCGGGGAGGCGGCGCGTGTCGAGCTTGCCGTTGGCGGTGACCGGCAGCGACCCGAGGAGGACGTAGCTCGCCGGTTGCATCGCCGCCGGGAGCAGGCGCGCCAGCCGTTCGCGCAGCGCGTCCACCGTGAGCACCGGATCGTCGAGCACCCGCGCGAGCAGCTTGGGCGGTGCCCCGACGCGCAGCGCGCGCCCGGAGCCGCGCCGCACGGCGTAGACGTAGCAGAGCTCGGTTCGCGCGAGCAGCGGATCCTGCTCGACGTGCACCTCGGTGTCGTGCGCGCGGAACAGCGCCAAGATCGGCTCGCGGTTCTCGGCGACGTCGACTTCGACCACCGCCTGATCGATGCGCGCCCAATCGCGCTCCTCGATGCCGCGGAGCACGTCGAGCTCGGCTTTCTCGACGTTGACCTTCAAGAGGTGCACGCGGTCGATTCCTTCTTCCCGCAGAACCGAGGAGAGCGTGCGCAGGCGGACCGGCACCTCCTCGCCGCGGAAGCGCTCTTCCAAGAACTGGCTGCCTGCGGCGGCAAGGCCGGCCGCTCCTTCGACGCCGGCGCGCGCCTGGTTCTCGAGGAAGGAGCGCACGACCTCGCGTTCGGTGGCGGCGTCGGCGTAGAGGCCGGAGAGGAGCGAGAAGCCGGGGAAGAAGGTGAAGCGCGCGTCGCGGTCCGCTTCGGCGAGGCCGAAGGCGAAGAGCCGCGCGTCGGGTGCATAGGCCGAGAGGTTGGCGCGCGTGATCGGCGCGACGTGCGGGTTGGGTTCGAAGACGAAGAGTCGGACGTCGCGCGCCGACTGCCGCGCGAAGAGGGAGAAGAGACCGATGTTGCCGCCGACGTCGAGTACGGTGTCGCCGTCTTCGATCGTGATGCCGTGGCGGAGGTAGGCGCCGAGTTCGAAGATCTCGCGGTGGATGTAGTCGGTCTCGTTGCGGTTGAGCTCGACCGGCGCGAGGCCGCTCGGCAAGAGACGTCGCTTCCGACCATCGAGTGTGGGCGAGTGCGCGACCCGCGCCGCGACGTAGGCGACGAGTTGCTTCACGCCGCTCGCATCCTCGCGCGCGAGCACTGCGGCTGCGGCGACCTCGGGCATCGCGACAGAGCGCGGCCTCGATCTCGCGGAGCTCGACGCGGAAGCCGCGCACCTTGACCTGCGCGTCGCCGCGCCCCAGGAACTCGAGGCGGCCGTCTTGGAGCCAGCGCGCGCGATCCCCGGTGCGGTACATGCGCGCGCCGATCGTGCCTTCGCGCGTGGCGAAGGGATCGGGCCAGAAGCGTTCGGCGGTGAGGTCGGGTCGACCGAGGTAGCCGCGCGCGATGCCTAGACCGCCGAGCCAGAGTTCGCCGGGGACGCCGATCGGTGCGGGCCGGCCCGTGGCGTCGAGCACGTAGGCACGCGTGCCGGCGAGCGGGCGCCCGAGGGGAAGCGCCGTTCGCGGTTCGTCGTCGTCGGTCGGCCAGCCGGCCACGCAGCCGACCGTCGCCTCGGTCGGGCCGTAGTGGTTCGCGATCCGGCATCCGGGTGCCAAGGCGCGGAGCTCCCGGAGGCGCGTGCCGCTCGTCGCCTCGCCTCCCAGGATAAGTCGCTTTCGGGGAAGGATCTCAGGCCCGCTCCTCATGTCACCGCTCAGGAGGGCGAAGAGGTGGGAGGGGACGATCTTCATCACGTCGACGGGGTGCGCGCGGAAGGCGTTGGCCAGGCCGCGGGGGTCGAGCACCAGCTCGGGCGGCACGGGGAAGAGGCAGCCGCCGGTCGCGAGGGCCGGGAAGATCGCGGTGTGCCCCAGATCGGCGGCGAGGGTCGAGACGAGGGCGAAGCGAAGGCCGCCTTCCAACTCGAGTCGCTCGATCGCGGCCGCCGTGTAGTTGGCGAGCGCGCGGTGCGAGATGCCGACTCCCTTCGGTCTTCCGGTCGAGCCGGAAGTGAAGATGACGTAGGCGAGGGCGTCGGGATGAGGCGTCACGCGTGGTGACTCGCTCGAGCGGTGCGCGATCGAATCTGCCTCGTGATCGAGGTCGATCACGCGCACGCGATCGAGCTCGTCTGCGGGCAGCGACTCACGCAGCGACTCGGCGCCGCGCGCATCGGTGATGAGCCAACGCGCGCCTGCTTCCTCGAGCAACGTGCGCACGCGCGCGCTGGGGTCGGCGGGATCGATCGGCAGGTAGGCGGCGCCGGCTCGCATCACCGCGATGAGCGCGATGATCGCGCGCGGCGACCGCTCGAGCAAGATCGCGACGCGATCGTCGACTCCCGCACCGAGAGCCGCGAGATGCTGCGCGAGGCGGTTCGCCTCGCGGTCGAGTTCTGCGGTAGGTGAGGGTCGCGAAGGGAGCGTCGGCCGTGAGGCGCCCGTAGAGCGCAGGGGCCTCGGGTCGCGTGGCCACCTGCTCCGCCAGGCGCGCGAGGAAGGAGCGGGCATCATAAGGCGCGGGCGCGGCGGCCCAGTCTCGGATGAGCCGCGTGGTCTCGTCTGGATCCAAGAGGTCGAGTTCGCGGAGCGGACGATCCGGCGTCGCCGCCGCCGCGCGCAGGGTCCGAACGAGGCTCGCCCCCAAGCGCGCGATGCTGCTTCGATCGAACAGCTCGGTCGCGTACTCGAATGCGCCCGAAAGGACTTCCCCCTCCTCCGCGAGAATCAGCATGAGGTCGAACTTGGCGGTCCCGGACTCGAGCTCGAAGGGGCGAAGGGTGAGTCCGCCGAGGTCGATGGTCGCGAGTTCGACCTTCTGGAGCACGAAGGCGGTCTGGAAGATCGGCGCTCGGTTGCGCGTGCGTTCGGGCTGAAGCTCCTCGACCACGCGCTCGAAGGGGACGTCCTGGTTCGCGTAGGCATCGAGCGAGGCCTCGCGCACGCGCGCGAGCAGCTGACGGAAGGAAAGGCCGGCGTCGCCGCCGCGCACGCGGATCGGCAGGGTGTTGACGAAAAAGCCGATCAACGGCTCCGCCTCGGTCACGCCGCGATTCGCGATCGGCGTCCCCACTACCACCTCGTCTTGACCGGCGTGCTGCAGCAGGGTCCAAGCGTAGCCGGCCAAGAGGAGCATCTGAAGCGTCACCCCTTCGCGCGATGCGAGCGACTCGAGATCGCGGCGGAGCGATGCGTCGAGGCTGAGCGCTTCGGTCGCGCCCTTCCAGGTCGCCTCAGCGGGACGCGCTCGATCGAGCGGCAATTCCAGCGCGGGCGGTGCGCCTTCGAGCGCGCTTCGCCAGTACGCGAGCTGTCGATCGAGTTCTCCCTCGGCCAACCAGCTGCGTTGCCAGGCGGCCCAGTCGGCGTATTGCACCGCGAGCTCGGGAAGCGCACTCGATGCCGTTGACGAAAGCTGGGGCGCCGTCTTCTCACGCGCCGCTTCTCCGCGCGCCGCGCGATAGCCGGCGGCCAGCTCGCGCCAGAAGATGCCGAGCGACCAGCCGTCGGCCGCGATGTGATGGAAGACGACGGAGAGGACATGGAGGCGCGGCGCGAGGCGGAAGAGGCGGAGTCGGAAGACCGGCCCGCGCGCGAGATCGAAGGGGCGCGTCGCTTCCGCGCTCAACGTGGCCTCGAGCGTCGCCTCGCTTGCCTCTTCGATCGGAAGCGCGATCGGCGACGGCGGATCGATCCAGCGCTCCGGTCCGCGCGGTCCCTCGACGTAGCGCGCGCGGAGGACTTCGTGGCGGCGCAGGAACTCGCCGAGCGCGTGCGAGAGCGCCGCCGCGTCGAGCTCGCCCTCGAGCCGAACGGCGGCGGGGAGGTTGTAGCCCGCGGAGGCGGGGTCGAGGCGATGGAGGAACCAGAGGCGCGTCTCGGCGAAGGAGAGTTCGCGGCGCGCGTCCCCCTCGGCCCGCGGCACGCGCGAGCGGTGCGCCTCTGTCGCGGTTGTTGGAACCGGATGGCTCGCACCTGCGCCGCCGCTGGCCGCGAGCACGGCGCGCGCGATGCCTTCCGCGGTCGGATCCTCGAAGAGTGCGCGCAGCGGCACCTCGACCTGAAACGCGCTTCGGACCCGCGAGATCACGCGGGTGGCGAGGAGCGAGTGGCCACCCAGGTCGAAGAAGTCATCGGTCGCGCCCACGGCATCCAGTTCGAGCACCTCGGCCAGGATGGCGCAGATCGCCTCCTCTTCGTTCGTGCGCGGCGCGACCCGCGCGACAATCGTGCTCCACTCCGGCTCGGGCAGCGCGGCGCGATCGACCTTGCCGTTGGGGCTGAGCGGCAGCGCGTCCACGCGCACGATCGCGGCCGGCACCATGTACTCGGGCAGGGTCGCGGCCAAGAAGTGGCGCAGCTCCTCCATCGTGAGCTGCGCTGAATCGTGCAGCACGACGTAGCCGGCGAGGCGGCGGCCTCCTTCCTTCTCGTGCGCGCGCACCGCTGCGACCCGCACGGCGGGATGGCGCGCGAGCGCGGCCTCGATCTCGCCCGGCTCGACGCGATAGCCGCGGATCTTGACCTGGTGATCGGTGCGGCCGAGGAACTCGAGCTCGCCGTTTGCGAGGAAGCGCGCGAGGTCGCCGGTGCGGTACATGCGCGCGCCGGGTTGCGCGGCGAAGGGATCGGGGAGGAAGCGCTCCGCGGTTAGCTCCGGTCGGTCGTGGTAGCCGCGCGCAAGTCCGAACCCGCCCACGTAGAGCTCGCCCGGCGTGCCGATCGGGACGAGGCGCCCACGCGCGTCCAAGAGGTAGACCGGCGCGTTCGGGATCGGCCGGCCGATCGCCGGGAGCGCGGGCCACGCGGCGGCAGGGCCGCGCAGCTCGAAGACGGTGACGAGGTGGGTCTCGCTCGGCCCGTAGTGATTGACCAGGCGGCAATGCGGTAGTCGCGTGAAGAAGGCACGCATGGCGGGCGTGATCTTGAGTTGCTCGCCCGCGGTGTTGACCTCGCGGAGCGCGCGCGGGAAGGCGCTGCTCGCGCTCGCCGCCTCGGTCAGCTGGTTGAGCGCGACGAAGGGGAGGAAGAGCCGCGCCGTCTCCGTCTGGTCGATGATGCGAAGGAGGGCGCTCGCGTCGCGACGTTCCTCCTCGGTCACCAGGACCACCTCGCCCTCGCGGTCAGGGTCGAGAAGATCTCCTGGAAGGAGACGTCGAAGGAGAGCGAGGCGAATTGGAGCGTGCGCGGCGCGAGGTGGTCCGGCCGCGCCGAGTCGCGGCGCTGGAACGAGAGCAGGTTTGCGATCGCGCGATGGGTCATGGCCACGCCCTTGGGCCGTCCGGTCGAGCCGGAGGTGTAGACGGCGTAGACCAGGCTGTCGGGTGCGACCTCGACCTCGAGATCGTCGCTCGCCTCGCGCGCGATCGCCTCTCCTTCCTCAGTGAAGAAGCGCCGATCCAGGGTGAGGTCTGCACCTGGAGTCCTCGAGGATCAACGCCACTCGCTCCGGCGGGTACTCGGGATCGACCGGCACGTAGGCTGCGCCCGCCTTCATCGTCGCGAGGAGCGCCGTCACCATCTCGAAAGACCGATCGATCTGGATCGCGAGGAGGTGCCCCGCCCGACGTCGCGCGCGCGGAGGCGCCGCGCCAATTGGTTGGCCCGCGCGTTGAGCGCGCCGTAGGTGAGCGTCTCCGCACCGAGGCGAAGCGCGATCGCGGCCGGCGCCTCGTGCGCCCAGCGCTCGAAGAGGGGGTGCACCACGAGAGGATCGCCGTACTCGCTCGTGGCCGCGTTCCACTCGCGCAGTGCCAAGTGCATTCCGCTCGGCGCCATCGGCGGAAGCGCGTCGAGCGGCGCGTCGGGCGCATCGCTCGCCACGTCCAACAGCGCTGCCAGATTCTCGACGAAGCGTTCGACCGTGACGCGGTCGAAAAGCTCCGTGCTGTAGTTCAAGAGGCCGTCCAATCCCGCCTCGACGCCGCGGCCGCCGATCGCGGTCTCCATCGCCTCGCTCTCGGCCAGGAAGAGCTCGAGGTCGAAGCGGGTCACCCCGGTTTCGGGCTCGTCGTAGTGGAGCGTGAGGCCGGGCAGCGGGAGCGAGGTGACCGGCACGTTCTGGAGCGCGAAGAGCACCTGGAAGAGCGGCGTGTGTCCGAGCTGCCGTTCCGGCGCCAGCTCCTCGACTACCCGCTCGAACGGGACGTCTTGATTAGCCTCGGCGCCGAGCGCGCTCTCGCGCACGCGCGCGAGCAGCTGACGGAAAGAGAGCCGCGCGCCGTCCAAGCGCAGGCGAAGCGCGAGGGTGTTGACGAAGAAGCCGATCAGCGGCTCCACCTCGCGCGTTCGACGATTGGCGACCGGCGTGCCGACCGCGAAGCTCTCCTGCCCGGACCAGCGACCGAGCGCGGCGCCGAAGCCGGCCAGGAGCACCATGTGGAGCGTGGCCCGCTCCGTGCGCGCGAGCGCCTCGAGCTTCCGACGGAGTCGCGCGCTCAGCCGCACCGGGATCGACGCGCCGCCGTAGCTCGGGCGCGCGGGACGCGGGCGATCGCCCGGCAGCACCAGCGTCTCGATTCCCTGGAGCTCACCACGCCAGTAGTCGAGCTGGCGCGTCATCTCGCCTCCCTCGAGCCAGGCGCGCTGCCAGGCGGCCCAGTCGGCGTACTGCACGGCGAGCGGTGCGAGCGGTGACGACTCACGGTCGTGGGCGCGGCCGGCGAGCGCCGCGCCGTAGAGCTCGCCCAGCTCGCGCACCAGCACGACGAAGGACCAGCCGTCGGCCGCCGCGTGGTGAATGGTGACAAGCAGCGTGTGACGCCTCGGGGCCAGACGCAGCAGCCGCGCGCGGAAGAGGGGACCGCGCGCGAGATCGAAGGACGGGTCGCCTCCTCGCGCGCCCAGCGCAATGCCTCGCGTTCGCGCAGCGACGCATCCATCGCGCAGAGGTCGACCACCGGAAGATCGAACCGCTCGGGCGACGCGATCACCTGCTCAGGTCCCTCGGGTCCCTCGACCAGCGTGGTGCGAAGCGCTTCATGCCGCGAGGAGCGCGGAGAGCGAAGCTCGAGCGCCGCCACCTCGAGCGTTCCTCGAGGGTGAGCGAGGTCGGGAGGTTGTAGGCCGGGCTTCCCGGTTCAAGTCGATCGAGGAACCAGAGGCGCGTCTGCGCGAAGGAGGCGCGCTTCCGTGCGCTGGCCGTGGCCGGGAGGAGCGGCGGTGGAGCGCCCGTGACTTGATCGAGCGTGGCCGCGAGCTGGCGAACGACTGGCGTCTCGAAGAGCGCGCGAAGCGGCAACTCGACTCCAGCGTCGCGCGGAGCGCCGAGATCACGCGCACCGCGAGGAGCGAGTGGCCACCGAGCGAGAAGAAGTCGTCGGTCGCGCCCACCTGCGCGCGCCCCAGCACCTCGGCGAAGGCCGCGGCGACTGCCTCCTCGCGCGCGCCGCGCGGAGGCTCGTACTCCGCGGCGAAGCTCCACTCCGGTTCGGGCAGGCGGCGTCGATCCACCTTGCCGTTGGGCGTGAGCGGCAATGCCTCGAGCGCAACGAAGGCGGAGGGGAGCCACGCATCGGGCAGGCGCGCGCGCATCGTTTCGCGAAGCGCGGCCGGATCGAAGTCACCCATCGCGCGCGGCACGAGGTAGGCAGCGAGGCGCGTGCCCTCGCTCGACTCCTTCACCACCACGGCGCAACTCACCACATCCGTCGAGGCGCGGAGCGCTGCTTCGATCTCGGCCAGTTCGACGCGCTGTCCGCGAATCTTGACCTGATCGTCGCCGCGGCCGGCGAAGGTCACCTCGCCGCTCGCGAGGTAGCGGGCGCGATCGCCGGTGCGGTAGAGGCGCGCGCCGGACGGGCCGAAAGGGTCGGGGACGAAGCGCTCCGCGGTGAGGTCGGGGCGCGCGTGATAGCCGCGCGCCACGCCGGGCCCGCCGAGGTAAAGCTCACCCAAGACGCCGGGCGGTGTCGGTTCGAGCTGCTCATCCAGCACGTAGACGGTGGCGTGGGTGAGCGGCGATCCGATGGGGGGTGCTGCTCCGATCTTTACTGCGTCCGCCAAGAACCAGCAGGTCGAGTCGATCGTCGCCTCGGTCACGCCGTAGGAGTTGGCGAGGCGGGTGCGAGGTCCGAAGGTGGCGCGGAACGCGTCGATCTCGGCGCTGGTCCAGACGTCGCTGCCGATCGCGATCACCTTCGCGCTCTCGAGCCGTTGGCCGGTCTTCCTTGCGTGGGCTGCCACGCCGCGCAGCACCGCCGGCACGAACTCGGCGAACTCGACCCGCTCGCGCGCGAAGAGCTCAAAGAGCGCGGCCGGATCGAGCAGTCGCTCGCGCGGACAGAAGACCAGGGTCGCGCCTGAGCCCAGAGCGCGCGTGAGGTCGCCGATCGAGACGTCGAAGCCGGCGCTCGCCATTTGGAGGTGGCTCGCGATCTCGCCGAGGCCGTAGAGCCGCTCCCACGCGAGATAGGCGTCGGCCAAGGCGCGGTGAGAGACCATCGCCCCCTTGGGACGCCCGGTCGTGCCCGAGGTGTAGATGCAGTAGGCGAGGCTCTCCATCGCGAGCGCGCGGGGCGCGAGCGGCTCCGCGGCGAAGTTCGCCTCGTCGTCCAAGAGCAACGGGCGCGCGGTCGACTCCTCCGCGATCCCACGGTAGGCTTCGGTCGTGAGCACGAGGGCGGCGCCGCAATCCTCGAGTGCATAGCCCAGGCGATCGCGCGGGTGATCGGGATCGAGCGGCACCGCCGCGCCGCCCGCCTTCCAGACCGCGAGCATCGCCACCGCGTACTCGGGGGAGCGATCGAGGAGCAACCCCACCCGCACCTCCGGTCCGACGCCGCGCTCGACCAGGGCGCGGGCGAGACGCGCGGCGCGCTCGTCCAGTTGGCCGTAGCTCAGTCGCCGGTGCCCGAGAAGGGCCGCGATCCGCTCGGGCCAACGCCGCGCTTGATCGGCGATGCGCTCGGGCAGGGAGAGGGGACTCGGGCGCAGCGCGCCCGCTCCACTAGAGACCTCGAGGGCGCGCGTCCGTTCGGTGGGCGAGAGGAGCGGCACCCGCGCGATTTCGAGTTCCGGATCGCGCGACACCGATTCGAGGAAGCGCCGCCAATGCTCGAAGAGGCGGCGCGGTGTCTCCTCGTGGAACAGTTCGGTTGAGTACTCCAATTCGCCGCGCAGGGCGCGCGCGCCTTCCTCCTCCACCTCGAGCGAGAGGGTGAGGTCGAAGTTCGAGGTGACAGCCGGCAGCTCGACCCGCTCGGCCCGCACCGCGCCCAGGTCGAAGCGCGCGGTGGGTGCGTTCTGCAGGATGAACATCGCCTGGAAGAGCGGGGTGCGCGCGAGGTCGCGCGTGGGGTCGAGCGCGGCCACCACCTCCTCGAAGGGAGCTTCCTGATTCGCATAGGCCGCGAGGGTCGACTCACGCACCTGACCGAGCAATTGACGGAAGGTGGTCGCGTCGTCCTCCCAGCGCGCGCGGACGACCAGCGTGTTGATGAAGACGCCGATCAACGCCTCGGCCTCCGGCACCGTGCGGTTCGCGACCGGCGTGCCGATCCCAAGATCGCGCTGTCCCGACCAACGGCCGAGCAGCGCGGCGAAGGCGGCGAGGAGGAGCATGTGAAGCGTGACGCCCTCTTCGCGGGCTCGAGCCTCGAGCGCGGCGGTGAGCGCGAGATCCAGCTCGACCGGGAAGGCCGCGCCACGCGAGGTGGGTCGAGCGGGTCGGGGGAGATCGGTCGGCAGCTGGAGCGCGGGGAGTCCCTCGAGCGCTTCGCGCCAGGAGTCGAGCTGCCGCGCGAGCGCACCGCCCTCCGCCGCGCCGGCGCGCAGACGCGCGCGCTGCCACGCGGCCCAGTCTCCGTACTGCACGCGGAGCGCGGGGAGCTTGGCGTCGCCCCCCTCGAGTTGGGCGCGATAGGCCCTCGTCCACTCCTCGATCAAGAGCCCGATCGACCAGCCGTCGGCCGCAATGTGGTGGAGCGCGAAGGCGAGGAGGTGATCCTCGGCCGAGAGTCGGAAGAGGCGCGTGCGATAGAGCGGTCCACGCGCCAGGTCGAAGGGGAGCCGCGCAAGCTCCGCGGCGCGCGCGAGCGCGTCCGCCTCCTCGCCCCCGGAGATCGGCTCGACCGCAATGGTGACGGCAACGGTCGGCTCGACCCGGACGATCGGCTCACCCGCCTCCTCGTGAAAGGTGGAGCGCAGCGTCTCGTGGCGCGCGATCACCTGGGCGAGCGCCGCCTCGAGCGCGCCGTGATCGAGCGGCCCGCGGAGCCGCATCGCGCCCGCGATGTTGTAGGCCGCGCTCTCCGGTTCCAAGCGATCCAAGAACCAGAGGCGCGACTGCGCGAAGGAGGCGCGGCGTCGCTCCGACTCCTCGGCGCGCGCGATCGCAGTCGACGACGCCTGGCTCGACGCTTCGACCCGACGGGCCAGGCCGCGCACGGTCGGCGCGTCGAAGAGCGCGCGAAGCGGCAGGTCGACGCCGAGCGCTCGACCGATCCGCGAGATCACGCGAGTGGCGTGGAGCGAGTGTCCGCCCAGATCGAAGAAGTCGTCCTCGCGCCGACCGAAGCGACCTCGAGCACGTCGCGCCAAATGGCGGCGATCGACTTTTCGATCGGCGTGGCCGGGGGCGCGCCGACGATTCGCGCGCTCCGCCGCGGGGCAGGCGCGGCGATCGACCTTGCCCGCGGTGGTGAGCGGCAACTCATCCAGGAAGGTGATGCGCGAGGGAACGAGGAAGCGCGGGACCCGCTCCTTGAGCGCGAGCCAGCGCCGTGCCGTCCCGTGCCGCTCCCTCCACTCCGACCACGAAGGCGTGGAGCTCCGTGCGTCCGCGCTCTCCCTCGGCCACCACCGCGGCGGCGCGCACCGCGGGGAGCGCGTGGAGTGCCGCCTCGACCTCGCTCAGCTCCACGCGGAAGCCGCGCACCTTGATCTGTCCGTCGCGACGGCCGAGGAACTCGAGCTGTCCGTCCTCGCGCCAACGCACGCGATCGCCGGTGCGATAGAGGCGCGCGCCGCCCGCCCCGAAGGGATCGGCGAGGAAGGCGGCGGCGGTCAACTCCGGCTGCTCCGCGTAGCCGCGGGCCACGCTGGCGCCGCCGATCCAAAGCTCGCCCGGCGCTCCGAACGGTGCCGGGCGCCCGGCCGCGTCGAGCACGTGAAGCGTGGTGTTGGCGATGGGGCAGCCGAGCGGCGCGCGCTCTCCCTCGACGAGCGGCGCGGTCAGCACGGCACGCGCGACGTAGGTGGCGGCTTCGGTCGGGCCGTAGCAGTTCACGAGCAGTCGGCCGCCGCTCGCGAAGAATCGCGCGACGTGGCTCGGCGAGAGGACGTCGCCGCCGGTCATGACTCGCGGCAGGCGCGCCAACACCTCGACCTGCTCCTCGACCATGAGATGGAAGAGCCCGGTCGTGAGGAAGAGGCTGGTGAGGTTGCTCGACTCGATCCAGCGCGCGAGGTCGGACGCGCTCGGCGCGCCGCTCTCGGGGATCACGAGGCGTCCTCCGTGGAGCAGCGTTCCCCAGATCTCGAGGGTGGCTGCGTCGAAGGCGATCGAGGCGAGCTGCAGCGTTGACTCGCCCGGGCCATTTCGCGCCTCGGGCGATCCGTCGATCAGGTTCAGCACGTTGCCGTGTGAGAGTTCGATCCCCTTGGGCACGCCGGTCGAGCCGGAGGTGTAGAGCACGATCGCGATCTCGGTCGGAGCAATCGCGCACTCCTCCTCGGGCAAGGCGGCCTGTCCCTCGGCGAGGAGCGTGGCCACGGAAGCGTGGGGCCACGGCGCCCACTCTCCGCGCGCCGCGATCACGAGCGGGACCGAGAGTTCTCCCGCGATGGCACGCGCGCGAACCTCGGGCCACTCCGGATCGATCGGCACGCAGACCAGCCCGGCACGCAGGGTCCCGAGCATCGCGATGACGAGATCGGTCGAACGATCGAGGGCGACCAGCACCCGCGCACCGCGCGCGAGACCGCGCCGGGTGAGGGCGAGGGCCAGCTCGCGCGAGCGCGCGTCGAGCGCGGCGTAGGAGAGGGGCACTGTCTCCCGTCCGATCGCCGAGAGCGCGGTCGCCGAAGGCTCGAGCGCGGCAATGCGACGGAAGCGGGCGACGATCGACGCGTCGCGTCGCGGGGCGAGCGGGCCGCGCCCGAGACGGGTCAGCGTCTCTTCCTCCTCCGTCGCGACGAGCGAGACTTCGTGGAGCGGCGCGTTGGGTCGCGCCAGCAGCCGCTCGGCCGCCAGGCGAAAGCGCGCGAGAAGTCGCGCGGGCGCCGCCTCGTCGTAGTGCGCGCGGTCGTAGAGGAGACGAAGCGAGAGCCGATCGCCCACCACCAGGGTGAGCGGGTAGTTGGTCTCCTCGTGCAGCTGCACGCGCGTGACGCGGAAGTGCGAGCGCTCCCGCACTCGCGCCAGATCGAGCGGGTAGTTCTCGAAGACGAGGAGCGTCTGAAAGAGCGGGGCCCTGCCTCCGGCGGCGCGCTGCACCGTCGCAAGCGATGCCTGCTCGTGGCGGCGAAGCTCTGCGCCCTCAGCCTGGAGCGAGCGCATCCAGTCGATCACGCGCCGCTCAAGATCGAGCTTCACCCGCACCGGCATCGTGTTGATGAAGAGTCCGACGTCCGCTTCGACTCCCGGCAGTTCCGGCGGGCGTCCCGAGGAGGTGGCGCCGAAGATCACGTCGCGCTCATCAAGGGCCGACCCCAGCACGAGAGCCCAGGCGGCTTGGACGAGGGTGCTCGCGGTGAGGCCGTGGCGCCGCGCTGCCCCTTCCAGCTCCGCGGGCAGGCTCGCTTCGAGCACGCCGGTGCCGCTCGCCGTGCGCGATGCGACGGGGCGCGCCTCGGGCAATCCCCCCTCGCCTTCGTACGCCGCGAGGTAGCGCGCGAAGAAGCGCTCCGCCTCGCGCGGATCGAGTTCTGCGCGCCACTGGTGGAAGAGCTGCGGCGCCGCGCGACGCAGGGGTCGCGGCGTTCGGCCTTCGATCCGCGCCTCGTATGCCTCGAACGCCCGTTCGATCAGGATCGGAAGCGACCAGCCGTCGAAGAGGAGGTGATGGTGGGTGAGGATCGCGAGCGTCTCCTCGGCACCGCGCGGCACCAGGTCGAGCCGCGCGAGCGGCGCGCGCGTGAGGTCGAAAGAGCGCGCGCGCAGGCGCGCCATCAGGTCGGGAAGCGTCCCAACCTCCGCCTCGAGGATCGCGCAGGGGAGCGACGCGCTTCGGCGCACCCTCGCCTCGGGGCGATCGAGCCCCTGCCAGGCGAACTCGGTGCGGAGAGCGGGGAAGCTCTCAACCGCGTCTTGCCAGGCGTGAGCGAAGCAAGCGAGGTCGATCGTTCCTTCGAGTTCGAGCGCGATCTGGGCGATGTAGGGGTCGTGCTCCGGCGCCTCGAGATGGTGGTAGAGCATCCCCTCCTGCATCGGGGTGAGTGGGAGCACCGCCTCGACATCCTCGCTCTCCTCGCCGAGGAGACTCGAGACCAGCGCGCGCAGCGCCTCGTGGAAGGAGGCGGCGACGCGCGTCGTCCGATCCGCTTCCTCGGTGCGATGTGACCAGAGCAGGCGCAGCTCGCCCCCTTCGATGCTGGCGTCGATCTCGAGCGCGTGGGTCCGCGCCGCGCCGGCTGCTCGCCGCGGAGCCACCGGTTCGCGCAGGCGGGTCCAGAGGCGACTCGATTCGAGCAGGGGGTCGAAACGGCCGAGGTAGTTGAAGCTGACCTCGGCGCGCGGGAGGCGATCCAACTCCGCCGTCAACTCGGGATCGCGCGCCGCGAAGCGCGCCGCGAGGAGCGGACGCACCGCGTGTGCGAGTGCCTCCTCTGCCGCGCGCAGTGTGGCGGTCGGATGCTCCCCACGCCTCAGTGCGACGCGCGCGAACTCGGTGAACCAACCGATCGTCCGCGAGCTGTCCTGCCCGGGCAGGAGATCCCGTCCATGCTCCTCGAGGTCGAGCCAGAGTGGTCGATCGGGACTCGTCATCGCGTCGGCCGTCGCGGCCAAGAGAATCGGGAGCACCCTGCCTGCCGTCGCGCGGAGCAGTCGCGTCGTCTCTTCGCGATCGAGCGCCGTCACCTGGACTCGCGTCTCTCCCTCGTATCCGAAGTTGGACAGTGCGGGGTCGAGCGGCGATTCCGTGCTCGCGATCAGGCGCGCCGCGGCTGCGCGAATCTCCGCCCGCGGCAGCTCGTGGGAGAGGAGGGCGCGGCCCCAGCTCTCGAGGTTCGCGGTGAGGGCGGGAAGCTCGACCGGCCGCCCCGCCTCGAGCGCGAGGTAGACCGCCTCGAACTCGCTCAGCATCACCCGCAACGAGACGCCGTCCATCACCAGGTGGTGGCTGACCACCAGGAGGCAAGAGCGCTCGGCATCGGAGCCCAAACCGAAACGGAGTAGCGGACCCTTGGTCAGATCGAGTTCGGTGGCCAAGCGCGCCGCGAGCGCGTCGACCTCTCGTTCGTCGCTCGTTTCGATCCGCGCGAGGGGCGGGAGCTCGGTCTCGAGCGGCGCCAGCTCCGCGCGCCACCCGCCCGCGTCGCGGTGGAAGCGAGAACGAAGCGCCTCGTGTCGCGCCAGGAGCAGCGCGAGGGTCGCGCGCACCGTGTCGGGCTCGAGCGGATGTCTGGCCTCGACCGCGATCGCGAGGTTCCAGTGCGCGGGATGATCGAAGCGCTGCGTGAAGAACCAACGCTGAATCGGCAGGAGCGGAAGGTCGCGGCTGCTCGCGGGGGCAAGCGACGCCAGGCTCGGCCGGGTCTCTTCCGCGACCTCGGCCAGTCCCGCGATGGTCGGGCGCTCGAAGAGCGCCTGCGCGGTCACCGCGATCCCCTCGTTCGCGCGCGCGCGAAACCACCTGGATCGCGAGGATCGAGTCGCCGCCCAGCTCGAAGAAGTTGTCGTGTACCCCGACCTGTTCGAGGGCGAGCACTTCACGCCAGACCGCCGAGAGCGTCTCCTCCGCGCCACCGCGCGCGGCCCGTAGTTCCGGAAGCTCCGCGACCACGCTGGGCGCGGGCAGCGCGGTCCGATCGAGCTTGCGATTGGCGGTGAGCGGCAGCTCGGGCAGGAAGACGAACGCGGACGGCACCATGTAGGCGGGGAGCGAGTCGGCGGCGTGGGCGCGGAGTGTCGCCTCGTCCGCGCTCGATACGACGTAGGCCACTAACCGCCGCGAGCGGCCCTGCTCCTGTGCGACCACCGCGGCATCGCGCACCGCGACGTGCTGCTTCAGCACCGCCTCGATCTCGGCCGGCTCGACGCGGTATCCGCGAATCTTGACCTGTGTGTCGCCTCGTCCCAGGAACTCGACCCGACCATCGAGCAGCCGCCTCGCTTGATCGCCGCTTCGGTACATGCGCGTGCCGGGCGGGCCGAAGGGATCGGGCAAGAAGCGCTCGGCGGTGAGGTCCGGGCGACCGAGGTAGCCGCGCGCCACCGCAGCGCCACCGAGGTAGAGCTCGCCGCGCACTCCGGGCGGCAGCGGCTTCAGATGCCGATCGAGCACGTAGAGCGCCGAGTTCTGGAGCGCGCGCCCGATCGCCGGCACGCTTCGCTCGAGGTCGCGGTCGGTCACGTGATCGAAGCAGCTGTCGATCGTCGCCTCGGTCACGCCGTAGGAGTTCAGGATCGCGGTCCGCGGACCGAGCGCGGCGCGGAAGAGCGGGAAGTCGGCGGTGAACCAGGCGTCGGATCCGACCACCGCCATCTGGAATTGCCTAAGCGGTTCACCGCTCGCGATGAGGTGCGTCGCGAGTTCGCGCAGCGTCGCCGGCAGGAAGTCGCCGAAGTCGACCTCGTGCTCGCGGCACAGTTCGGCCAGTGCGGGCGGATCGAGCAGAGTCTCGCGATCGACCAGGACGAGAGGCCGACCCGCGCCCCAGGCGCGGGCGACGTCGCCCATGAAAACGTCAAAGCTTGGGCTCGCCATTTGGAGGTGCGCGTGAAAGCGTGCGAGATCATACGCGCGATCCCAGGCGCGATAGGCGGAGAGGTAGCTCGCGTGGCTCACCATCACCCCCTTGGGGCGCCCGGTCGTGCCCGAGGTGTAGACCACGTAGGCCAGGCTCTCGGGCGAGGGCGGCCTTGCGTCCACGGATGGCATCAGCGCGAGCGGG
The DNA here is from genome assembly GCA_046327845.1 of Candidatus Eiseniibacteriota bacterium. Lineage (GTDB taxonomy): Bacteria > Eisenbacteria > RBG-16-71-46 > CAIMUX01 > CAIMUX01 > JADJQY01. The sequence continues at coordinate 110,987 of JAXLXQ010000005.1, read as the reverse complement.
TCTTCGTCGTCGATGGCGATGAGCGGCGCGCCGAGATCATCGAGCGGCGCGGCGATGCCCGGATCACCGGAGGCGTCGGCGCGACGCACCAGCACGAGGCGCGCATCAGCATCCGCGACCAGGAAGCGGCGCCGTTCGCTCGGTTGGGTGGGATCCAGCGCTAAGTAGGCGCCGCCCGCCTTCCAGATCGCGAGCAGCGCAACCAGGAGATCGAGCGACTTCGGCATCGAGACGGCGACCCGCGCGTCGAAGCCGATGCCGCGCGCCCTTAGTCGCGCGGCGAGTCGCGCCGCGCGCCTGTCGAGCTCGCCGTAGGTGAGGCGTGCGTCGCCATGCACGGCGGCGAGGGCGAGCGGCGTGGCGGCGGCATGCGCCTCGACCAAGCGGTGGATCGCGCCGGCCGGGTCGATCGTCCGCTCCGCCGCGCGTTGGATCGCGCCGGCGGACTCGGCGTTTGCAAGCAGGGGCAGGCGTGAGCTCGGAAGCTCCGGCTCGCGCGCGATCGCCTCGAGCAGCTGAGCGAAGTTCGCGTGCCATCCCTCGACGCGCGCCGCTTCGTAGAGGTCGCGATTCCACTCGTACTCGAGCGAGAGGCGGTCAGCGTGATCGGTCGCACTGACCGAGAGGTCGAATTGCGCGGTGCGGCGGTCGATCTCAACCGCCTCGGCCCAGAGCTGATCGGAGAAGTGGACGCGCGCGGTGCTTCCGGCGGCGAGGTCACCGCGCACCAGCTCCGTCGTGGCGCGGAGCTCGAACATGTGATCGAAGAGCGGTGAACGGCTCGGATCGCGGCGCGCCTTGAGTTCCTTCACCAATCGCGCGAAGGGGTAGTCCTGCGTGCGCTGCGCGCGGGCCAGGCGCGCCGCGGTTTCGTCCAGCAGCTCCAGAAAGGTCGGGTCCGCCGAGAAGTCGCCACGGACCACGATCGGATTGACGAGATAGGCGACGAGATCGCGGAAGCGCGCGCGGGTCCGTCCGGCGGCGGGCGCGCCGATCCAAACCTCGCGCTCGCCCGACAGGCGCGCCACCAGCAGCTGGAAAGCGGCGAGCAGGAGCGCGTAGAGGGTCACGCCGCGCGCCTTGGCCAGATCGCGAAGCGCCGAGGCGGTGGCGGGCGCGAGGTCGAACCGGAGGAGGCCGCCGCGGAAGGTCTGGCCCGGGGGGCGGCTTCGATCGGTCGGCAGGCTGGTCGCCGGCGCCTCGCCGCCCAGCTCCTGACGGAGCGCCCGGATGAGCGACTCACCTTCAGATCCCTCCAGTAGCCCGCTCTGCCAACTCACGAATTCACTTGGGTGTGGCGGCATCTCCTCAACGCGAATCTCCGCACCACCCCCCCCTTGATAGGCCGAGGTGAGGTCCTTGAGGAGGACCGAGAGGGACCAGAGGTCCGCGATCAGGTGGTGGATCGAGAGGAGTAGGATCCACTCCCTCCCGACCCGATAGAGCCCGAAGCGTGCGAGCGGTCCGCGCTCGAGATCGAAGGGTCGGAGCGCGAGATCGGCGAGGCGGGCCGACAGGTTCGTGTCGTCATCCAGCTGACCTCGCTCCACCATCGCAGCGAAGGGAACGTCGAAGCGTTGTCGCGGTCCTCCCGCGCGTCGCACGATTCGCGCGCGGAGCGAGGCGTGTCGGGTGACCACCTGCTCGAGTGCGCCCACGAGTCGGGCCTCGTCGACGACTCCGTGGAGCCGAAGCGCGGAGGTGATGGTGTACGCGCTCGACTCCGGCGCCAGCTCCTGCAAGAACCAGAGCGCGAGCTGTCCCGCCGAGAGATCGCACTCCTCGGGTGGAGGTTCAACCACGGCCGGGGCGACGGCGCGCGCCTCCTCGAGTCGCGCCGCGATCGATGCGAGCGACGGCGCGAGGAGCAGCTCTCCCGGCTGTAGCACCAGGCCATAGGTGACCTCGATTTCGTGAGCCAACTCCGTCGCGCGAAGCGAGTCGAGGCCGAAGCGAGTGAGCGGCTGATCGAAGGCGAGTCCGACCTGCGCCACGCCCAGGGCGCGGGCCAGACGAGCCTCCAGCCAGGCGTGCGGGGAGCGCGGGTCGGCCGCGCTCGACTCAAGATCCGCGGGGCTCGGTGCAGACCACTCGGCGAGCACCGGCAGCGCTCCCTGCTCGAGCGCGCGACGGCAGGCGGAGCGCTGCACCTTTCCACTCGAGGTGCGCGGCACGCCGCCCGGCTTCACCAGCACGAGGCGCGTCGGGTCGATCTCGTGCGCTTCGACGATTGCCGCGCGAATCGCGGCGAGCAGCTGTTCCGGCTGCTTCGGCCCGTGCCGCTCCACCTCGATCACGATCGCGACGCGCTCAGGCTCTTCATTGCTTTCGAGGCGGAATGCCGCCGCGCCGCCCGCTCGAATGGTGGTGGCGCACGCCTCCACCGTCCGCTCGAGGTCCTGGGGATAGAGGTTTCGCCCGCGAACGATGATCAGGTCCTTCGCCCGGCCGGTGACGAAGAGTTCACCGTCGCGGAGGAAGCCGAGATCTCCGGTGCGGAGGTAGAGCCCCGGGTCGTTCGGCAGCGTCGCCTGGAAGGTGGCGCGGGTCTCCTCCGGGCGATGCCAGTAGCCGCGCGCGACGCTTGGACCGGTCACCCAGATCTCACCCACCTCATCGTCGCCGAGCGTTGCGAAGCGCGATGCGCCGGTCGCTTCGTCCTCCGTCACCCGCACGATTCGCACGCGCGTCTCGCCGGCCACATGACCGGAACCGACCAACTGGTGATCGGCATCGCTCACATCGACCCGGCCCGCTTCGAGCGCGGCGCGATTGACCGAGAGAAGCCGCGGGCCGTTGCCGCGATCGCCTCCCGTGACCTTGAGCGTGGCCTCGGCCAGGCCGTAGGCGGGGTAGAGCGCGCGGCGATCGAAGCCACAGCGCGCGAAGGTGCGAGCGAAGCGCTCGAGGGTATCGGCGCGCACCGGCTCCGCGCCGTTGTAGGCCACGGCCCACGAGGAGAGGTCGTACTTCTCAGGGTCGGGCTCGACCCGCCGCGAAGCCAGCTCATAGGCGAAGTTCGGCCCGCCGGTGTGCGTGATGCTGAGCTCGGTGATGAGCTCGAACCAGCGCGCCGGATTCTGCAGGAAGCTCAACGGGTCGAGGATGGTGGTGGGAAAGCCGGAGTAGACCGGCTGGAGGATCCCATCGATCAAGCCCATGTCGTGGAAGTGGGGCAGCCAGGTGAGGGCGCGGCTCTCTCGATCGTGCGCGAAGCCAATCGCGATCGTCTCGAGGTTCTCGAGCACGTTTCGGTGGGAGACCATCACCCCCTTGGGCTCCGAGGTGGAACCGGAGGTGTACTGGAGGTAGGCCACCGCATCCGGATCGAACTCCGCGCTGCTCGCGTGCGCCGCTCTCTCGAGCGAGCCTTCCACTTCGTCTCTCGCGAGCCACCGGAGCGACGACAAGACGGAAGAACCGCGCGTCGCCTCGAGCGCGCGCTCCCTTTGACCCGCGGCGACCAGGGCCGCTCGCGCGCCGGCGTCACGCGCCATCGACTCGATGCGCTCGAGCGTGCGATTGGCGCGCGGGGGATAGGCCGGCACCGCGATCACGCCGGCGTAGAGGCAGGCGAAGAACGCCTCGACGAATTCGAGCCCGGCGGGGAAGAGGAGAAGCACTCGCTCGCCGGCCAGGCCTTCGCGCTCCAGCCACGCTGCCAACCGTCGCGCGCGCGCGTCCAGCGCCGCGTAGGTGAGCCGCTGTTCTTCGGCTGGCAGGTTTGGACGGAAGCGGTAGACGAGCTCGTCTCCCTGCTCCGCCGCGCGCCTCTGGAGCAGCCGGACGATCGAGGTCTCGCCGGCTCGCGTCGGTCGGATGCGCGGTCCAGGGTCGGGTCGAGTCACTTCCGTCTCTGCGCGATGAGGCCTGGGACGATGCTTGAACCTGAGGCGGCAACGAACGGCGGGATAGTACACTCCGCCGGTCGGACCAGGCAGGGACATTCTGGCGAAGGGAGTGACGGTTGGAACGAGCGGCGGGAAGCTGGTGGCCCTTCGGCGCGCCCGATCCGGGTGCCCGGGCACGCGTCGTGGCGTTGCCGTTCGCCGGCGGCGGCGCCTCGATCTATCGCGGAGCACGGCGGGTTTGGAATCAGCGCTTCGATCTCGCGCCGCTGCAGCTGCCGGGGCGCGAGGGACGGATTCGCGAAGCGCCGTACGCGCGGATGGACGCGCTCCTCGACGCGGCCGCACCAGTCCTGGCCGCGTCGCTGCCCGCGCCCTACGCACTCTTCGGCGCGAGCATGGGCGCGCTCATCGCCTATGAGTTGGCGGGGCGGCTCTCCGCGCTCGGTCACCCCGCGCCGTCCCTGCTCGTGCTTGCCGCCTCGCGCGCGCCGCATCGGGTCGACCGCTCCACCACGATCCATCAACTGCCCGAGGACGACTTCATCGAAGCGCTCCGCGCGATGAAGGGGACGCCTGAGGAAGTGCTGGCCCACCGCGAATTGATGGCGCTGGTTCTCCCGACGCTGCGCGCCGACTTCGCCCTCTGCGAGACCTATCGGTACACCCCGCGCGCGCCGCTCGAGTGCGACCTCCTGATCTTCGGCGGGACGGCCGATCCGAACGTCCCGACCGGCGAACTCGAGGCCTGGCGCGAGATGACTCGTGGTGCCTGTCGCACGCGAATCTTCACCGCCGGTCACTTCTTTCTCGAGGAAGAGGGGAACGCGGTTTGGAGCGAGGTGGCGCGCGCGCTCGGGGCGCTGCCGTGAGCCTCTGGCGCGAACGCGGGAGCGCGCCGCCGTTGGCCGCGAACGAGGTGCACCTGTGGCGCGTGCCGCTCGAGCTGTCGGCGCCGCGGTTGACGGAGCGACAGGATCTCCTCTCCCGCGAGGAACGCGCGCGCATGGATCGCCTGCGCTTCGATTGGCTCCGTGCGCGCTATGCCGCGCGACGCGGCGGACTGCGACTGATCCTCGCGAGATACCTGGGTGCCGACCCGCGCGCACTCCGTTTCGAGCATGCTCCTCAAGGGAAGCCGATGCTTCCGGCGCTGCCCGACGGGCGCCGCCTCTCCTTCAATCTCTCGGACTCCGAGGGGACCGCGCTGCTCGCGGTCGCCTGGAACGCGACCCTCGGGGTCGATCTCGAGGCGATGCGCCCGCTGCCCGAGCTGGCGCGGCTGGCGCGCGACTACTTCGCGAAGCGCGAGCGTGACGAGCTCTTCGCCTTGCCGCCCGCCCAGTGGGAGCGGGCCTTCTTCCGCATCTGGACGCAGAAGGAAGCGTGGCTCAAGGGGCGTGGATTTGGCCTCTCGATCGATCTCGCGAGCTTCACCGTGACGGTGCGGCCGAACGAACGGCGCGGCTCCACCTGGTCGAAGAGGATCCGACCGAAGCGGCGCGGTGGTCGATGCGAGCCTTCGAGGTGTCGCCCGGCGTCCTCGGCGCACTCGCAGTCACGATGCCGCGGCCACGCGTGCGTCGCTTCGCCTTCGTCTGATGCCTCATGACGTCGAGCAGAAGGAGCGACCATCGTTGAGCACGCCTGCCGATCGCTGCCGGGCGCGGAACTCCGCGCCGATCCGACCCGAGCGCGGCTTCGTTCTCTACTGGATGACGAGCGCGCGGCGCACCCGCTGGAACTACGCGCTCGATCATGCGGTCGCGCTGGCGGTCGAGCTCCGAAAGCCGCTCGTGATCCTGGAGGCGCTCCGCATCGGCTATCGTTGGGCCTCTGATCGCATCCACCACTTCGTGATCGAAGGGATGGTCGAGAACGCGCGGCGCCTAGCCGACAAACCGATCCTCTACTTTCCGTACGTCGAACCGGAGTCAGACGCGGGGAAGGGACTGCTTCGCGCGCTGGGCGGCCACGCGGTCGCGGTCGTGACCGATGACTTTCCCGGCTTCATGCTCCCGCGCATGACCGCCGCGGCCGCGAACGAACTCGATGTGCGCCTCGAGGCGGTCGACTCGAACGGCCTCCTGCCGCTCGCGGCGAGCCCGAGCGACTTTCCGACCGCCTACGCCTTTCGTCGCTTCCTGCAGAAGAACCTGCTCCCGCACCTCGATCGCCTCCCGCGGGTCGACTCCCTCGCTCGCGTGTCGCTCCCCACGCTGGGCACGCTTCCCGCGGGGATTGCGACGCGGTGGCCCGCGGCCGACCTCGCGCGCCTGCTCGCGGATGGTGGGACAGGGCTCGCGAAGCTCGCGATCGATCACACGATCAAGGTCGCGCCCGAGATCCGCGGTGGTTCGGCCGCCGCCGCCGCGCAGCTTCGACGATTTCTCCGGGACGGCTTGCCCCGCTACGACCAGGAGCGAAACGAACCGAGCCTTGAGGTGACGAGCGGCCTCTCGCCCTACCTCCATTTCGGGCACATCGCCGCGCAGGAGGTCTTCGCCGCCGTGATGAAGCAGGAGCAGTGGTCGCTCGATCGGGTGAACCCGAGGGCCAATGGCAGCCGCGAAGGGTACTGGGGCGTGAGCCGCGCCGCGGAGGGCTTTCTCGATCAGCTCATCACCTGGCGTGAATTGGGCTACGCCTTCGCGCGGCATCGACCGCAGGACGAGGAGCGGTATGAGTCGCTGCCGGAGTGGGCGCGTCGCACCTTGGGCGAGCATCGCGGCGATCGGCGCGAGCCGTGCTACGCCCGCGAGCAACTCGAGGCGGCCGCGACTCACGATCCGCTCTGGAACGCGGCGCAGACCCAGCTCGTCCGCGAGGGGCGCATGCACAACTACCTCCGCATGCTTTGGGGCAAGAAGGTGCTCGAGTGGGCGCGCACCCCGGAAGAAGCACTCACGATCCTGATCGACCTCAACAACAGGTACGCGCTGGATGGAAGGAACCCGAATTCCTACAGCGGGATCTTCTGGATCTTCGGTCGCTACGATCGGGCTTGGGGTCCGGAGCGCCCGATCTTCGGCAAGATTCGCTACATGTCCTCGGAGAACACCGCGCGCAAGCTCGACGTGAAATCGTACGTCGCGCGCTACCAGCCGGGATCCCTCTTTGATTGAACTTGCGCCACCGCGCAAGTCGGTCCGCACCATCCCGCCGCTCGCATCGGCCGCCCCGGTCGGCATAGGATGCGCCGGGGCCAGGGCAGCCTCGCGCCCCCGCGCGAGGAGATGAAGGAACGGAATGCCCGAGTACACACGGAAGAGCCGGCTGCTCGCGCCGGTCGAGTCGGTCTTTGCTTGGCACGAGCGCGTCGGCGCCTTCGAACGCCTCGCGCCTCCCTGGGTCGACGTGCGCGTCGTCTCGCGCACCGGCAGCATTCGCGACGGCGATCAGCTCCCCTTCGTCGCGAAGCAGGGGCCGCTTCGCTTTCGCTGGCAGGCACGGCATCAGGGCTACCAGGAGAACCGGCAATTCGGCGACGTCGCGCGGCGAAGTCCCTTCCGCGCTTGGGAGCACATCCATCGCTTCGAGCCGGATGACAGCGGCGCGTCTTTCCTCGAGGACATCGTGCACTGGCAGCTGCCGCTCGGGCGCGCCGGCGCACTGGGGCACCGCGCCGTCGAACACGAACTCGAGCGCCTCTTCACCTTTCGTCACGAGCGCACGCGGCAAGATCTCAAGCGCCACCTCGAGATGAGCGGTGAGCCGTGGCGCATTCTCTTGAGCGGCGCTTCCGGGCTCGTCGGTCGCCAGCTGATCGCGTTCCTCACCAGCGGTGGTCACGACGTAACGACGCTGGTACGGCGCACGCCGCGCAACACGCGCGAGATCCGGTGGGACCCGATGGCCGGGCAGCTCGAGCCCAACGCGCTCGAGGGCTTCGACGCGGTGATCCACCTCTCGGGCGAGGACATCGCCGGCGGTCGCTGGACCGAGGCGCGCAAGCGCAAGATCGTCGAGAGCCGCACCCGCAGCACCACGCTCCTGGCCGGTCACCTCGCGCGCTGCGCGCGGAAGCCGCGCGTGCTTCTCTCCGCCTCCGCCATCGGCTACTACGGCCATCGTGGCGAGGAGACCTTGACCGAGGAGAGCCCGGCCGGCGATGGATTCCTCGCCGACACCTGCCGTGCGTGGGAAGGCGCGACCGCGCCCGCCTCGGACGCCGGCATCCGCGTCGCGCACGTGCGGATCGGCATCGTGCTGGCGGCGGCGGGCGGCGCGTTGCGAAAGATGCTTCCCGCGTGGCAGCTCGGCCTCGGCGGGCCCATCGGCTCCGGGGAACAGGTCTTCTCGTGGATCGCGCTCGACGATCTGATCGGGATCTTCCACTTCCTCCTCCGCGCCGAAGGGGTGCACGGGCCGGTCAACGCCACCGCGCCGAAGCCGGAGACGAACGAAGACTTCGCCACGATCCTTGCCGAGGTGTTGCAGCGCCCCTGCTGGGCGCGCATCCCGGAGCAGGCGATCGAACTCTTGGTCGGCGAGATGGGAACGCACCTCCTCCTCCGCGGCGCGCGCATTCTGCCGAGTCGCCTCGCGCAGGCCGGCTTCCAGTTCCTCTGGCCGGAACTCGACGGTGCGCTCCGCTTCGAGCTCGGGAGAATGGAAGAGTCGTGAGCCCGCTCTTCGCGCTCCACTGCGCGACGACCTGGGCGCTGGTCGGGCTCATCTGGACCGTCCAGCTGGTGCACTACCCGCTCTTCGATCGCGTGGAGCGCGCGCGCTTTTCCGAGTTCGAGCGCGACCATTCGATGCGCATCTCGCGGATCGCCGCGCCGCTCATGCTGTTCGAGGCGGTGAGCGGCGCAGTGCTCGTGCTCGTCGCGCCTACCGGGCTCGAGAGTGCTCGACTCTGGCTGAGCGTCGGCCTCGCGCTCATCGTCCTGATCTGGCTCTCGACCTTCCTCCTACAGGTGCCGCGGCACCGGGAGCTGGCACGTGGTTTCGACGCGGAGGCCCACGGTGCGCTGGTGCGGAGCAATTGGATCCGAACGGTGGCGTGGACTGCGCGCGGCGCGCTCCTCGCGTGGCTCGCCCTCGGCACCGCCTAGCACGCCACGCGCGCGCATCGTCGCGCCCCGATCCGAAGCAAGCACCCCGGTGCGAGGTGCTGCGCCCGCGGCGCTAGTCGATCTTCACCAGCACCTGCGTCGCTCGACTCGACCCGCTCGAGAGGCGGGCGAAGTAGAGCCCCGCCGGCACCGCACGACCTGCCTCGTCTCGGCCATCCCACACGGCGCTCGCGTCGCGCCCCACGCCCAGCGATGAGTCGAGAACGCGAACTCGACGCCCGGCGCTGTCGAACAGCTCGAAGGAAACCTGCTCGGACGGTGCGTTCGAGCAGCGAAGGGTTGTGGCAGTGCGGAAGGGTGTCGGACTCGCGCTGAGTCGCGGCGTAAGCACGTGAGCCTCCGCCGCGGGCGCCTCCACGGTCGAGCACTGCATCTGGTAGTCGAGCTGAAACTCGCCCGCCGCGTACTGATAGAAGCCATCGATGATGAGGTAGTAGCTCCCGGTCGTGAGCACGGAGTAGTTCAGGTACTCCGGCTGCGCGTAGAGCGTGAAGTCGGCGCCGGCGACGCAGCTCCCGTGCACGTCGGAGCAGTCGGTCACGAGGTAGATCCCCGCGTCGGTTCTGAAGGGATAGAGCGTGACGTTAAGGACGTCACCTCGGAAGAGGTCGAAGCGATAGACGACGTCCGGCCCGTACTCGTGCGAACCGGTGCAACTGGGCCACGGTTCGCCCGGGTCGTAGTTGCCGACGGCCAGGTAGGTGGTGCCGAGCATGGTCCCGTTCGCGCAACGCGGAACCGGGATGGCCGAGGCGCAGGTGTCGTTGATCGGCGGCTGTGGGCAAGGGTTTGGCGTGCAGGGGAAGTTGTCCCCTTGGTAGATCCCCTGCATTTGGATGCAGATCGACTGAGAGAGCACCTCACAGTGTCCGTCGCGGAAGCAACAGGCCCCATCCGCGCGGACCGAGCCTGCGAAGATCACGGAGAGAAGACCAGCGAGCGAGAGAACTCGGCGGATCGTGGACATGACATCCCCCTGGCTAGCGCACACGTTCCTTGTGCCGGGATGGTCTGGCTCTTCCCAGCCGGGGGGGTTGAGGTACGAGCAGGGGCAGCTGGAAGCACAACGCGCGATCCCTCGAGCTGCCGCCACGAAGTCGTCGATTCAGAACGTCGGTTGATACGACGCTCGGATCGGAGGGCCGACACCGATGCGGATCTCGGCGTTGGTCGCTCGGGGACTCGCCGCTTCGCTGCGCGCGCCGAGAAGCTGCGCGTCGATCTCCTCCGGTTCAAGCGCGAAGGCAAAAACCGTGTTGCGTCGCACGCCAGCGACCCGTCAAGATTGTTCTCGTTGGTGCGTGATCCCTCCCGGGTGGCCCGCCGGCGCGCTGAGGCGCCAGCCCACCCGGTTTAGCGGAGCCTAGTTTCAATATTTCTTGAAAGAGGCGATCGGTCGAGTGGAGACGCCGGAAGGGGCGCCTCGCCGCGCACGCATCGACAAGGGCACGGTCGCATCGTCGCCCGAGAAGCCTGTCGCTCGTTTCGACCTGCTCCGTGTCGACTGAGGACCTGCCGCACGAAAGGGAACCCGACCATGAAGGTGCAACGTCGTTTTCCGTGGGTAAGCGCCGCTCTGACTCTGGCCGCACTCGCGGTCCTCAATGTTCCATCCCCCGCGCGCGCGGCGCGGGACTACTCGACTCCGCTCACGATCGAGGATCGAGTGCGCCTCGAGACCGCGGTCGAACGCGTCTACTGGGAGCACCGCATCTGGCCGGAGGAGAATCGGGGACCAAAGCCAGCGCTCGAGGCGGTGCTGCCCGAAGCGTCGATCCGCGAGAGCGTGGAGGATTGCCTCGCGAAGTCTGCCGCGCTCGAGCAGTACTGGCAGCAGCCGGTGACACCGCTGGAGCTTCAAGCGGAGATCGACCGCATGTCCCAGGAGACGAAGCAGCCTGCAGTTCTGAGCGAGCTCTTCGCGGCGCTCGACAACGACACCTACTTGATCGCGGAGTGTCTGGCTCGCCCCACGCTGGTGGATCGGCGCATCCGCGCGTTGTACGCGAGCGATCCTCGCTTTCATGGTCTCCAGAAGCAGGAGATCGAGGCGGAGCTATCGACCGTCAGCACGGCGGCCGCACTGCGCGGTCTGCGCGGCGCCTATCGAGAGGTCCTCTTGAAGAAGGCCGAAGCCAAAGGCATCGTCCCTGAGGAAGGCGCCGGCGCTTCGCTCTCGCTCGATGCGGCGGAGTGGCAGGAGTGCACCGCGCGCATCCAGGGCGAATTCGCCGGGCTTCCGATCAACCGGGTGAGCGCGCTCCACGAAGATGCGGACCGCTGGTTCGTGCTGGCCGCGATCGATCGTGGTGCGGAGAGCGTGCGCCTGGCCACGGTGGAATGGAGGAAGCGTTCCTTCGAGGAGTGGTGGAGTGAAGCGCGACCGAGCTTGAGCGCAAAGGCCGCGGTTGCCTCGTCCGCCGTCTTCTTCGCGGGCAGGCAGTCACCCAGTCCGGCGAACGCCGACGACACCTGGTCCTCGACCAGCACTGCCAATGCGCCGGTCGGCCGCTACCAACACACCGCGGTGTGGACGGGGACCGAGATGATCGTCTGGGGCGGCTTCGACGGCGTCTCCGCGTTCTTGAACAATGGCGGACGGTACAACCCGGCCACCAACAGCTGGGCGGCGGGCGGCACCGCCACGTTCAATGCGCCGAGCGCGCGCCAGAACGCCCGCGCCGTCTGGACCGGAACGGAGATGATCGTCTGGGGCGGTTACGACTTCACGAATCTTGGCACCGGCGGCCGCTACAACCCGACCACCAACACCTGGGCCGCCGGCGGCACGAGCACGACGGGCGCGCCGTCCGGACGGCAGGACCACGTGGCGGTCTGGTCCGGGAACGAGATGGTCGTGTGGGGCGGTTTCGACGGCGTCGCGCCGTACACGAATACTGGAGGCCGCTACAACCCGACGACCAACAGCTGGGCCGCGGGCGGGACCAGCATCACCAGTGCCCCGAGCGGACGTTACCTGCACGTCGCGGTCTGGACCGGCGGGCAGATGATCGTCTGGGGCGGCTACGACGGCGCGCACTTGGTGAACACCGGCGGGCGATACACCCCGGCGACCAACACCTGGGTCGCCGGCGGCACCAACACGACCAACGCGCCGACCGTGCGCTATGAGGAAGGCGCGGTCTGGACGGGAGCGAGATGGTCGTGTGGGGCGGCTTCGACGGCGTCAACTACTTCAACACGGGAGGTCGCTACAATCCGGCGACCAACAGCTGGGTGGCCGGCGGCACCAGCATGACCAACGCACCCTCCGCGCGGCGCGTGTGGGGACCGATCTGGACCGGCAGCGAGATGATCGTGTGGGGCGGCTACGACGGCGTGCAGGTGGTGAACACCGGAGGTCGGTACGATCCGGCGACCAATGCCTGGCGCGCGACCAGCACCAGTGGCGCGCCGAGTGCGCGCACCGCGCACACGGGAGTCTGGACCGGTGGCGACATGATCGTGTGGAGTGGGATTCCTTCCGACAACACGGGCGGTGTCTACGGGGCCAGCGGTGGTTCGACCGATGTGGAAGACGGGAGCGCGGCCGCGAGTGCGGTTCGCCTCGTGCTGGCGCCACCGTCACCCAATCCTTCGACCGGCCTGGTTACGCTGGCCTATCAGTTGTCGGTGGGCGGGCCGATTCGGCTGAGCGTGCATGACGTGTCAGGTCGCGAGATCGCGCAGCTGCGCGCCGGGGAGAGTCCGGCCGGTTGGCACTCGATCACCTGGGACGGCACGGGGAGCGCGGGACACCGCGTGAATGCCGGGGTCTACTACGTGCGAGCGATCGGTGAGGGGATCAGCCGCACCCAGCAGCTCGTGATCCTGCGGTAACGGGATCCCGATCGCGAACGCAGGCGTGAGCGGTCGGTCAGTGATGCCGGCGTTCCTCCTAGCCACGAGGGGAGCGCCGGCCTCATCCCGATGCGCAAAGTGGATCGAGGTCTAGTCGACCGCGGAGAGCGCGTCCAGCAGGGCCAGTCCTTCCGTCACCCCGCGCCGGGTCGCCGTCGCTCCCGAGAGCCTCACCACCGCGCGCATCGCCTCCGCGCTCACGCCGACGCGGAGCGCACCGCGCAGGTGCGAGTGCATCTGGTCGCGCGCCTCCTGCACCACGAGGATCGGTACGATCCACTGCTCGCGCTCGCCGGCGGCGATGGTCGGGCGCGACAGCACCTTGCCGTACCCCTCCAAGATCATCCAGTCGGCTAGCTCCGGGTGATAGCCGCCCAGATTGACGCGCAGGCGATCGTATTGCGGGCCGTAGATCTCACGGCAAAGTGATTCGCCGCGCGCCCACCACTCCTCGAGTTGATCGTGCGCCGGATGTCCGCTCTCGGAGTGCTGCGCGGCGATCAGCGCCTTGAGGTCGGGCACCTCGAGCATGAGGTGCTCCTTGTCGCCGCGACGCGCACGCGCCTCGCGAAGGCACTTGAGTCCCTGCCAGGCGCGAGGGAATCCGACGAAGAGATAGCTCTGGAGGATCGACTCGCCTAACCACGCGACGCTCGCGCTGTCCGAGAGCGCGGCCTCGAGTTGCTCGCCGAACTGTTCGATGCGGCCTGCGGCGAGGAACGACGCCAGCACCACGCCGTGCCCGATGCGCGTCGGGAGCCCGGAATCGACGATGCGCGCGCGGGTCTCGTGCAGCAGTGCCTCGCCGCGCAGCGACAACGCGAGAGGGCGGGGCAGGCGCGCACCGGCCTGCCCCGCCCTCTTCGATTGGGCGCGTGCGGTCACGCTCAGATCCGGTCTTCGAGCCAGCGGCGCAGATCGCTGATGTTGACCCGCACCTGCTCGAGCGTGTCGCGCATGCGGACGGTCACCGACTGGTTGGTCAGCGTCTCCGAATCGACCGTGATGCAGAACGGCGTGCCCACTTCGTCCATCCGGCGATAGCGACGCCCGACCGCGCCCTTCTCGTCGTAGAAGACCTCCATGCGCGGCCTGAGTTCGGCCACGATCTTCTCCGCGATCTCCGGCATGCCGTCGCGCTTGACCAGCGGGAAGACGGCGGCCTTGATCGGCGCCAGCTTCGGATGGAGCGAAAGGTAGGCGCGGGTCTCGCCCTCCTGCTCATCCTCGCGATAGGCGTCGACCAGGAAGGTCAAGAGCGAGCGATCGCAGCCGGCCGAGGTCTCGATGATGTAGGGGAGGTACCGTTCCTTCGTCTCCTCGTCGAAGTACTCGAGCTTCTTGCCGCAGAACTCCTGGTGACGCGAGAGGTCGAAGTCGGTGCGGTTGTGGATGCCCTCGAGCTCGCTCCAGCCGAAGGGGAACTCGTATTCGATGTCGTAGGCGGCGCGGGCGTAGTGCGCGAGCTTCTCGTGCTTGTGCCAGCGGAGCTTGTCCGGGCGAATACCGTGGTCGTGGTACCACTGCATGCGGATGCCGCGCCACTTCTCGAACCACTCCTCGTCGCTGCCCGGCTTGACGAAGAACTGCATTTCCATCTGCTCGAACTCACGCGTGCGGAAGATGAAGTTGCCGGGCGTGATCTCGTTGCGGAAGGCCTTCCCGATCTGCGCGATGCCGAAGGGGACCTTCTGCCGCGACGACTCGAGCACGTTCTTGTAGTTGACGTAGATCCCCTGCGCCGTCTCGGGGCGCAAGTAGATGACGTTGGCGTCCTCCTCGACCGGACCCATGAAGGTCTTGAACATCAGATTGAAGTGACGCGCCTCGGTCAGACTGCACTTGTCGTGCTGGCCCGGGCACTTCGACGGCTTGAGCGGGCACTGCGACTGCGGAATCTGATCTTCGCGGAAGCGCGCCTTGCACTCGCGGCAGTCGACCAAGGGATCGGTGAAGTTCTCGACGTGACCCGAGGCGTGCCACACACGCGGGTGCATCAAGATCGCGGCATCGAGTCCCTCGATGTCGTCGCGCAGCTGGGTCATCGCCTTCCACCAAGCAGCCTTCACGTTCAACTTGAGCTTCGAGCCGAGCGGACCGTAGTCCCAGCAGGCGTTGATCCCGCCGTAAATCTCGCTCGACGGGAAGACGAAACCGCGCCGCTTGCTCAGACTGACGATCTTGTCCATCACGCTTTCCATGGAGTCCTCTTTGGTCGCCTGCTGACTGGTTCGCCCGCTCTGGGAGCCTCGTGGTAGGGCGTCGGTGCCTTGTCCGTGCACCCAGCGTGGATGCGCACCCGGCGTGGAGGCCCTTTGGTCTTTCGGCAAATTCCGCTGTAAATTACAGGTCGAAGTTTGGGCAGGCAACCCCGGAGGTGGAATGGACGAGTGGCTGGAGTTCGCGACCCGACTGGCGGAAGAGGCGGGGTCGCGACTGCTTGAGGCGCACGGCTCGGTCACTCGCGAGACGGTGGGCTACAAGGGGTGGCGCAATCTGGTCACCGATCTGGATCTCGAGGTGGAGCGCCTCGTGATCGAGCGCATCGAAGCGCGCTTTCCCGATCACGGCATCCTCGCCGAGGAAGGCTCGCGCAAGGACGGCACGAGCGGACTACGTTGGGTGATCGATCCCTTGGACGGCACCACCAACTACGTGCACCACCATCCGATGTACTGCGTGTCGATCGCGCTCGAGGACGGCGACGGTCCCTTGGTCGGCGTGGTCTTTGCCCCCTACTTGAAGGAGCTCTTCACCGCGGCGCGCGGGCGAGGGGCGTGGCTCAACCGAACGACGCGCCTTGCCGTCTCCACCGAGGACGATCTCGCCCGTTCCCTCCTCGCGAGCGGCTTCGCCTACCGCGTCGACGGCAGCCACGACGTCAATCTCGACAATTGGGCGCGGCTCGCCCGTATCTCGCGCGGGCTCCGTCGCTGCGGTTCGGCCGCGCTCGATCTGGCTTACGTGGCCGACGGCCGCTACGATGGTTTCTGGGAGTTGAACCTTAATCCGTGGGACGTGGCGGCGGGCGCGCTCCTGGTGCACGAGGCCGGCGGACGCGTGACCGACTGCATCGGCGGCGGCGGGTGGCGCGAAGGCCGCTCGATTCTCGCCACCAACGGCTCGATCCACGAGGCGCTCAAGAACGAACTGTCGCTCGGCTGACGGGCGAGGAGGATCGTTGGAGATGAAACGCGCTCTGGCCTGCGCCATCGCCGTCGTCGCTTCGCTCGCCACCTTCGCGATCCCCTCCGCCGCCTCGAGCGGCGCGACCTGGATCTTCCTTCGCGATCGCGGCACGTCGATGAGCGGCGCGGAAGCCCTCGCCCTGGCGCGAGCGCTTCCCGCGGAGACCTGGGCTCGAAGAGCGCGGGCTTCCGGCGCGGCGTTGCCGGACGAGGCCGATCGTCCCCTTTGCGCCTCCTACGTCGCTGCGATCGCCGCCCACGCCGAGGTCCGAGTCTTGAGCCGCTGGCTGAACGCGGTGAGTGTGAACGCGGACGATGCTGCCGTGGCGGAGATCGAGGCGCTTCCCTTCGTGATCGGCACGGCGCCGGTCGCGGTGGCCGAGCGCGCGTCGCTGGGCCCGCGCTACGCGGCCGACGGCACGCCGCTCGAAGGGGCACCGCCCCTCTCGCCGCGGCGCGCCGCGCGCATCACGCCGCAAGGCCCGGCGCCCTACGGCCCTTCCTACGGCCAGCTGGCCGAGATCGCGGTGCCGGCGGTGCACGCGGTCGGTTTCACCGGCAATCGCGTGCGCGTGATGATGCTCGACACCGGCTTCCGGAAGGACCACCACGCCTTCGCCCAGACGCGCCTGCTGGCCGAACGTGACTTCGTCTTCCACGACGGCAACACACAGAACGAAGGTGGAGACGATCCGGAACAGCATCACCACGGCACCGGCACCTGGGCGGTGGCGGGTGGATACGATCCGGGCCACATCGTCGGCCCGGGTTACGGCGCCTCCTTCTACCTGGCGAAGACCGAGGACATCCGGAGCGAGACGCAGGCGGAGGAAGACAACTACGTCGCCGCGCTCGAATGGGCCGACAGCGTCGGCGTGCGCGTGACGAGCGCCAGTCTGACCTACACCTGCTTCGACAACGGCGACTGTTTTGCGCCGGCCGACTACGATGGCGACACCGCGGTGATCACGCGCGCGGTCGACCGCGCCGCCGCGCGTGGCATCCTGGTGATGAACGCGGCGGGCAACTATGGTCCAGCCTATCCCTCGCTCGGCACACCGGCCGACGGCGACAGCATGGTGACGGTCGGTGCGGTCGACAGCCTCAATCGGGTTGCCTACTTCTCCTCGCGCGGGCCGACCTTCGATGGTCGATTCAAGCCCGAGGTGATGGCGCGCGGGGTCGACACCTGGTGGGCGGATTCATTCGATCCGAGTGCCTACGGACCGGCGGCGGGTACCTCGCTCTCGACCCCATTGGTCGGCGGCGCGGCCGCGCTTCTGCTGGAAGCGCACCCCGAGTGGAGCAACATGGACGCGCGCGCCGCGCTCCTCGCCACCGCGGACAGGCACACCGCGCCGGACAATGACTTCGGGTGGGGGCGCATCAACGTCTTGGCCGCGATCTACTCCGCGCCGCTCCTCTATCCCTATCCATTCTCGCTGATCGCGCCGGCCGACGGTTCGACGTCATCGACCTTGACCCCGACCTTCCGCTGGCGGCGCACGCACGACGGGGATACGGGTAGCGCGCTGACCTATCGCGTCCGTCTGACCGAATTGGGCGGCGCGGGCGGGCTTCCCCTGCTCCTCTTCGCGGGCACCGACACGACGCTCACCCCGAGCACGCCGCTCGCGCCGGGGAAGAGCTATCTCTGGGAGGTGAGCGCGGACGACCCAGAGAGTCACCGTCGACTCTCACGCGAGCAGTGGACGATCACCATGCCGGCCTCGAGCGATCTCCCGCCGGTCCGGTTCGAGGACGGCCTGAGTCTGGTGGTGGGGCCGAACCCGTTCGATCACACCCTGCGCGCGACGCTGGCGATGCGGGAGAAGGAGTCGACCGGGGCAACGCCGCGCTGGTCGCTCTTCGATCCGACGGGACGGCGCGTGGCCGGGGGCGGCTTCGAGGATACCGAGGGGGCCTACCGGCTGGAGGCGCCGAGCGAGCAACTGGCGCCAGGCGTCTACTACCTCGAGGTCGAGGTGGGCCGCCACGTGGTCCGCGAGACCGTGCTGCGCTTGCCGCTCGACACGCGACGTTGATCCCAGGAAGCAAGCGCCGCCGGCTCGGACCATCGACCGCTTGCCACCGTCTCGTGCTGTGCTAGGCTGCCGCGGTTCCGACGAGGCGCCAAGAAGGAGATCTCGCGTGCTCGACATTCGCGAATCGATGAAGCAGATGCAGGAGAAGAACCCGCGGATCCGCTGGGAAGTGCTCGAGCCTGGTCAGGTGAAGCGCTTCCTGACCAAGCTCGGCTACGAGGGGAGCTTCGATCGCTGCAAGTACGACGTCATCTACTTCCACGAAGACAACCGCGAGAAGGCGATGGTCGTCTGGGGGCTCGTCGAGTAGCCATCGCCTCCCCGCGGTGCGGGCGCCGCGCCTCATCGCACGCGGCCGCTAGCGGAAGTTCTCCTCGACCGGCGGGATCGCCGTGACGTCTTGGGTCGGCGGGCTCCAGTAGCGACGGCTGCCCGCGTCGAAGTGCACCTTGAACTCCTCCACCGTGCCCCGATAGAGCTGCACCGGGATGCTCCAGGTCTCACCCGGCTTGAGCTGACCCGGGCCGGGGAAGCGCACGTAGCGCGCAACTCCCCGCGGCCCGTAGACGCCGTGAGGCAGCTGCGGGTAGGCACTCTGGTTGAGTCGGAAGAGCGGGAAGTCGGACGGCTTGCTCAACACCAAGCCGGGCTCGCCCACGGTGACGCTCCAACCGAAGTCGGGTAGGCCGCTCGGGATCGCGACCAGGAGTTCGACCGCCTGCGCGTTTCGATCCCCCTCGTTCTTCACCAGAAGATGAAAGCTGGTCGCGTGGGTCAGGACGCTCCGCGCAAGCCAGGCATCCTTGTCGTCTTGGACGTAGACCTGATCCGGATCATCGGTCGTGATCGACAGCCGCGCGCCGGCCAGCGCGAGGAGCCCATCGCAATCGTGATCGAGCGTGAGCTGCTCCTGCGCCGCCGGATCCTGGGTCGTGGGCGCGGGCGAGAGCCTGTCGCGTGAGCAGCCGGTCACGGCGACGAGCAGAAGGGCAGAGAACGCGGCGAGCGTGCGTGTCATCGTGGACCCCGTGATTCCTCCCCCGAGACTTGGCGGGGGGAAGCGCGCAAAGCGCATGCCTTGAGCAGGCGCTTCGCAGCGGGCGCTCCGCACGACGACGGAGAGGACTCAGGCGTGGACGGTTCCGGGGATCCACGCGTGGGGGAGCTCACGCGGCATTGCAAGTTGGCGGGCCTCCCGCGCGTCAGTTCGCACGGCGCGCAGTGCAGTTCGCTGCCGAAAAGAAGAAGGCGGCGGATCGAGCGACCCGCCGCCTTCGTTCGTCTATCCGGGCTCCGCCGGGGCTAGTTCAGGTGGAGCATCTTCCGGGTCTCGACCACCCCGCCCTGATCGAGGCGGTAGAGGTACAGGCCGTTCGGCAGATTGCGTCCGTCGACCGAGATCTCGCCCCAACCGGCCGGCCGCGGGCCGGAGAGGAGGGTGCGAAGCTCGCGACCGCTCGCGTCGTACAGCTTCAAGCTGACCGCGCCTTCACGCGGGAGGTAGAAGCGCACGTGAGTCGAAGCGGCGAAGGGGTTCGGCCAGTTGGCGAGCTCGAGGCGCGGACCGCCGAGGCTCGGCGGCGGCACATCGGTCGGCTGGCGCGTTCCGATCTGTCCGCGGATCTCACCGCCCGGGTTGTTGACGGTGTGCACGTTCTCGTAGAGGAGCCCGCTCACCAGGTTGCCCATCTGCACCGGGCTGAAGGCGGCGGCATCGGTCGGCTTCCAGACGCCGTCGGCCGTCAGGTTGGTGAAGTCCGGGCCGATGTCGCGCACGACCGGTCCGTTGACTCCGGGCGCGCCGTTGTGGAAGTGAGCCGCGGTCCGGGCGGAGGGAGGTCGTTCACCGAGGTGCGGAAGACGAGCCCCATGTCGGTCATGGTGGAGGAGAGCACGCCGGTCGCGTTGGTCGCGACAGGCGGGTTCTCGGCGCCGCCGATCAGCTGCGTCATGAAGGCCATCCCGCCGGCCAGCTTGATCTGTCCGCGGATCTCGCCGCCCGGATTGGCTGCCGTGTGCACGTTGAAGTAGAGGTTGCCGCGCAGAAGCTCCGTGATGAGGGCGGTGGTCAGGGCCTGCGGATCGCTCGGCTTCCAGACGCCGCTGGCGGTACGGCCCGTGAAGTCGGGGAGGATGTCGCGGACGACCGGCCCGGCCACGCCGGCATCGCCGCGGTGGATGTGCGCCGCGCTGATCGCGCCGGTCAAACCGTCGACCGTCACGCTGAACGCCATCCCGTCCGGGGTGAGGCGGCAGGTGCCGATGCCGAGGGCCGTCGAGCCGTTGGCCGGGACTTCCTGGGTCGCGGTCAGCTCCGCGTTGAGCGCGGTGCCTGACGACGGCAGCAGCTGCCCGCGGATCTCACCACCCGGATTGGCCGCGGTGTGCACGTTGACGTACAGGTTGCCCTTGTAGAGATCGGTCACGCTCGCGGCCGGGATCGCCCAGGTCGCGGTGCAGGTGTTCCCGACGAAGGACGGGCCGAGGTTGAAGACCACGCCGCCGCCCACGCCAATCGGGCTGTTGTGGATGTGGGCCGCGGTGATCGCGCCGGTCAAGCCGTCGACGGTCACGCGGACGACCAGGTTGGGGCCGACCAGCTCGGCATGGCAGGTGCCACGCGCGGTCGAGGCGTTGACCGGTTCTTCCTGAGCCGAAGTCAGGGTGGCCTCGTAGCCGCTTCCCGGCGAGTTGAAGAGGAGCTGCCCGCGGATCTCACCACCCGGGTTGGCCGCAGTGTGCACGTTGACGTAGATCTTGCCGTTCAGCAGCTCGTTGATCAGCTGCCCGGTCAATCCCTCGCTGTTGAGCCACACGCCGGAGCAAGTGGTGCCACCGGCGAAGTCCGGCAGAATGTCTCTCACCACCGGGCCGTTCGCCCCCGCGCCGTTGTTGTGGAAGTGGGCCGCGATGATCGCGCCGGTCAAGCCGCTCACCGTGATGTCGTAACGGAGGCCGAGCGGGGTCAAAGTGAAGACCGCCGAGCCCAGCTCACCGGCCGCGGTCGGCGGAACTTCCTGAGCGCCGTTCATCGACGCGGCAAAGCCCAGGCCCTCGTCCAGCTTGATCTGCCCGCGCGTCTCGCCGGCCGGGTTGGCGCCGGTGTGCACGTTGAAGTACATGTTGCCGAGGATCAGGCTCTTCGCGTCGGCCGCGGTGAAGGAAGAGCGGGGGATGAAGCCGACCGCGCTGGTGCCGGTGAAGGGCGTAGCCTGGAACACGCCGCCGTTCACGCCGATCGCACCGCGGTGGATGTGGGCCGCGGTGATCGCGCCGGTCATGTTGGTCACCGTCGCCTCGTAGGCGAGCCCTTCCTCGCTCAAGGTGAACGAGGCGGTGCCGGTGCCAGCCGGCGCGATGCCCGGGTTCTCCTCCGCGCCGGAGAGCACCGCGCTCAGGTGAACGCCGGCGCTCTGGTAGATCTGTCCGCGGATCTCGCCGCCCGGATTCGCCGCCGTGTGCACGTTGATGTAGAGGCCGTGCGCCATCAGCTGAGCCAGACGGGCCGCAGTGAATCCGCCCGCCGGGGTCCAGATGCCGGTGGCGGTGTTCGGGGCGATCGCGGTGTTGAAGTCGCCGCTCAGATCGAAGACGACGCCTCCGCCGACCCCGGCCGGGCCCGCGTGAATGTGCGCCGCGACCACCTGACCGGAGAGCCCTTCGACGGTGACGTAGTAAAGGAGCCCGCTGCTCGTGACCGTGAAGCTGGCCGTACCCTGGGCAGCGGTTCCGACCGCGGGCACCTCCTGACTGCCGGTGAGCTTCGCGGTGAAACTGGCTTGGGCGTGGGCAGAACCGACGCCAACTCCGAGCGCCAACAGGGCCAGGGCGACTGCTGCTCGACTGCGCATGTGATGACCTCCGTGCTCTAGTCCGTGCGATGGAACGGCCGCGCCGTTCCTAGGCCAAGGGCGATAGACGCCTGCGCTGGAGACCGCGGTGAAGCCGCCTCATCGCCGCTTGCGGGAACTGGAAGCAGCCCACATCGGCGCTTCCACGAAATCGTTCGGGCCAAGACTCGAGTCGACCCCGGTTGGGACCGGGTGGCCGTCGACTCAGGATGCCGCGCACCCTTCGCATGCCCATGCAGCGGGCGGAACGGGAGAGAGACCTCGGTGCGTGGACGGAAAAGCATACCGGATCTGCGGCTGAGATCGAATCCCATTTCTGCGGGCGGGCAAAACTGGATCGACCACGGAGAGGTCCGCCGGACGTCCGCGCCCTTCGACCCGATTGGACCCGGCCCGGCGATCCGCCTCCGGGAGGCTGGACCGGGCTTCGCCTAGCCCACCACCGCGCAGTCTTCTGGCCACGGGCGCCTCCGCGCGTCGCGTCGCGGCGGGTTTCGGTCCTGCTTGGCCGCCTGATTGCTTAGGGACGCTCCTCTCCCCAGCGCGGGGAGCTTCGCCACCAACGCAAGGCGCAGGAGAAGTAGGGATGGGCGAGGGAGAGGCGGTGGCCTGGGCCGGCCGGCAGGGTGAGTCCGCGGAGTCGCACCCGCTCGGACTGGAAGAGCTCGAAGCTAGGCCCCGCCGGGTTGGCAAAGAGCGAGACGAGAGGAATCCAGTTCGCCTCGCCTGCATTCCAGAGCGCCTGCACCAAGGCGTCGCTGCCGCCCCACTCGGCGGCGAGGGCGGGGAGCGCGAGGACGAGTGCGCCCCGCCGCTGCTCCCCCAGCTGGAGTTCGGCCGGTCCCTCGGGGAACGCGGCCCATCGGCCGAGCGAGCGGTCGCGGAGTCCCCGCGCATCCAGCCAGGCGCCGAGCGTGGCCGTCGTGTCGAGAGCGTCCGTTTCGCCGAGGTGGACCGCGAAGCGCGGCTCGCCGTCGGTCGAGTCGCCGCCCGCGAGGTAGGCGGTGGGCGCGAAGAAAACGGTGCACTGCGTGTCGAGACTTTCCGGCAGCTCACTCGCCGCCAGGTGCTCCGTGATCGCGATCCCCTCGGTCGCGTCGAGGAGGCGGGCCACCGTGTCAGCGTCGGGCTCGCAGAGAGCCTGTGCGTCCTCGGAGGCCGGCGCGGAGGGGAAGATGATCCGAGCGGACAGCTCGCCGTCGGCTCCAGCACGGGCGCAACGCGGAAAGGGCGGGGCGAGCACCCCCGGGTCGACGACGTACCCGAGCGCCTGGCGATCGAGTGCGAGCGGCACGTCTGCCGCGCGATCCCAGACCGCGACGCGATCGACGGCGCCGGAGCGCGTTCCGCGCGTGGCCAGCGATTCCAGCGGCAGCGCGAAGAGCAGGCCGTCCGGTGCGATCCAGAGCGGACGATCGAGCTCGATCGACTCGCCCGCCGGGGTGAGGAGCCAGCGGAAGAGCTCGGCCGCGCTGCGCCAGGCCTCCGGCAGGTCGCTGAGCGGAGGGGTCCGGCAACCCCAGTCTGGATAGGGAAGGACGCGCTCGATCCGCGCCGCGAGGGAGTCGGGGGGGATCGGCGCGGCCACCAGGCGCATTCGATCGGGTTGGATCAAGTAAGTGAGGAGCACGTCGTCGAGCAGGGCGAAGCGTGCGAGCGAGGCTCGCTCCACCTTGAGCTTCGCGGTCAAAGTCGGAATCTCGCAGGGGAACGCGAGCCAGGGAAGCCGCGCCCATCCCGGATTCGACTCGAGCTCGTGTTGGCGGCGCGAAGAGAGCGGGAGCAGTGGTGTGTCGGCCGCGGGGGCGCCGTGGGGGAGCTTCCCTCGACGAAGCGCCCGAAAGGAGTCGCTCGCGCGCTCGGATGCCTCCTGCCACAAGGGGGCGCGCACGGCGAGATCGACCTCGTACCAGCGCTTCGGGCCGCTTCCGATCATCGCCTCGACCTGCCGGGCGGCACGTCGTTCCGCGAAGAAGAAGGACCAGCGCGCGGCGAGGAGGCCGGCCGGCGTGCGCGGCGCGTGGCTGGTGCTGGTTGGTTGGTGCCAGTCCCAGCGGAGCTCCTCTGGTGGCGACAAGGCGAGCTGCGCGAAGAGCGAGGCGAGCACGGAGAGGACCGCTTGGGTGGAGTCGGCGAGATCGGCGGTCGCCGGCATCGGTTGCGTCTCGCCGTCGCGCCACGCGTGGAGCAGCTGCTCGATCGCGCGATCGGGATCGTCGGAGAAGCGGACCCGCGCCGTGCCGACGCCAACCGCGGGCCGGGGCCGATCCATCGCGACCGCCGAGGCGGCGGACAGGGCCAGGAGGAGCAGGGCCGCGGCGAGTCTCGAACCACCTTGTTCAAGCATCGGTCGTTCCTCCGCGGCGCGTGGGCTCGCCCGAGCCTGGCGTCGCGCGAGCGTACTGGAACGGCGCAGCCCGAGTCGACTCGGGTCGCGAGACCAGAGCATCACCGCGAGAGGCTCAGCCCCTCGCACTGCACGGAGGTCCTCCATGTCCCTCGGGCTCACCCGAAGTTTCGAGGCGAAGACGCCGGCGCTCCCCCCTCGCGCCGTGCGCCGTCGCTGGCGAGAGCGCGCCTACTTCCTCGCGACCCAAGGCCGATGGCGCGACGCGCTCGAGCTGCAACGCGCGTTGGTGTTGTCGAGTCAAAGGCGCGGCTCGCCGCGCGAGGAGCTGGCCGATCGCTTTCGCCTCTTGCGCTGGCAGCTGGCGCTTGGTCGATGGAACGACGCCCTCGAGGAGATCGACCGTGTCTACGCACGACTCGCGCGGCGCGGCGCCTCGGGCGGAGCCGCGGCCGGTTGGATCTTCCTGGGCCGCGCGGTCGCGTACTTCCAGCTCGGTTGGGGGGCGCGCTTCCGCCGCACGCTGGCGTTGGTCTTGCGGAACGCGCGGCGCGCGCAAACCGCCGGGCTTCTGCCCGCGGCGCTCGAGGTCCTGGCCTGCTACGAGGCGGAGCGCCGGCCAAGACGCGAGCTTCCCGCGTGGCTTGCACGCTTCGTGACGCGATGCGCCGCCGCGGGCGGTGAGCGACCATCCTTCGCCGCCGAGATCCAGTGCGCACTCGAGGCCCCGGAGTTGGCGTTGCCGGAACCGCATCATCCCGCAAAGCTCGGTTGGTCCCGGTTGCCGGAGCTGATCGGCTCACGTCGAGGGAGACGCGGCGACGCGCTCCTTCGGATTCGCCGCGAGATGGACGGAGTTCGGACCGCGGAAACCACGGCCGCGATCTCGCCCTGGCTCGAGCGCGCGGAGTCCGATCCGAGCGTGACCCTACCGCCGGCGCTGGCGGTCGAACTGGCGCAGCATCTCCTCGACGGCGCGCCGGAGGTGGACCCCGCGGCGCGACGACGCTGGCATCATGCCCTCTCTCAGCTCGCCATGCGGCAAGGGGAGATTCTGCCGCGAGCGGCGCTGCTCGAAGCGCTGTCCGAGGTGTCGCTCTGGGTCGCGGCCGATCTGTCCGAGCAGGAGCGTGCGCGTTCGGCCGCGCTGCTCTCGCGCTCGCGAGCCGACTTGGGTTTGGCGGCCGGCCTGCTTCGCCGCCTCGGACTGGAGGCGCGGGCGGATCGCTTGGAGCAACGCTGGGCTCGCCTCACCTGGCCGGGCGCATCCTTGCCGGCCGGCGTCTCCGACTCCGAGCGCGGGATCGCGGGGCGCGCCTCCGAGGTCGGGCTGCGCCAGGCCCTCCGCGACATCGGCTTCATCACGGTCGACCCGCGCACCCTCTCCGGCCTCTCCTCGCTGCGCATGCTGGCGGGCAGTTCGCTGCCGGTCCTGGTGCTCGGCGAAAGCGGTACCGGGAAGGAGGTGATCGCGCGCGCCATCCATCGTTGGAGCGCGCTCCGCGGAGAGGTGGTGCCGATTCACTGCGGCGCGATTCCGCGCGAGTTGCTGGAGAGCGAGCTCTTCGGCCACACGCGCGGCGCCTTCACCGGCGCGGCCATGGACAAGCCGGGCCTGGTCGAAGCGGCCGACGGCGGAACCCTCTTTCTCGACGAGATCGGGGAGATGGGGGCGGAGGCGCAGATGAAGCTCCTTCGCGTGCTCGAGAGTGGCGAGGTGCGGCGGGTGGGTGACCTCAAGCCGCGCATCGCACGAGTGCGACTGGTGGCGGCGACCCATCGCGATCTCGCTCGCGCGGTCGACGAAGGGTTCTTCCGCCTCGATCTCTTTCATCGCATCCGCGGAGTGGTGGTGGAGCTACGCCCGCTGCGCGAGCGTCGCGTCGACATCCCCGAACTGGCCCACCACTTCCTCAAGACCTTCACCGCACCGGAGGGGCCGCTCCGCCTGTCCGATCGATGCTTGGCGCGACTCCTGGCCCACCCTTGGCCGGGCAACGTGCGCGAGCTCCGCGCCACGTTGCTCCGCGCCGCGCACCTCGCGCAGTCGCTCGGGCTCCGCGAAATCCCGGTCGAGCTTCTGGGGCTCGATCGCGAACTGGACCTCTGCGCGCTGCTGCCCGAGGGCGCCTCCGAGGTTCGAGGCGAGCGCGAGGGCGCGAATGGGGTGGGCCGCGGCGACGACCTCGCGTTCGAGGGGACGATCGATTTGGAGCGGGTGCTCGACGATCTCGAGCGGCGCCTGATTCTGCGCGCGCTCGAGCGGCACTCGTGGAACCGCACGCGCGCGGCCGAGTCGCTGGGCGGCCTCTCGCGCACGACGCTGATCGGCAAGATGCGGCGGTTGGGGATCGAGCCGCGAGACCTGGGCGGTGCTGGCGCGATCGAGCTGGCCAACGCCTGACGAGCGCGAGGGGGGCGGCCTCGGGTCGTCCCCCTCGCCTCGAATCCTAGAAGAAGCCTGGATCGCGATAGACGCCGAACACCTTGCGGAAGAGATCGCAGATCTCGCCCAAGGTGGCGCCGGCCTCGACGGCGGCGAGGATCGGCGGCACGAGGTTGTCGTCGCCGCGGCAGGCCGACTCGACCGCCGCCAGCGCGCTCGCGGCGGCGGTGGCATTGCGGCGTGACTTGAGCGCGCGCAGCCGCGTCACCTGATCCTGCTCGACCTTGTGCTCGATCTTGAGCGTGGGGATCGCGATCTCCTCGTCCTTCTGGTAGCGATTGACGCCGACGATGATCCGCTCCTTCCGCTCGACCTCGCGCTGGTGCTGGAAGGCGGAGCCGGCGATCTCCTTTTGCGGGAAGCCCTGGTGGATCGCCGCGACCATGCCGCCCAGATCGTCGAGCTTCTTGATCAGCTCCCAGGCGCGGCGCTCGACCTCGTCGGTCAA
Source organism: Candidatus Eiseniibacteriota bacterium (assembly GCA_046327845.1). Lineage (GTDB taxonomy): Bacteria > Eisenbacteria > RBG-16-71-46 > CAIMUX01 > CAIMUX01 > JADJQY01. Next base: position 83,872 of record JAXLXQ010000005.1, on the reverse strand, counting down.
GGCCTCGACGAAGTAGGAACCGCCGAGCGGGTCGACCACGTCGGCCACACCGCTTTCCTCGGCCAGGATCTGCTGGGTACGGAGCGCGATGGTGGCGGCCTCCTCGGTCGGCAGAGCGTAGGTCTCGTCCAGCGAGTTGGTGTGGAGCGATTGGGTGCCGCCCAGCACCGCGGCCAGTCCCTGCAGCGCGACCCGCGCCACGTTGTTGTACGGCTGCTGCGCGGTCAGCGAAACGCCGGCAGTCTGTGCGTGGGTGCGCAGCAACCAGGAGCGCGGGTTCTTCGCGCCAAAGCGCTCGCGCATGATCTTGGCCCACATGCGGCGCGAGGCGCGGAACTTCGCGATCTCCTCGAAGAAGTCGTTGTGCACGTCCCAGAAGAAGGAGAGGCGCGGGGCAAACTCATCGACGTCGAGCCCGGCCTCGATCCCAGCCTCGACGTAGCTGATGCCGTCGTAGAGTGTGAAGGCCAGCTCCTGCACCGCGGTCGCGCCCGCTTCACGAATGTGGTAGCCGCTGATCGAGATCGTGTTCCAGAGCGGCATCTCCTTGGTCGAGTAGACCAGCATGTCGCGAATGATCCGCATCGACGGCTCGGGCGGGGAGATCCACTCCTTCTGCGCGATGAACTCCTTCAGGATGTCGTTCTGCATCGTGCCGCGGAGCTTGGAAGGCGGCACTCCCTGCTTCTTTCCGGTCGCGACATAGAAGGCGAGGAGAACGATGGCGGGAGCGTTGATCGTCATCGAGGTCGTGACCTTGTCGAGGGGGATGCCGGCAAAGAGCCGCTCCATGTCCTCGAGCGAGGCGACCGACACCCCTTCGCGTCCCACCTCGCCGAGCGAAAGAGCGTGATCCGGGTCGTAGCCCATGAGAGTCGGCATGTCGAACGCGGTCGAGAGCCCCGTCTGCCCCTGCTTCAGGAGGTAGTGGAAGCGCGCGTTCGTGTCCTCCGGGCTGCCGAAGCCGGCGAACATGCGCATGGTCCAGAGCTTTCCCCGGTACATGTCGGCGTGGATGCCGCGCGTGTAGGGGAAGATGCCCGGTTCTTCCCTTCCCGCCTCGCCGTTCACGTCCGTGGGGTAGTAGCAAATCCTGAGCGGGATGCCCGAAAGGGTGGTGCGGGTCCGCCCCGAATCGAGCTTGGGATCGGGACTGACGGCGGTCGCGTGATCGGAAGGGCTGGTGCTACTCGACATTTGGACCTCGCGTTACAGGTGAAGAGGTGAGGGCGGCAGCGCCCCGCACCGATCGCGAACGCGAAGGCTAGCAGAAAGGAAAGGGGAGGGGCCACGCCCCTTCGGGCTTTGCGCTTGCAGGCGGCCGAGGCGGGTGTGCTAGGCTGCCGCCACGATTTGTGGGTACCCCCTTCCGGTCCTCGGCGTGTCGCCACTGGACCGATGCCCGCACCCTCGCCCACGAGATCCCTTTTCTGAAAGGGAGGCTCGGCGAGCCACGTGCGTGAACCTCGCAGGCAGCGACCGAGCCCTGCGGGTCGATTGGACGTTACGCGATGAGCGAGACGATGAGCGCACCGGCCGAATTTGGGGGCCGGGGGTCCCGTTGGTCATCCTGCTCCTTCCCTAGAGCCAGAGGCAAATCGCTTACCCCCTGCCTTCCATGGCCCAGGACGACTAGAGCGGGAGACGGTGACCGGCCCCCAAACTCGAGCGGTGCGCTCGCTGCTTCCTTCCTCTGTCTCCTCTCAGGGGCGAGGCCTTGGGCCCCCCGCCCTCAGCCGCCAGCGGCTCGTCCCGAAGTCCACGCCTCCTCGGCGCGACCACTGGCCTGATTCGCCAGGCGCGCCGCCACGAAGAGGGCATCAGAAAGCCGATTGAGATAGGCGAGGAGCGGGGCGCGAGCGACTTCGCCGCCCATGACCTCCTCGACCTCGCGTTCGGCCCGTCGGCAGAGGGTCCGGGTCCAGTGCAGCCAGGCTCCCGCGGGCGCGCCTCCCGGCAGAATGAACCGATCGAGCGGTGCGAGCCGCGCGTCGGCGGCATCGATCCACTGCTCGAGCCAGGTCGTCTCCTCCGCGAAGTAAGAGAGGTCACGGTCCGGCTCGAGCGTCGCCACCTCCGCGCCGGCCTCGAAGAGGACACGCTGGGCACGGGAGAGAAACGCCTGCAGCTCCGCCGCCCACTCCGCGCCCGCCAGGCTGAGGCCGAGTGCCGCGTTGAACTCGTCGAGCGAGCCCAAGGCGCGGATCCGTGGATCGGACTTCCGCGCACGGGTCCCACCGAGCAACCCGGTCTCGCCGCCGTCACCCTGTTTGGTGTAGATCCGCATCGCGCCTCGTTCGAGTGGGGCGCACGCCGCAAACGACGTGGCCCCTCGTGGCCTCCATGCAGTCCCGGCTACCGATCAGGAACAGCCGCTGGTCGTGCCGCAATTTAGACAGCGATAGCAAGCGCCGTTCCGAACCATCAGCGATCCGCACTCGGAACAGGCGGGCGAGTCGGTCTCGAGCTCGTAGGTCCCCTCCGAACGCTCGGCCGCGCCGACCGTCGGTGCCTGGCTTTCGAGCCGCGTTACCTGCGCACGGAGCGCGGGCGCGCTGGCTCGGGTTGCTTCACCGCGCGACTCGGCGGTTTCGCGCACGGCGTCGTGGTCCGGGGTGAACTTGAGCGCGAGCCAACGGAAGATGTAATCGGTGATCGACTTCGCGAAGCGAATCTCCGGATTCGTCGTGATGCCGGAGGGCTCGAAGCGCACGTGGGTGAACTTGTCCACCAGCACCTTGAGCGGCACCCCGTACTGGAGCGCGATCGAGATCGAGGTCGCGAACGAATCGACCAGACCCGAGACCACGCTTCCTTCCTTCGCCATCACCACGAAGATCTCGCCTGGCGTGTCGTCCTCGTAGAGCCCGACCGTGATGTATCCCTCGTGACCGCCGATCGAGAACTTGTGGGTTATCGAACAGCGTTCATCCGGCAAGCGACGTCGCGCCGGCTCGCGCGACGGACGGGCGAGCGGCGCGGCGGCGCGGGCCCAAGGCCCGATGCCGCTGGCCGGGGTCGTTGCCGGCGTGGCTTGCGCTTCGACCGACGTCATCTCTTCCTCCTCCGCGGCGCGCGGCGGGTCGTCGTCCTTGCTCGTGTTGAGTGGCTGGGTTCGCTTGCAGCCATCGCGGTAGATCGCCACCGCCTTCAGCCCCAGCTTCCAAGCCTCCATGTAGACACGCTCGATCTCCTCGACCATCGCCTCGCGTGGCATGTTTACCGTCTTCGAGATGGCGCCGGAGAGGAATGGCTGGGTCGCGCCCATCATCCGTACGTGCCCCATGTAGTGAATCGAGCGGCTGCCGCGCCGCGGCTTGAACGCGCAGTCGAAGATCGGCAGATGCTCATGCTTCAGGTGCGGTGCCCCCTCGATCGTCTCCTGCTCCTCGAGATAGAGGAGGATGTCGCGGCGCTGCTCCGGCGTATAGCCGAGGAACTCGAGCGCCTCCGGCACCGTCTGGTTCACGATCTTGAGCATGCCGCCGCCGACCAGCTTCTTGTACTTGATGAGCGCGATGTCGGGCTCGATGCCGGTCGTGTCGCAGTCCATCATGAAGGCGATGGTGCCGGTCGGCGCGAGCACCGTGACCTGCGAGTTGCGATAGCCGTGGCGTTGTCCCAACTCCTCGGCCTCGTCCCAGGCGCGGCGGGCCGCCGCGACCAAGCGTTCTGGAACCTCCGATGGATCGATCCTGGTGGCGGCCGCGGGTGCTTCGCGATCACGCGCGCCATCGGTTCGCGGTTCGCAGCGTATCCCGGGAAGGGACCGATGGCCGCCGCCACCTCGGCCGAGGTGGCGCATAGGCCTGTCCGGTCATGAGCGCGGTGATCGCCGCCGCCACCTGACGCCCCTCCTCGCTGTCATACGGAATTCCGCGCGACATCAGATAGGTGCCGAGGTTGGCGTAGCCCAAGCCGAGCGGCCGGTAGTCGTGGCTGTTCCGCTCGATGCGCGGCGTTGGATAGGAGGCCGCGTCGACGATGATCTCCTGGGCCAGGATGAGGATGCGCGCAGCGTGGCGGAAAGTCTCGGGATCGAGATCGCCGCTCGAGGTGCGGAACTTCATGAGGTTCAGGCTGGCCAGGTTGCACGCGGTGTCGTCCAGGAACATGTATTCGCTGCACGGATTGCTTGCGTTGATCGGGCCGGTGTTTGGGCAGGTGTGCCAGTCGTTGATGGTCGTGTGGTACTGGATGCCCGGGTCGCCGCAAATCCAGGCCGCTTCCGCCATGCCGCGGTAGAGCTGACGCGCCGGATAGGTGTCGACCGCCTCCCCGGTGGTGACGGCGCGGGTCGACCAAGTGGCGTCCTCTTCGACCGCGCGCATGAATTCGTCGCTCACCCGCACCGAATTGTTCGAGTTCTGGAAGAAGACGCTGGAATAGGCGGGGCCGGTGAGCGAGCCGTCGTAGCCGGCATCGATCAAGGTCCAGGCCTTCTTCTCTTCCTCCGCCTTGCAGTGGATGTACTCCTCGATGTCGGGATGGTCCACGTTCAGGATGACCATCTTGGCGGCGCGGCGCGTCTTGCCGCCCGACTTGATGACGCCGGCGAAGGCGTCGTACCCCTTCATGAAGGAGACCGGGCCGGAGGCGGTGCCGCCGCTCGAGAGGCGTTCTTTCGAGGAACGCAGCGCGGAGAAGTTGGTGCCCGAGCCGGAGCCCCACTTGAAGAGCATCCCCTCGGTCTTGGCCAGCTCGAGGATCGAGTCCATTCGATCCGACACCGAGTTGATGAAGCAGGCGGAGCACTGTGGCTTCTCTTCGATGCCAACGTTGAACCAGACCGGCGAGTTGAACGCCGCCTTCTGATAGACGAGCAAATGGGTCAGCTCGGCGTCGAAGGCGTCGGCGTCGGCTTCGGTCGCGAAGTAGTTCTGCTCGCGTCCCCAGCGGGAGATCGCGCTCACCACTCGGCCCACCAGCTGCTTGACCGAACTCTCGCGTCGCGGCGTGCCGACCGGTCCGTTGAAGTACTTCGAGGCGACCACGTTGGTCGCCATCTGTGACCAGAAGGACGGGATCTCGATGCCGGCCTGCTCGAAGACCACCTCTCCCCGTTCATTGGAGATGGTGGCGGTGCGGAGTTCCCAGGTGATCTCGTCGAAGGGGTGGATGCCAGGGCGGGTCAGGTGCCGTTGCACGGTCACGCCAGTGCGAGACTCCGATCGGCGGGTGGCGGTGCTGGCCGCTCCCTTCCGAGTCTCCTGGCCCGAGCTGCGCGAGGCGCCAGTCCGCGAGGAGGGATCACTTCCCGAATCCATTCGAGCCATTTCGTTCACTCCTCCAGTGGGCACCGCCGGACCGACCAGCTCGCAAGGGGATGGACGCGGCGGCAAGGCCGGCCCCAGGCCCTGGACGAGGAGAAACCGTCGGCGCGGCTTCGATCTGTGGTTGACCTCCGGCGGTCGGGTGCCCCGGCGGCCGGTAGTGGACTTCCGTCGTGATGGCTCGCCGGAGGCGGGGCGGCGGCCGGTCGGTCGGAGAGGGTCCTTCCACTCCGGTCCGGGCCGGTTTGACGCCCCACATCTAGTGGCGGAGCGGGAAGCTAGCACTAAATCTGGGGGGAGCCAACTGCTGATTTTGAACTGCGGACGATCGGGGGCCAAAGTGGCCGCCTAGCAGCGAAGTGCTTGCTCCCGAGCGATCTTGGTCGATCGCTCCGCCTACACCAGGTCGGTGGAAACCGGCGGGTCCTCCTTCAAGAGGGCGAGGAATCGATCCATGACCTGGGTGCGCGCGCGTCCCCGCCGAAGGAGGATACCGAGCTGGCGTACGTATCCTTTGCCGGCGAACGGGACGATCCGCAGGGTGCCGGTTCTGGCTTCGGAGGCCACGGTCAGCTGGGGCACGATCGAGACGCCGGCTTCGATCTCGACCGCGCGCTTGATCGTCTCGATGTTGTCGAACTCCATCACGATCTCCGCTTGGCAGCCGTGCGAACGAAGGATGCGATCGACCGCGCGTCGGGTCGGAACGTCCTTCTCGAAGGCGATGAAGCGCTCGCGATCGAGCTGCTCGACCCGCACCTCGCTCTTGTTCGCGAGCGGGTGATCGGGGGCGCAGATCAGCACCAAGCGATCCTCACGGAAAGGGAGCACCTCGAGGCCGGAGCGCTTGACCGGATAGGCCACGATGCCCAGATCGACCGAGCCGGCGCTCACGTCGTCGTAGATGCGGCTCGCGCGCAGTACTCGAGGTGGATGCGCGCCGCCGGATACCGCTTGAGGAAATCCTTGAGGTAGGGCGGGAGCTCGTGCAGTCCGACGCTGCACACGGTGGCCACGCGGAGATCGCCCGCGATCGAGTTGGAGAGAACCTGAAGGTGGTTCTCCATCGCGCGGAAGCGTTCAAGAATCTCGCGGGCGCCCTGGAAGAGCGCGTGTCCCGCCGGCGTGGGGACGAGCGAGCGCTTGCCGCGTTCGATCAGGCGGCGACCGTACTTCTCCTCCAGCGCGCGAATCTGCTGGCTGACCGCCGACTGGGAGATGTAATTGAGCGACGCCGCCTTGGAAAAGCTCTGTGTTTCAATCACGTCACAGAACACCTTGAGGGTCTCGATCTGCATCGAAGCGGGGCCTCCTGGCTGAGCCTGACATTAGGACTTCTGAACCGGGAAGAGAGTACGTCTCAGGGGATCTGCGATGTCAAGCCAGGAGAGGGCGGTGCGTAAATCGCAGGTGCGACAGCCCTGACCGCGCCCCACCTTCGTGCGCTTGTCGATGTGGGATCGGTGACCGTAGTATCGCGGACTCTCTGGTCATTCGTTTCCCCCGGCACTGATTGGAGCGCGCGATGTCCGAACCCATCCTCGAGCCGGCAGCACCCGCGGGCGGGCCTCGCCTCGGTCCGGAGCGAGTTGCCTTCGCCACTGTCGGCTGCAAGGCCAACCTTGAGGAGATGGAGTGCCTGGCGAGCCGACTTGCCGACCTGGGCTATGCGGTCGTCCCCTTCGGCGAGCCAGCCGACTGGACCATCGTCAACACCTGCACCGTGACCGGCGAAGGGGATTCCGACAGCCGGCAGGCGGTGAGGCGCGCGCGTCGCTTCAGTCCCGAAGGTCGACTCGTCGTCACCGGCTGCCTGGCGCAGCGTGATCCCCGCGCCGTCGCGTCGCTTCCCGGTGTCGACTGGGTTCTAGGGAACGCGGAGAAGCCGCGCCTCGCGGAGTGGTTGGTTGAACACCAATCCACGCAAGCGGAGTCGCGCCGCCCCGCACCGGATCCTGCCGCGACCTTCTCTTCGCGCGAGGCGATGGTGCGGGTCAGCGCCGATCCGACGGTCGACCACTTCGCCGAGTTCGGCGGCAGCCGGCAGGGACGACGCACGCGCGCGACACTCAAGGTGCAGGATGGCTGCGATCAGCATTGCACCTTCTGCGTGATTCCCTCGGTGCGGGGCGCGAGTCGGAGCCGGGCGCTCGACGACACGCTGCAGCAGGCGCGGCAGCTCCTCGACTCCGGCTACCGCGAGATCATGCTGACCGGCATCAACAGCGCGCTTTGGGGGCGGGACCTGGCCGAGCCGCTCGATCTGGGTGATCTCCTCCATCGACTGCTTTCGCTACGGGGCCTGGCTCGACTGCGCTTGAATTCGCTCGAGCCGCAGCTGGTGCGCGACGAATGGCTCGCGCTGATGGCGGAGGAGCCGCGACTCTGTCGGCATCTCCACCTGCCGCTCCAGAGTGGCTCCGATCGCGTGCTCAAGCAGATGAACCGGCGCTATACGACCGCCGAGTACGCGCACCTCGTTTCGCGTGTGCGGGCGCTCTTGCCCGACTGCGCGATCGGCGCCGACGTGATGGTTGGCTTCCCGGGGGAGACAGACCGGGACTTCGCCGACGGGGTCTCGTTCCTCGAGTCGCTCGGGCTCGCCTACCTCCACGTCTTCTCCTATTCGGAGCGGCCGGGGACCGGCGCCCCGCGATTGTCCGAGGGAGTGCCGAAGCAGCTCCGCATGGCGAGGAGTGCGCAATTGCGTTCGCTCGACGCGCGCCTCCGAGCGAACTTCGCCCGCTCCCAGGAGGGGCGGTGCGAGACGGTGCTGATCGAGGGCGCGTGCGGTGCGGGAGCGTGGCAAGGTCTGACGGGGAACTACCTGCGCGCGCGCTTCGACTCTCTCCGCGGCAGCGTGGGGGCACTCCACCACGTGCGTCTCGGCGCGCTCGAACCTGACGGGAGGATCGGGGCGCTCGATCTGGGCCCGATCCCGAAAGAGGAGCAGCCTGAGTGAAGCGGGTCTACCTCGAAACCTACGGCTGCCAGATGAACGTCGCCGACTCCGGCCTCATTCTCCACGTGCTCGAGGCGGCCGGATTCCGTCTGACCGAGGACGTGGCCGAGGCGAGCCTCGTTCTGCTCAACACCTGCGCGGTGCGTGAGCGCGCGGAAGAGCGGGTGGCCGCGCGGATTCAGCAGCTCTCGCGGCTGAAGCAGGTCAGACCCGACCTCGTCCTCGGCATCACGGGCTGCATGCCGAAGCATTTGGGCGACGCCTTGCGCGACCGATTGCCCAAGCTCGACCTCCTGATCGGTCCCGACTCCTACCGACGCCTGCCTGAGTTGGTGGAGCAGGCGTCGAGTCGTCCCACCGTCGATCTCAAGCTCGACGGCGAGGAGGACTACTCCGATCTCGATCCCGTCGCGATCGAAGGCGTGAACGCGTTCATTCCGATCATGCGTGGCTGTGATCGCTTCTGCACCTTCTGCGTCGTGCCGTTGACGCGCGGGCGGGAGAAGAGCCTTCCGCTGGCCGATGTGCTGCGCCAGGTCGAGTCGTCGGTCGATCGCGGCGCCCGGCAGGTCACCCTCTTGGGCCAAACGGTCAATTCCTATCGGCACGAGGAGCATCGCTTCGTCGATCTTCTGCGCGCGGTCGCGGCGGTGCCCGGCGTGCTCCGCGTCCGCTACACCTCACCCCATCCCTGCCACTTCGATGAGGAGGTGTACGCGCTCATGGCGGAGGAGCCACGCCTTTGCCCGCAGATCCACCTTCCGCTCCAGTCCGGTTCCGATCGCATGCTCGAGAGCATGAAGCGCGGCTATTCGTCGGGTCAGTTCCTGCAACAGGTCGAGACGATTCGGGGCTATCTGCCGGAGGTGGGACTCTCGACCGATCTCATCGTCGGCTTCTCCGGCGAGAGCGACCTGGACTTCGAGGAGACCATGCGAGTGGTGCGAGCCGCGCGCTTCGACAGCGCGTTTCTCTTCCGCTACTCGCCTCGTTCGGGCACCTACGCCTTCCGTCATCAGGAGGACGACGTGCCGCTCGAGGTCAAGGCACGGCGGCTCGATCGGGTGATTGCCTTGCAGGAAGAGATCTCGGCGGAGCGCTACGCCCTCTGGCGCGGACGCGAGGTCGAGGTGCTGGTCGAGGGACCCTCACGACGCGATCCACGTCACGCGGTCGGCAAGACCCCGGACGGCAAGACCGTGATCTTTCCGGCGGGAGCAGAGACGGGGAGCCTCCATCGCGTTCGCGTCGCCGACACCACGAGCCACACTCTGCTGGGCGAGGGTGTGCAAGACTCCCGCGACGAGGCGGCCGAGAACCCGGCGGCGGCGACGAGCGAGTTCGACTAGAGATCGAGCGCGGTCCGCCGAATGCCGGTCGGGACGTAGCGATACCAGCGGCGCACGCCGAGCAAGAGGAGCGACGCGCCGAGCGCGATCTGCGCCCACACCAGGAGATCGCCCAGTCGGTGGAGCGAGACGAAGCGCTTCGCCCCCGCGCCGGTCGGATCGGTGAAGAGGGTGGGATCGGTCTTGAGCAGATCCTCGAGCGGCGGCGCGACCGCGACGTAGAGGGTGACCGCCGCGAAGGTCATGCCGAGAAGCACGGTCGTCTGCACCAGCGTGGCGCGGATGCTGCGGAGCGCCAAGAGGTGCATGAGAAGCGTGGTGAGTAGCAGAAACGCGCCCGCTCCCGCGCCCAAGAAGCTGGTCTTGAGCAGCAGCTCCATCCCGGCCCAGGCGGCTTCGGACGGCGCCGTGATCGAGGCGAAGAGGCTCGGCACCGCGAGCAATCCGACCGCGGCCAGACCTCCGACCCAGAAGGCGAGGATGAGCTGGTGCGCATACTCCAATGCGACCGACGCCCAGGCGAGGCGCCGCGTGCGGGGCAGCGAGATGACCTTCGGCAGGGGGGACTTGAGTCGCGCTTCCGACACTGGGCCTCCGGGGAGTTCCGATCGCGGCCCGCGATCGAAGGCAGTCGTTGGTTGCTAGGGATCGTCGTCCGCGCATCGCGCGGTCGGTGCTGTCGCTCGCAACGAGTATATCGAAGCGGAAAGAAGCGCGTCATCCGCGGGATCGCGAGGTTGACGACCTTTCGGTCGCGCGGGCAGGATTTCGTGCGGACCAAACCCAATTGCGCGGAAACCCACATGCCGATCTACCTCGACAATGCTGCGACCACGCGGCTTGACCCTCGCGTGCTCGAGGCGATGCTCCCTTACCTGACCGAGCGCTTCGGAAACCCGGCCAGCCGCACCCACGCCTTCGGCTGGGAAGCGGAGGAAGCGGTGGAGACCGCGAGGCGCCAGGTCGCTGCATCGATCGCCGCCGATCCCCAGGACGTCGTTTTCGTGAGCGGCGCGACCGAGGCGAACCACCTCGCGCTCCGCGGCGTGCTGAACGGCTATCGCGCGCGGGGCCGCCACTGCGTGACCTCGGCGATCGAGCACTCCTCGATCCTCGAAACCTCGGAGGCGCTCCGCGCCGAGGGCTTTCAAGTGACCACCCTCGGCGTCGACCGCGAGGGGCGGATCGATCTCGAGGAGCTCGGCGCCGCGCTGCGTGAGGACACCGTGCTGGTCTCGGTCATGCACGGGAACAACGAGGTCGGCACGCTGCAGGACCTGGCGGCGATCGGCTCGCTCTGCCGCGCGCGCCACGTGCTCTTTCACACCGACGCGACCCAGTCATTCGGCCGCATTCCGATCAACGTGGAGGTGATGAAGATCGATCTGCTCTCGGCTTCTGCGCACAAGATCCACGGGCCGAAGGGGTGCGGCGCGCTCTTCGTGCGGCGGCGCTCTCCGCGCGTGGCGCTGGTGCCCGATCACCGCGGCGGAGGTCAGGAGCGCGGGCTGCGGTCCGGTACGTTGAACGTGCCCGCGATCGTCGGCTTCGGCGCGGCCGCGCAGCTCATGACGCCGGGAGGAGCCGCGGCGTCTGGCCGCGCTCCGCGATCGCCTGGAGATAGGAATCCTGCGCGACGTGGCGGACGCGAGGGTGAACGGCGGAAACGCCCCCCGGCTCCCCGGCATCTCGAACCTGACCGTTCCGGGCATTGAGGGGGAGGCACTGCTCCTCGAGCTCCGCGGGCTCGCGGTCTCCACCGGGAGTGCCTGCGCCTCGGCCAGTCTCGAGCCGTCGCACGTACTCCTGGCGCTCGGCTGTTCCGAATCCGAGGCGCGAAGCTCGGTGCGATTCAGCCTGGGCCGATTCACCCGCGAAGATGAGATCGATCGGGCGATCGAAGAGGTGCGGGACGCGGTTGGTCGGCTGCGCTCGGTCGGCCGGTAGGGTGGAGCGAAGATTCGCGCGAGCAGGCGCGCGGATCGGTTAACCTCGGCGGTCACGTCACGGCAAGCACGGGAGGAGCCATGGATCAGACGCAGTCACCCAACGCCGAGCAGGCGTCGAGCGTTTCGCAGACTTCGAGCCTCCGCATCACCTCCGCCGCGGCTCAGGCCGTCCGCCAGGCGATCGAGGACGAGAAGATGCCAAGCGAGATCTATCTCCGGATCGGGGTGAAGGGGGGCGGCTGCTCAGGTCTCTCCTACGCGCTCAGCTTTGAGACCGAGCGTTTCTCCGATGACATCGTGATCGAGCAGGAAGGCGTCCGCCTCCTCCTCGATCCCAGAGCGAGGGCGTGCTTCGCGGCACCGAGCTCGACTACACCTCCGGGCTGAACGGCAAGGGGTTCGTCTTCAACAATCCGAACGCCACCGGCACCTGCGGCTGCGGGAACTCCTTCTCGGTCTGACCTTGGCATCACGTCCCACGACCGGAGAGGGCGCGATCGCGCGGGCTGCGGCTTGGCGCGAGGTCGCTGCATTGGGCGGCGTGCGCGTGCCCACCGGCTACCGCGGCGTGGAGACGGAGTGCAGCGACCTCATGGACCGCGCGGCGCTGCTGCCGGCGGCGTGGGAAGGCGTGCTGGCGATCGCGGGCGCCGACTGGCGGACCTTTCTCCACAACCTCCTGACCCAGGATATCCGCGCTCTCGACGCCGGGACCGTGCGTCCGGCCGCGTTGGCCGACCGCAAGGGACACCTCGAGGCCGATCTCTGGGTCGCCGCGACCCCCGAAGGCGACGGCCGCCTCCGCCTGCGCCGCGACCTCATGGCATCGGTGCTCGCGCTGTTCGATCGGCACCGCTTTCGCGAGCAGGTCGAGTGGCGAGAAGCTGGGGGTGAGTCGGCGCGGTTCCTTCTCCTCGGTCCCTCCGCTCCTGCTGCCGCCGCGGCCTGCGGCATTGCCGCGGACGCTCCGGCCGTCGGTCGACACGAATGGCTCGAGTGGTTCGAGGTCCGCGAAACGGCGGCGCGCGAGTACTTGCTCTCTGTCCCGGTCGAACAAGTCGCGGCCCTGGTCGATCGCCTCGCGCCACATGCGCCGCTCGTCGGCTTCGATGCCTTTCATCGCGTGCGGTTGATCCGCGGTGTGGCCTGGTTCGGCTTCGAGGCGGACCCCGCGCGGTTGGTGCCCGAGACGGGACTCCTCGATCGCGTGAGCTACACGAAGGGATGCTACCTGGGGCAGGAGCCGCTGGCCCGCGCCCATTATCAAGGCGCGCTCAACTGGATGCTCCACCGGTTCGCGCTTGGCGCCGCGCCGAGCGGGCTGCCGCTCGACCTCGTGGATTCGGCGGGCGACCGGCTCGGGTGGATCGCATCCAGCGCGCCGCGCGGCGACGGAGCGATCGGGCTCGGCTACCTCCACCGCCGCGCGCTCGACCCCCCGCGCGAACTCAGCACTCGCGACGGCGTCCCGGTCCAAGACCTGGGCGAGGCCCGTCCACCCGAGCAGCTTTCCGCTTGACTTGATCGTGAGGCGGCGACCACAGTGCGTCGCTTCGTTGATTGGCCCCTGGGGATGAGGGATCACGCGAGGGCTAATCCGGGCCTGCCGTGGGGCACGGCGCACGTCGCCTGAGCGTGGCGGTCGTGGATTCTGATGGGGGATCGACCGGGGGGCACGGTCTTGAAGAAGGATCGAGGGGCCGAGCGACTGCGCTCGCTCAGGGATGAGATCGCGCGGGCCGACCGCTTTCTGCTCACTTCGCACAGCCACCCCGACGGCGACTCGATCGCCTCGGAGGTCGCCCTAGCCCTCCACCTGCGTTCCTTGGGCAAGGACGTCTGGCTGGTCCACGAGACGCCGCCGCTCGAGCGGTACGAGTTTCTCCTTCGTCATCTGCCACCCGGCAGCCTGCTCCGATTCGGCGGGCGAGGCTCGGTGCCCGATGTCGATCTTGCTGTCTGCCTCGACGTCTCGAGCTGGGACTACATGGGGAAGATCGGTGCCTGGCTGCGATCGAGCGACCTTCGGGTCGTGGCGATCGATCATCACGTCGCGACCGAGCCTTTCGGGCACTTCGATCTCGTGATGGAAGACGCCGTTTCGACCGGCGAGGTCATCTATCGCTACCTCCGCGCGGTGCGCGCGCGCATCTCGCCCGCCATCGCCGAGGCGATCTACGCCTCGATCCTCTTCGACACCGCCGGCTTCCGCTTCGGGCGCGCCGGCTCCTCCACCATCGAACTGGCGGCGGAGTTGGTGCGCTACGGCATCGACCATCGAATCGTCTCCTCACAGCTCTTCGAGATCGAAAGTTGGCCCAAGGTTGAACTGCTGCGGCTCGCGCTCGGGAAGCTCCACCTGGCCCACGAGGGGAGGCTCGCCTGGATCTCGATTCCGGAGGATCTGTTTCGCTTGACCGGCGCCTCGTTCCACGACGGCGACGGCATCTTGGATGACCTCCTGAGCCAGCGGCGCCTTGAACTTTGCGCACTCTTCCGCGAGTTGGGGGGCAACGCGGTCAAGGCCACCTTCCGCTCGAAGGGACAGCACGACGTCGGTCGCCTCGCGCAGGAATTCGGCGGCGGCGGGCGAGTCGATGCGGCCGGAGCGGTTCTTCCCTTGAGCCTGCACCAGGCGATGGAGCAGGTGGTCCCGCGCCTCGACGCGTGCCTCCGGGAGACGCCGCGCCCCTTCGAACCGGTCCAGGCGCAGGCCGTGGCGCGTAGCCTGAGCTTCGCGCGTTCACGCTTCGTGCGCTCGCCGTTCGGCCACATCGGTCGCGACGACGCCGAAGCGATTCCGACCTGATCGCGCTCGCTTCGATTGCGCTACACTCCCGGGTCTCTCGCCATGGGGCGGTCTCTCGCCGTTCGGCCGGAGCGTGAGGAGGTACGCATGCGAGTGGAATCGCCGTCGCCCGAAGCGCGGCTCGCCGGTGAGGGTCGAGTGGCAAAGCGGGTCGCCATCACCAAGCAGGTCGAGTTCAGCGCCGCCCATCGTTTGTTCAATCCGTCCTTCGACGAGGCGCGCAACTGGGCCACCTTCGGCATCTGCAATAACCCGAAGGGGCATGGCCACAACTACGTCCTGGACGTCACGCTGGTGGGCGAACCGGATCCCGAGACCGGGATGATCATCGACCTCAAGCGGCTAAAGGAGATCCTCGACGAGGTGCTAATCGTGGCGGTCGACCACAAGAATCTGAACGAGGACGTGCCGTTCCTTCGCGGGGTAATCCCGACGGTCGAGAACCTGGTCATCGCCTTCTGGGAGAGGTTGGAGTCGAAGCTCGACGGTTGCCGCCTCTCCGAGCTCACCCTTTACGAATCGCGCACCAACTACGCGTGCTATCGCGGGCCCTCGGGAGCGTCCGATGAGTGAGGCTCCGGACCGACTGGTCGACCTCGCGCGCGAACTCTTGGTCGAGCTGGGGGAGGACCCGGCGCGAGAGGGGCTCGCCCGCACGCCGGAGCGGGTGGCGCGTTCGATGCGCTTCCTCACCCGCGGCTATCGCCAGGATCTGGCCGAGGTGCTGAACGGCGCCATCTTCGAAGAGCAGCACGACGAGATGGTGATGGTGCGCGACATCGACTTTCACTCGCTCTGCGAACATCACCTGCTGCCGTTCTACGGCAAGGGTCACATCGCCTACATCCCGAGCGGAAAGATCATCGGGCTCTCCAAGCTGCCGCGGCTCCTCGATGTCTATGCCCGGAGGCTCCAGGTGCAGGAACGATTGACCCAGCAGGTCGCCGCCTCGCTGCAAGAGGTGCTAAAGCCGCTCGGCGTGGCGGTAGTGCTCGAGGGGTTCCACCTCTGCATGGCGATGCGCGGGGTCGAGAAGCAGAACGCGTGGGCCACCACCTCAGCGATGCTCGGGGTCTTCCGCCACGACCGCGGCACCCGGGCGGAGTTCATGAACCTCTTGAATCGCCGACCGACATGAGCCAGAGCGAGCCGATCGCGCCGCGGCGCGTGCTTCTGGTCGGCGCGAACTCAGGCATCGGTGCCGAGAGCGCGCGGCACCTGGCGCGCGCCGGGCATCGCCTGTTCCTGGTTGCGCGACGGGAGAAGCTGCTCGAGGCGTTGGGCCGAGAGCTGGGGAGTGAATCGTTCGCGGCCGATGCTTGCGATCGCGCGGCGATGGATGCGGCCGTCGCCGAGGCCGGCCGCCGACTCGGTGGGATCGACACGCTCGTCTACAGCGCGGGCGCCGCGCGCTTTCGTCCGCTCGAGTCGACCTCGCCAGAGCTTTGGCGCGAGATGATGGGCGCGAATCTCGACGGTCTCTTCCACGCGGTCCAAGCGACGTTACCCTCACTGCTCGCCTCGGGCCGGGGCCACGTTATCGGTGTCCTCTCGGTCGCGTCGCGTCACGCCTTCGGTGGTTCGACCGCTTACACCGCGGCCAAGCACGGGGCGCTCGGGTTGCTCGACTCGCTGCGGGCCGAGGTGCGCGGGCGCGGTGTGCACGTCACCGCCGTGCTCCCCGGCGCCGTCGACACGCCTCTCTGGGACGCGATCGAAGGGGAGTGGGACCGCGGACGCATGATGCGGCCCGAACAGGTCGCGCGAGTGATCGTGTCAATTCTCTCGGAGAGTTCCAGCGGCATGATCGAGGAGGTGAGGGTGGGCCCGATCGGCGGGGCGCTCTGACCCCCGCTTGCACCTAGATTCGGCCCGCGGCCATTCGGTAGAGTGCGCGGCGATTGGGGCTTCATAGGATCGAACGGCACCGTGTCGAGCCGCACCGGCAGAGGAACTGGATGCAGGGACCGAACGAAACCCCGGAGCGCCCCCCGCTCGTGACCGAGGTTCGCGTGCAGCTGACGCGCGAACCTCCGATCCTGGCCTTCATCAGCATCACCCTCTGGCACGCCCTGGTCGTGCACGACCTGCGCATCCTGGAACGACGGGACGGCTCGCGCGTCGTGTTGATGCCGCGGGCGCGGGCGACCGACGGGAGTTGGTCCACGGTGGCCCACCCGATCAACGATGACACCCGACGGCGGATCGAGGCGGCGGTCCTGGCTGCCTACGAGAAGTGTCTGGTCGACCAGGCTGGGCAGCAGGCGGCCGGCTAGTCGACGCACCGACCCATCCCCCCGCTGGGTCGAGCCCTCGAAGGCACGACGCGCCGACGGGTGGGTCCCGTCGACGCGCCAAGGTGAGGCCTGAGGTTCGGACGATCGTCTACTTGAAGCGGGCTTTGATCGCGCCCCAGGTGGTCGGCTCGACGCGACTCGCGCCGCAGGTGCCGCTCTTTGCGCCGATGTCACCCATGCCGAAGCCGCTGCACTCGCTCGGCACGTTGTCGACGTAGCAGGCCGAGGCCATATCGAGGCCGAAGTCGTCGCCCGCGGCGTCGCAGTAGAGCGGGTCCTCGGCGAAGTTGCCGTCGTCGCCCATCGGATCGGTCACTCCATTGAAGTTGCCGTCGCCGTTGTTCCAGAAGTCATTGCAGTGGAAGGTGGGCGCGGAGGGAACTCGCTCCGATCGCGGCACCGGCCGCGGCGTCGGAGAAGATGTTCCGCTCGACGTCGGGGCTCGACTTGTTGCCGAGAAGAGGTGGGC
Organism: Candidatus Eiseniibacteriota bacterium; assembly: GCA_046327845.1. GTDB lineage: Bacteria > Eisenbacteria > RBG-16-71-46 > CAIMUX01 > CAIMUX01 > JADJQY01. The sequence goes on along the minus strand of JAXLXQ010000005.1, from coordinate 66,764 downwards.
GCCGGTGTCGCTCGCGCTGTTGCCGTAGAAGGTGTTGTGTTCGACCAACGCCAGGCTGGGCGCGCCGGCCAGCGCGCCGCCCGACTGCGCGGAGTTCGCGTTGAAGACGTTGCCGCGCACCTCGATCCCACTCCCGCCGGCGCAGTAGATCGCGCCGCCCATGCCGGTCGAGCAGTCATTCGAGTGGAAGGTCGAGTTGGTCACCTCGTAGCCGCTCCCGGTGAAGAAGAGCGCGCCCCCGAAGTCGTCGGCGCTGCAGCTCTCGAAGGTGCAGCCGTCGATGACCGCACTCGACGCCGAGGCAACATAGACCGCGCCGCCGCGAAGGGCGTCATTGTGGGTGAAGGAGCAACCCGAAACCGAGGGGAGAGCGCCCGCTGAGTAGATGGCGCCGCCGTAGCTGCCGTCGTTGTCCGAGAAGCTGCAGCCGGCGAAGCTGAGCGAGGAATTGGCGCGCCCGGAGACCGCGCCGCCCCGCATCTCGCTCGGGCCGGTTACCCCGTTGCCGTCGAAGGTGCAGTCGGTGAAGGTCGCGGTCGAGTTGACGCAGTCGACCGCGCCGCCGCTGGTCGTCGCGATGTTGCCGGAGAACTCGCAGTCGATCAGGTTGCAGTTGCCGCTGACGTTGTCCAAGACCAGGCCGCCGCCGCGCGAGGCTGAGCCGTTGCGGAGCGCGAAGCCTTGAATCGTCACATCACCGGTCACGTTTTGAAACTTGAGCACGGTGGTGAAGCTGCCGCCGTCCAGCACGACGCTGCCGGGAGCACCGTCCGCCACCAGAATGAGCGACTTGGTGGTAGTGATCACCTCGTAGTAGCTGCCCGGGTGCACCAGCACCGAGTCGCCGTTGGATGCCATCGACACGCCGACCGAAAGGGTGGGGGCTGCGGCGCCCGAGCCACCCACCGTGACCGTGTTGGCGCGGGCCGTCCCGCCGAGGCAGAGAGCGCTCGCGACCAGGAGCGACGCTCCCGTCGTGACCCCGCGACGCATGTTCGAACCAGACGACGTAGTCATGGACATTCCCCCTTTTGCTCGAACCTCAGGTCACCTTTTCTGCGCTAAGCGATTCCGCCGTGGCGTGGATCATTTCGTGGTGCTCTTCCAGGAACGGAATCAGCGTGAGGAACACGTCCACCACCTCAGGATCGAGCTGGCTGCCGCGCACCGCCAGGATCTGGCGGGTGGCGTACTCGAAGCTCCGCGCCTCGCGATAGGGGCGCGTGGTGGTGATCGCGTCGAAAGCGTCGGCCACCGCGATGATGCGGGCGACCTGTGGAATCTCGCGGCCGGAGAGACCGAGCGGATAGCCCCGACCGTCCCACCGTTCGTGGTGCGCGCGCACCGACACGGCCGGGGTCGAGAGCTGCCGGATCGGAGCCAGCACCTTGTACCCGCGGTCTGGGTGGCGGCGCATGATCTCCTGCTCCTCGGCATTCAGGCGATCGGGCTTGTTCAAGATGCACTCGGGCATCCCGATCTTCCCCACGTCGTGGAGGATCGAAGCCCAGCGCACCGTCTCGAGCGCCTCCTCATCCATTCCCATCGCCTTGGCGATCAGCATGGAGATGAGGTTGACCCGCTCGGAGTGACCGCTGGTGTAGCTGTCCTTCGCCTCGATGGCGTTGACCAGGCTCTTCACCGTCGCCATGAGGAAGTTCTGCAGGTCTTCGTAGAGTTCGCAGTTCGAGACCGCCATCGCCACCTGCTCTGCGACCGAGCGGAGCAGCTTCTGATCGGAGAGCCGAAAGCTCTCCGGCTGTTCGAGCCGCAGGAGCGCAAGCACGCCGACCGACGCGCCCTGCACCGCCACGCGAGTCACGACGATCGGCACACGAGCCAGCGCGGTTCCGCGGAGGCCGGGGAGTGAGCCGAGCGCGCCGGTGAACTCGCTCGGACCCTCTTCGATCATCGCCTCGCCGAGGTTCTTGAGTAGCTGCTGCCACTCCTTGCTGCCGCCGCTCGCGGCGAGCGAGCAGCCATCGCGCGGCAGCACCTCGGTCAGTCGGCGCTCCGGAATCCAGAGCAGGGCGACGTCGGCCGCCAGTGTCTCGCGCGCCTGGGCGCAGAGCTGCCGGAGCGAACTCCGCATGTCCTCGTAGTTCGCGAGGCGACCCGAAATGCCGTAGAGCATGTTGAGCTCGTCGTAGCGGGAGTCGAGTTCGCCATGGAGTTGGGTGTACTCGTGGAGCACGTACATCTGGTCGGAGAGGAGCCGCGCCAGGTCGGCGAGAAAGGCGTGACGACGGACCTCGGCCGGCGAGGGCTCCGTCGTGGTTGTATCGGCGCCGCCTCGTTCCTGGATCGAGAGGAGTGCACCCGAGGCCGCCTCGTAATGAGCGATCGGTTGGACCGCGAGTTCGAGGCCCTCCGAACACTGCCATGCGCCCGCCTCGTTCCGATCCATGGCGGTCGCCGCCCGCGCGCGGCGCTCCCGCTGGCAGGCGGAGAAGGTCGCGGGTTGGCGCTCGGCACACCCCAAGCACGCCGGGGACGGGCGATGGGAGGCGAGGGGCCGCTCGGCATCGCTCCACACCTCGAGCTGCACGCCGAGCAGGTGCGCGGTGTTCTCGAGGAGGCTGTGGAAGCGCTGCAAAAAAGAGCGCGCGGTTGCGACGGGTTGCATGGGGCGTCGTGGCGCAACCCGCGGGCCAGATCGCGGGGTCTTCGGTCGGTCGTCACGCGGGCAACGGCTTGCGACGGCAGATTGACGCAATGGGGCGCAGCCTGGCCCGTTTCGTTTCGCGCGGCGCGCCGCAAGTCGCAAAACCGGGGGGACCCCGCCGCGCAAACTGCATCGAGCCGCAAAGGCGTTGCCGGTCGGGAAGCGCTTGGGTAGTTTCTGAGACCGCACCGCGACGAAACCAGGGAGGATGAATTTGCGCACATCGAGGATGGGTCGGATCGGCTCTCTTGGACGGGCGATCCCCGCGAAGCTCCGCCGGTGGGTGGTTTCGCTTGGGCTCGCGGTCGCGATGCTCCAGTTTTGGGGCGGAGTGCGCGCGGAGACCGCTGCCGGCGCGAAGACCGCCGAGGGGATCGCCGCGGTGGTGGGCGATCGGCCGATCTTGAAGAGCGAGGTGGAGGAGCAATTCCAGAGCCTCGCGCCGCAGATGCAGGTCGACCCGGCCGACACCGCCGCGAGCAACGGGCTTCGCCGTGAGATCCTGGGTCGATTGGTCGACGATCAGGTGCTCGTGCTGGAAGCCAAGGCGCAATCGATCGAAGTGACCGAGGAAGAGATTCGCACCGAGGTCCAGCAGGCGATCCAGAACAACATCGAGCAGCTGGGCGGCGCCGACGGATTCCAGACGCAGCTCAAGAAGGAAGGCCTCACCCAGGCGCAGCTCGAACAGCGCTACACCGACGAGGCGCGGAAGCAGCTTCTCGCACAGCGACTGATCCAGAAGGAAGTTCGGCCGAAGATCAACCTCTCCGAGGAAGACGTGAAGCGCTTCTTCCAGGAGAACCGCGAACGCCTGCCGAAGAAGCCGCGGAGCCTCCACCTCTACGACCTCTTCATCTTGGTTCGTCCCGACTCGGTGCTCGATCTGAGGGCGCGGGATCGCGCGGTGGCGGCGAAGAAGGCGCTCGCGGGCGGCATGAGCTTCGCCGACGCGGCCAAGCAGAATTCGGATGCCCCCGACGCACAAGAGGGTGGCCATCTCGGGCGCTTCACCAAGGACGACCTGGACGGGGACTTCGAGCGCGCCGCCTTCTCGGTTCCGGTCGGGCAGGTGAGCGATCCGGTGCGCAGCCGCTATGGGTGGCACATCTTGAAGGTCACCGATCGCGATCCCCAAGGCGAGTGGGTCGAACTGGATCACATCCTCTGCGAGGTGACCCCGACCCGCTCCGACATCAATCGCACGGTCGACCGCGTGAGCACGGTGCGCGCGGCGATCGTCTCGGGCAAGACCACCTTCGCCGAGGCGGTTCGCAGCTACTCCGACGACGAGGACTCACGCGGGAAGGATGGCGACCTGGGCTGGCTCCCGATCACCGCGCTGGGTGGCGCGATCAAAGAGGTGGTCGACACTCTGCGGGTCGGCCGGGTCTCTCTGCCGGTCGCCGACAACGGCGGCGTGCACCTGGTGAAGCTGGCCGGGGAAGAGGCCGAGGGCTCCTACGCCTTCGACGAGGTCAAGGACGAGCTCCGGCAGATGGCCGGGCAGCAGGCGCTGGAAACGAATTTGCGCGGCTATCTCGATCAGCTCCGCACCAAGTACTTCGTCGAGGTTCGTGCACAGTTCTGAGGACGGTTCGGCGCGGGCAGCCCTCCGCGTCGATCTGCTGCTCGATCGGCTCTGTCTTGCCAAGACGCGCTCCCAGGCCGCCAAGGCCTGCGCCGAGGGGCGCGTCTTCGTCAATGGCATGGCGGCCCGCGCGTCGAAGGAGGTGAGGGTCGGCGATCGCCTCCGCCTGATCGAGCGCTTCGGCGCCGGCGAGCTCGAAGTGCTCCTGCTCGAGGTGCCGCAGAAGGCCGTGGCCAAGGCGGCGGCCCGCGAATGCTACGAGGTGATATCGCGCACCAGCGCGCCGCGAGCGGCGGGTTTCGAGCGCGATCCTGAGGAAGGGAAGTCCGGATGATCCTCTTCGAGGGTGTCTACAAGAGCTACTCGCGTCAGCCCGGCGCGTGGGTCTTGGAGGATCTCAACCTCGGCATCGGGGCGCGCGAGATGGTCTTTCTCCTCGGCGCGAGCGGTGCGGGCAAGAGCACCCTGCTCAAGCTCATCACCCTGGAGGAAAGGCCGACCAAGGGCCGGGTCAAGGTTCACCACTTCGACTCGACGATGATTCGCGAGCGACAGATCCCGGAGCTTCGTCGCCGCTGCGGCGTCGTCTACCAGGACTTTCGACTGATCCGCGACAAGACGGTGCAGGAGAACGTGGCCTACGTCCTCCGCATGACCGGCGTGCTCCAGCCCGAGGTGATTCGAGCCGAGACCCAGCGGGTACTCGATCTGGTCGGGATGTATGCCAAGCGGCACCAATTCCCGAGCAGCCTCTCGGGCGGAGAGCAGCAGCGTTGCGCGATCGCGCGCGCCTTGGTGCACCAGCCGTCGATCGTGCTGGCGGACGAGCCGACCGGCAACCTCGATCCGGGGATGGGCAAGGAGATCTTCGACATCCTGCGACGGGTGAACGTGGCCGGGGCGACCGTGCTGGTTGCGACCCACGACCAGGACCTGGCCCGCCGCTTTGCCGATCGCATCGTAGTGCTCGAGAAGGGGCAGCTCCGCCGCGAGGAAACGGTGCGGCGTTCGACCATCGTGCCGGCCCTGGCCTGAGGCGCTGAGGGGAGAAGATGCAGCAGTTTCGTTTCTTTCTCTCGGAGTCGTGGGAGTACTTGCTGCGCGGCCGCGGCACGTCGCTCGCATCGGTCGTCGCCCTCTCCGCGGTGCTCTTTCTCTTCGCGCTCGTGCTGCTCGTCTCGCACAACGTGGTCAACTGGTCGAGCCGCCTCTCCGCGCGCGAGGGGCTCACTGTTTTCTTGGCCGAAGGGGTGAGCGAGGCGCGGGCGCACGAGCTGGAGCAGCTCTTCCGCGGATTCGGCGAGGTGGAGTCGGTCCGCTTCGTCTCACGCGATCAGGCGCTGCAAGAGCTGGAGCAGGACCTGGGCGGCCTCTCGGTCGAAGACGCGCTCGGGGAGAATCCCTTGCCGCACTCGCTCGTCATCACCTTGACCCCGACCGCCGCTGGACAGGCCGGCTCGACTCAACGTCTCGCGGCCGAGGTCCGGAACTACGACGACATCGACGACGTGGTCTTCGGTGACGAGTGGGTGGGCGCGCTCGAACAGGGGCTTCGCCGCTTGCACCTGGCGAATCTGGCGGTCGGCATGCTCTCGGCCTTGGCGGTTGGGGTGGTGCTCTACACCACGCTCAAGCTGGTCTTCTTCGGGCGACGCGAGACGGTGCGCATCCTCAAGGTGGTGGGTGCGACCAATCGCTTCATCCGTTCGCCGTTTCTCATGCTGGGCGGGCTGCAGTGTCTTCTTTCCGGCGTGCTCGCGCTGGTGCTGCTCGGCCTGGCGCGCGTGGCGCTCTCGAGCTGGCTCCCCGGTTTCGATTTCCTCCCCTGGAGCGAGATCGCGCTCTTCCTCCTCGCGGCGATGCTCTTCGGGGTGATCGCCGCCTTCATCGCGATCGAACCGGCGCTCCACGGCCTCGAGAAGGAACATGAAGAAGTGGTCCGATAGAACGAGCGGGGGACGCCGGCGCTCGCTGCCGACGCTTTGCCTGATCGTGGGCGTGGCGCTCTTCGCTTACGTCCTTGGGTCGAACGCAGGGCGCGCGGCCGAGAGCCCGGGCGATTCACTCCTCTCGCGTCAAAAGGAACTCGCGCGACTCAAAGGGGAAATCGAGTCGAACCGGCAGGCGCTGGTCGACCTCAAGAACAAGGAGAGGGATCTCTCCAAGCACTCCGAGCGCTTGAAGCGTGACTCCGAGCTCACGCAGAAGTATCTGGAGCAGCTCTCCGAGCAGGATCAGGCCCTTCGCTCCGATCTGGCCGACCGCCAGGCCGACTTCCTCGCCACCCACCTCATGGTCGAGGAGACCGCGGAACGGTTGAAGGAACGGCTTCGTCATTACAGCCGGGTCAAGCAGGTGTACACGACCGAACTCCTCTTCTCCTCGCGCTCCTTCAACGAGCTTTTCGCCCGCGCCGCCTTCTTCGGTCGCCTGATTTACAAGGACCGCCTCGACCTCCTCGCCCTGGGGCAGACCCGTAGCAAATTGGGGGAGGAGGCAACGCTGCTCGACTCGCGCCGGCGTGGACTCGAGACCTTGCAGGAGGAGAAGCGCCGCGAAGAGGAGCGGCTCCGCCAGCAGTCGGTGGCGACCGCGGCCAAGATCGCCGGCGTGAAGCAGGAGCAGAAGACTCACGAGGCGCGGGTCAAGGAACTCGAGCGCAGCGAGGCGGCGATCCGGAAGATGCTGGCGCGGCTCACCGAGCAGTCGAAGATCTCGAAGAAGAAGGGTGGCCTGGCCGGCGGGATCGGACTCGAACCGAATCGCGGGCGGCTGGCCTGGCCGGTGACCGGGACGGTCACGAGCGAGTTCGGCTTCGAGGTGCATCCGGTCTACCACACGCGGACGCCGATGAACGGGATCGAGATCGCCGCTCCGATCGGCACGCCGATCGCGGCGGTGGCCGCCGGCAAGGTGGAGTACGTCGACTGGCTGCCCGGCTACGGGTCGACCGTGATCCTCGATCACGGCGGCGGTTACACGATCTACGCCCACGCCTCCGAGATCCTGGTGGCTCAAGGCGCCAGCGTCACCGCCGGGCAGATCATCGCCAAGGTGGGAGACACCGATCGATTCGCGGTCGCCTCCACTTCGAGGTGCGCCACGATGAAGAAGCGCTGAACCCGCGGGACTGGCTCAAGTGAGCAAGGCGCCGAAGCACCCGCTTCCAGATCGCCTGCTCGACGCGATCCTCGGTCAGAGAAATTGATCGAGGCGATGCGTCGCGCGATCGCGGATGGCGTTCTCGCCCACGCCTACCTGCTCTTGGGACCGCGTGGCTCGGGTCGCGGACGTCTGGCCACCGCCCTCGCCCAGCTTCTCCTCTGTCCGCGCCCCGACGCTCCCTGCGGCGCGTGTCCGGACTGCAAGCAAGCGCGCAAGCTCGCCCACCCCGATCTTCACCTGCTCGCGCCCGCCACGAAGGAAGAGGAGCGAGATCCCGAGCGATTTGCGCGCCTGCTCGAGGGGTACGCCGCGGACAGGTACGAACTCTTTGGGGCGAACCCGACCGCACAGATCGGGATCGACCAGGTGCGGGCGCTCAAGGAGGATCTGGCCAAGGCGCGGGTGAGCGGACCGCGACGCATCGGGGTCCTGCTCGAAGCGGGTCGCCTGGGCGAGGCCGCCGGGCAGTCGGCGCTCAAGCTGGTGGAGGAGCCGCCGCCCGACACGGTGCTCTTCCTCTGCGCCGAGGAAACCTCGAGCCTTCTTCCGACCCTCGTCTCGCGTTGCCAGCGACTGCGCGTGCGCCCCCTTCCGCGCGCGGACCTGGCGCGCGTTTTGGCGAAGGAGCTCGACGTGCCCGAGGCGGAGGCGCGACTCCTGGCCAGCCTCTCCGGTGGCTCGCTCGGTCGGGCGATCGAGATGAGGGAAGACGGCCTGCTCGAGCTCCGCGATCGCGTGCTGCCGCTCTTCGAGGAGACGAGCCAGGCCAAGGGCGCGGAGGCCGGCTTGTCGCGCGTCGCCTCCGCCTTCGATGCGGCCAGCGGACAGCGCGCGGTGGAGCTGCTTCTGCTCTGGCATCGCGACCTCCTGGCGGCGCGGCAGGGCCTCCCGGCGGAAGCTTGGGTGCACGCCGATCGCGCGACGGAGATCGCGCGGATCGCGGCAACCTTGAGCCTGGCCGAGATCCGGCGGCGGATCGAGCTTCTGGAGGAGTTGAACGACGCGCTCTCCCATCGCGTCAATCCAGAGCTGTCGCTGCACGCGGCGCTCGCCCGTTGGAAGAGCGGCGCGCGGGCGGGAGAACTCTGGCCGTGATCGATACCCACGCCCACGTCCACAGCCGCGCCTTCGATCGTGACCGCGCTGCCGTGCTTGAGCGCGCCTCGGCCGCCGGCGTGCACACCCTGATCGAGGTCAACATCGATGTGGCCGGGTGGCCCGCGTCGCGCGCGCTGATCGAAGCGCATCCGCAAGTCTTCGGCACGGTCGGCATCCACCCTCACGACGTCGCCCGCGCCTCCCGTGAGGAGTTCGAGCAGCTGGCCGCGGCGGTGACGCACCCCAAGGTGCGCGCGGTGGGGGAGACCGGCATCGACTACTACCGCGACTACGCGCCGTACGAACTCCAGCGCGACTTCTTCCGCCTGCACGTACGATTGGCGCGCGAGTCGGAGAGACCGATCGTGGTGCATGCGCGGCAGAAGAGCGACGGCCCCTCCGCGCATGAGGACGTCCTCTCGATTCTCGAGGAGGAGGGGCGCGGCGAGGTGAGGGGCGTCTTGCACTGCTTCTCCGGCGATCTCGAGGTGGCGCGGCGTGCCCACGCGCTGGGTTTCAAGCGCTCGGCATCGGCGGCGCGGTGACCTACGCGCCCAAGAAGAGCGACCTCTCCTCGCCGCGATCGCGGAGGGCCTGCGGCGCGGAGATCTTCGTGCTCGAAACCGACTGCCCCTACCTCACGCCGCATCCGCGCCGGAACGAGCGGAACGAACCGGCCAGCATTCCGCTGATCGCGGACGCACTCGCGGACTATCTCTCGCTGACGGTCGGCGAGGTCGAACGGATGACCGATCAGGCGGCGCGCCTGCTCTTCCAGCTGGACTCGTGAGCGGAGACTCCCCTGCGCCTCGCAGCGAGCGCGACTGGCTCACCGCTCACCAGATCCAGGCGCGGCGCCGGTTCGGCCAGAATTTCCTGCTCGAGCCGCGCATCCCGGAGCTGATCGTCGAACGGGCCGAACTCGCGCCGGGCGGTCGTGTCCTCGAGATCGGCCCAGGAGGAGGAGCGCTGACCGACGCGCTGCTGCGGGCCGGCCAGCGCGTCGACGCGGTCGAACTGGATCAATCGCTCCTGCCGCTGTTGGAGGAGCGTTTCCAGGCGGAAATCGCCGCGGGTCTGCTTCAACTTCGGCAGGGCGATGTGTTGGATCTGACGGAGGAGGCGGTGCCGGCCGGCGCGATCCTCTTCGGGAATCTGCCCTACGCCATCACGACGCCGATCCTAATCTGGGCCACCCGCCACCGCGCGCGGCTTGATCGCGCCGTGGTGATGGTGCAGCGCGAGGTCGCCGAGCGCATCGCCGCCGCGCCGGGCGGGAAGGAGTACGGCTCGCTCACCGTTTTTCTGCGCGCGCAGGCGGAGGTGAGGACGTTGCTCAAGGTGGGGCGCTCGTCCTTCTGGCCGCGGCCCGGGGTCGAGTCCAGCGTGATCGAACTCCGCTTCGTCACGCCGCCGCCTTGGCCGGGAGAAGTACCGATGCTCGAGCGTGTGCTGCGCGCCGCCTTCGGACAGAGGCGGAAGACCCTGGAGAACGGCCTCGCGCACGGCCTGGCAATCGCCAAGGAAGAAGCGGCGGCCGTCCTCTCCTCGCTCGGCCTCGAGCCGGCCGTGCGGGCCGAGATGCTCACGGTCGCGCAGTTCGGCCGCTTGACCGAGGAACTTACCGCGCGCCGGCTGCTCGGATCCGATCGGTCCTCGAGATGACCGACGTTCGAGAGCGGCCCTCGATCGACGTGCTTCTGCCCGCGCTCAATGAAGAGGGAGCGATCGGCTCCGTTCTGGCGGCGATTCCGAAGGAGCTGGTGCGTCATCTCTGGGTGGTCGACAACGGCTCGACCGATCGCACCGCCGTGGTAGCGCAGGCCGCGGGCGCGATCGTGCAGATCGAGCCGCGCCGAGGCTACGGCCGCGCCTGCCTGGCCGGCCTTCGCGCGATGGCGATCGATCCTCCCGACCTGGTGGTCTTCCTCGATGCCGACGGGAGCGACGAGCCAGGCGAAATGGGCGAGCTGGTCGCGCCCATCGTGCGCGGCGAGGCCGACCTGGTCATCGGCTCCCGCACCCGCGGCGCCCATCAACGCGGAGCGCTCCTGCCGCAGGCGATTTTCGGCAACTGGCTCGCCACCACCTTGATTCGCGTCTGGACCGGCGTGCGCTTCACCGACCTCGGTCCCTTCCGCGCGGTGCGCTGGTCCTCGCTCCAGCGACTGGCGATGGAGGACCCAACCTACGGCTGGACGGTCGAGATGCAGATGAAGGCGGCGCGCGCCGGCCTGCGCTCGGCGGAGATACCGGTCCGCTACCGGCGCCGCGTCGCCGGCGAGAGCAAGGTCACCGGCACCATTCGCGGCACGCTCTTCGCGAGCATCAAGATCCTGTCCTGCCTCGCGCGCTACGCCTTCTGGAAGCCGGACGCCTCGGATCCGACCGCCCAGGGCGACCACCCGTCCCGCGCCTAGAGCAGGCGGAGGACCCACTCCTTGCCGGGGAAGCGCGAACGCGCGAGCACGTCTCGTTCCTCCGGCCCGAGAACGCGCAGCAGCCGGTAGGACACGACGACCACGCCCAAGGCGGCGAAGCAGAGTCCGACCACCGCAAGATTCGACGGCGCCCATCGCTTGAGCCAGAAGAGCAGGAGCACCGGCGAGGCCGCGCCGTAGCACTTGGCGAGGAACCCCCAGGGGATCGTGACCGGCCCGACGTAACGGCGCGCGATCCAGTAGCGCACGATCGGCACCAGCGCCGTCACGATCGCATTGGGGATGGTCGCGCCCAGGAGTCCGTAGCGCGGGATCAGCCAGAGATCGAGCCCCACGTTGAGTGCCGCATATCCGAGGTTGAGCAGCAGGTTGACCCACACCCGCTCGACCACGTAGACCGCCATCGAGAGCGGCGCGCCGATGAAGCTGACGGTGAAGATGAAGAAGAAGGCCTGGCAATACGGCCCGCCCGGCGCCATCGCCGGACCATACATCAGCGTGAGCAGTCGATCCCCGATGGCCAGGCCGAGGAGGGAGAGCGGCGCGAGTACGAAGAAGAGCAGTCGGTAGTAGAGCGAGAGGAACTGCGGCATGCGTTCCTTCGCCACCGTCGCGGTCTCGGAGAAGCCGGCCAGGATGAGCGGGTAGATCGAACTGGGGAGAAACTCGAGCGCCAGCTGCGGCAGCTTGTAGGCGATGTCGAAGTAGCCCGCCTCCTGCCGCGATCGGAACATCCCGAGGAAGACCGTCTCCGACTGTCGCCACACCACGTAGTTCAAAAGGTTGTTCGGCATCCAGGGGGCGGCGTAGGCGAGGAGCCGGCGCCAAGAGAAGGTCCCGATCCCGGTCGCGACCGGGGTTCCGCCGGGTGCGGTGCGTCGAAGCAGGAGGAGGAGCGTCACCACCGTCACCGCGTTCGCGATCGCGGCCGCCCAAAGCACGCCCGGGATGCGAAGGCCGGCGCGCAGAAAGGCCGCGGTCAGGACCGCGAGGAGGGTGCTGCCGATGGTCGTGCCGAGAGCCAGCTCGCGCGCGCGATAGGACGCGATCGTGTACTGGCTGATCGACTGCGCGAAGACATCGAGCACGGAGAGGAGGACCCCGAGGATCAGGACCTCGCCATAGAGGGGATAGCGGTCGGTGAGGAATCCGCGCAGGCCGAGGAGGATCGCGGAGAGGACGAACCAGTTGACGCTCTGGAGCAGCAGGCACCGAAAGAGGAGTGCCCGCCCCTCGTCGTGCGATCCCCGAACCCGGAGCTCGGGCACGAAGCGATTGAGCGCCTGCCCCAGGCCGAACGAGATGAGGAGACCACCCAGGGCGAGAAAGGTGCGGAGGACCGAGAGCGTGCCGTACTCGGCGTCGCCGAGCGCCCGGACGATCCAGATCGAGGTGAAGATCGAGACCGCCATCTGGACGGCGCGGGGCACGACGGTCCAGACGAGCGCACCCGAGACCTTTGCGCCGGTCGAACTCAAAGGCCGCTGGGGAGCGCGAGGTGTGCCTGGGGGGAGCGTGGCATTCCGCAATCTAGCGACCTCTGGGTGAAGAGGTCAACGCGCCCCGAACTGTGAGCCTCAGCACGATCTCGGATTGACCTTCGCGTGCGGGGCCGACTAGACTCGTTGCGTCTCCGTGCAAGTACAGGTCCTGCTACCGGCGGGCTTGTCAGGCGACCCCGCCTGACGGCTCGGAATACCCACAGCTTGCTCCGCTCTCCGGGGAGGACGTCCTTAGAACCTTGCTACACCGGCTTCCGCCGACTACCTAGCTGAACAACGGGCTAGCTGGACAACAGGGTTTCCCTCCCAAGGAGAGCACGTTTGCTCCCACTCGGGCACGCGCCCCAGAATCGCGTTTGGTACGCGGCTGCCGTCCGCGCGCTGACGCTCGTCGTCTGCCTCCTCTCCGGCCTTGGGCGCCTCGCGCTCGCTCAGCCGGAGCCTCCCGATGGCGAGGACGAGGGCACCGCTCCGCTCGACTCACTCCACACCTTCATGGGGCAGTTCGGCCTCCACCCCAAGTACTCGAGCAGCCTGACGCTCTTGGAGCAGTCGAGCAGTTGGCGGCAGGGCTTTCTGGTCAATCGCGTCACGCAGTCCATCTCGGCCAACACCAGCATGGACCTGTCGATCGACAAGAATAAGTCGCAGAGCAACTACAAGAAGAATGGCGGCAAGGGGCACGCCGAGGTGGCCTACGAGGCGCTCTCCCTCGGCGGGGTGTCGTCGGGCGCGCGCGTCGACTGGCGGCGCAGCTTCGAGCGCTCGGACGTCAACCGACGGGTCGAGAACGGCAGCGACATCGACCTCTTCCTCACCAGCAGCGTCGGCGAGATGCTGCTGCGCGACTTGCTCGCGCTGCCCGACACGACCGGCGGGCTCACCTGGTCGATGAACGGCGCTCTTGGGCTGACCCAGGCGCGGAGCATTCTGCAGAACCGCGCTCGCCTCAACAACGCGCTCACCCAATCCGATTCGACCGAAGCGTCCGGCTTGGAGCGGCGCTTCGACACGCGCCTGTCCGCCAATTCTGGTCAGCGTTGGGGGTTCGACCTCTCGGCCCGCGCAGGTTCGGGTCGCGAGGACTCCTACACGCTAAGCCGGAGTCTGGTCGGAGGGAACCTCACCTCGCTGGTGGTCGATGCCCCCAACCGCAACAACTCGCGGAGCGCCGACGGTTCGGTCAACTACAAGCCGGGGAAGGCGCTCGACCTCGATCTTTCCGGCCACTATGCGAAGGGGCGGCAGCAGCTCTACGACTCCTCGACTCGCGAGCAGGACACCCGCCGCACCTCCGAGCAGCGGGCGGAGACCACCGTCAAGTCGGAGTTGGTGCAGGGAGTCGACCTCGAATTCTCCGGACGCTCCAACGTGATCGACAATCGCGCACTGAACCAATCGCTCAACCAGGGGAAGCGGGAGAAGTGGGGCAAGTTCTCGAGCAGCGTCACGACCGGCGACTGGATGGGGCTCTTGCGCGCGCTCGAACTCAGCACCGAACTGGAACGCGCGGAGACCAAGTACCGCTACTCGACGGGACGCAACTATCGCTCGACCGTGAACCGGGTGAGTCAGGTCCTGCGGAGAAAACTCAATCGCGCGGTCACGCTCTCGGCCCAGGGGGAGGGCCGCATGGAGCGCTACTACTACTTGGACAAGACGGGCGACAAGGACGAGCTTCGTTGGTTCGGCGCCGGGACGCTGTCGTACCGTCCGGAGTCGGCTTTCGATGCGCGCGTCACGGTCGACTGGACCGAACGGCAGATCGTCAACATCTCGGAAACGGTTTCGCGGAGCAACGCGACCGAATCCACCTACCACGTGTCGGCCGACTACAACTATCGGCTCTCGCCCGCGGTCAGCCTCGGGCAGAAGTACCAGCTCTCCGCGCTGTACCAGGTGTTCGACTTCGACGAGAACTCGAACAACCTCATTCGGACCACCCAGATTCTCTCCTCGATCACGAGCACGATCGGCCACAACGTACAGCTGAACGCCGAGCACAAGTACGCCTTCAAGGACAACGGGAGCTACGTGCGAGAGGAGGCGCTCGGTCCGCGTCGCTACGCCAAGGCGCAAAAAGAAAACAACCAATACCTGAACGTCACCACGCTCTACCGACTCGGACTCGACTTCGACGTGCACGCGACGCAGAAGTTCGAGACGCGCCAAACCCGCGTCCTCGCCTCGAAGAAGGTCACGAGCAAACACCAGCTCGACTTCTCGGGCGGGATCAACTTCGACCATCGCTTCTCGGCGCTCTTCGCGGTCAAGGCGACGATCGACCGGAGCAGCCGCTGGAACGACGACCCGAATCTCAAGCGACAGAACAAGGACTTCTGGAAGATCTCGGCCAGCATGGAGAGGCGGTTCTGATGACCCGACGCGGGAGTGCGGGTTGGAGGGGAGTCGTTCTCGCAGCCACCATCGGCCTCGCGGCGATGGGCTGCGGCTCATTCAATACCCGAAAGCCGGAGCCCCCCTCGGACGAGCCGGTCGTCCAGTTCCTCCCGACGACCAATCCTCAGAACGTGCTCACCAACATCATGGCGGGCATTCAGGGGTACGCGTCCTCGAACTACCGTCGAAGCCTCACCTCCGATTTCCGCTACATCCCACCCGTCACCGACCCGCAGCTTGCAAGTGAGCTCGGGCCGTTCCTTCCGTGGGACTTCGCGAAGGAAGATCCGCTCTGGCGGCAGGTGCTCAAAGACGCTCGTACCCCTTCGCCGGTCGCGACGGTGATCACGTGGACCTGGGGGGAGGCTTCACTGGTTTCGGTTGAAGGCTCGGACAACAGGGTCTACTTCGATGACCTCCCCTACGAGTGCCGTTTCCAGCGAGGAGCAGCCAGCAAGGTGTACTCGGGCGAAGTCGATCTCTATTTGATCGAGGTGAGCGGCGCCTACTCGGTCTACCGCTGGGAAGACATTCAGGACGATAGCGGAAATCAGACCTTGGGCTGGCTCCGCGCGGAGCGTGAGGTCTTCCCGAGCACATCGAGCCTCGGAGTCACCAACCCATGAGCAGCGACTGCTTGGCCTCCGCGAAGCTCCGGGGTGAAATCAGTGTCCCCGTGGGACCCGCCCAAATCAGCGGAATCACCCACTCGAGCAACGGCGACCCCTGGCGTCGCCCCGATGTCCCGCAGCAGCAGCAACCGGATCTGCGCATCCCGAATCACTCGCCCGGTTGGGGATTCAGGAGTGAGCCGCGAGATTCCGAATGATATGATGAAGCGCACCTTGAACAGGGGAGGCTACCCACGATGACACCCGTGAAATTCGCCCGCTTGCTCTTCTTGCCCACACTGCTCGTGCTCCTCTCCGGTTGTCCGTTCTCGCCGGGCGATTCGCACAAGCCTCCGGTGATCGTCAGCGACTACCTCGATCCGATCTCGCCGGAGAACGTGCTCAAGAATCTGATCACCTCGTACCAGCAGCAGCGGCTCGATGAGTACGCGAAGCTCTTCGACCAGGACGAGTTCTTCTTCGAGTTCTCGCAGCTCGATCGCGACACCGATCCGAGCCTGCCGCTCGGCCTCAGCTACACCGAGGACCAGGCGACCACGCGCAACATGTTCGACGACGAGACGCTCGAGCGGATCGTGCTCCGCTTCAACCGGGACGCGGCGGTCGATGCAACCGACCTAGACCAGCTGCCGGGCGGGCCGACTGGGGTGCAGAAGGTCACCGCGCAGTCGGTGCATCTCGAGGTGCACACCCAGAACGAGAATGGCGAGCCGCTCGAGTACCTGGTCGACGGCGACGGCGCCGACTTCTTCTTCCGCAGCTACGACGTCGGTCGCTCGGATGGGAAGCGGGTCTTCCGCATCATCCGCTGGCGGGACAAGCCGGTGGGTGGCGCGTTCACGGTGGGCCAGCTCAAACACGGCACCGCCTCCTAAGCAAAGTCGAGAGCGCACTCCGCAAGCGGCTCGGGCCATGGGCTCGGGCCGCTTTTGCGTTGACGCCTTCTTGGACGCCTGGCTAATGTGGCAAGCCTTGTGTGCCTGAAAGACGAAGACGCGCCTGGGGGTCCTTAGGATGGACAAGAGTCTGCGTTGGAAGCTGTTGACGCTGATCGCCCTGATCGGCCTCTCGATCTGGTATCTCGTGCCGTCGTTCCGCCTCTATAGCATTCCGCCGGAGCAGCGGTATGGCACCGCGGACGAGGGAATCCGCAAGCTCCGCGCAGGGGCGCTGAAGCTGGGGCTCGACCTTCTCGGCGGCATGCACATCGTGCTCGAGGTGGATCACTCGAAGCTGAAGCCGGAGGAAGTGCCGGATGCGGTGGAGCGGGTCATGCAGATCCTCCGCAACCGCATCGACCAGTTCGGCGTGGCCGAGCCGATCGTGCAGAAGCAGGGGGATGACCGCATCCTGGTCCAGCTCCCCGGCCTGCTCGACAAGACGCGCGCGGTCGACCTGATCGGGAAGACGGCGCAGCTCGAGTTCAAGCTGGTGAAGAACCCGAATGAGGCGAAGCAGGTGATCGAGCAGCTCGATCGCCGCCTCGCCTCCAAGATGAAGGGGGCGCCGGTCGACACGACCGAAGCGGACAGCTTGGCGGCGGAGCAGCCGCTCATTGCCCGGCTGGCGAACTTCCCCGACATGACCCAGTACGGCGGCGTCTCGATCCTCCCCTCCGATCTGCCGGCAGTGGAAGAGATGCTCGCCCGCGCCGCGGCCGATACGCTCCTGCCGCGCGACGCCACTCTCGCGATCTCGCAGAAGGATGAGCTGATTTCTGGCCAGGCGGTGCGCATCCTCTACGTCTTGAATCGCCGCGCCGACTTTACTGGGGCCGGCATCGCCACCGCGACCATGAGGATCGGACTGGATGCCACGCGCCCGAACGACGCGGGCGTCTCGCTCACGATGAACTCCAAGGGGACCGCCGCCTTCCGCAAGGTGAGCGGCGCGAACGTCGGCCGGCAGCTGGCCATCGTGCTCGATGACCGCGTGGTTTCTGCGCCGGTCATCCGCGATCGAATCTCCCAGGGACGCGCCCAGATCACGGGCAACTTCTCGACCCAGGAGGCGAACGACCTCGCGATCATCCTGCGGGCTGGCGCGCTGCCCGCGCCGGTCAATGTGGTCGAGGAGAGGACAGTCGGGCCGTCGCTCGGACGCGACTCGATCAACTCCGGCCTCCACGCGGCCTGGGTCGGCGCGGCGGCGGTGGCCCTCTTCATGATCATTTACTACCGGGTGTCGGGGGTGATCTCGATCATCGGGATCAGCTTCAACCTGTTCTTCCTCATCGCCGGTCTGGCCATGCTGCGCGGCACCCTGACCATGCCGGGCATCGCCGGCATCGCGCTGACCGTCGGCATGGGCGTCGATTCGAACGTGCTCATCTTCGAGCGCATACGAGAAGAACTGAAGGCGGGGAAGCGAGTCCGCGCGGCGATCGAGGCCGGCTACCACCGCGCCTTCGCCACCATCATCGACTCGCACTCGACCACCTTCATCAGCTCGGTGATTCTGTACTTCTTCGGCACCGGCCCGATCCGCGGCTTCGCGGTCACGCTGGGGCTCGGCATCATCGCCAACCTCTTCACCAACGTGATGATGACGCGCATGATCTTCGACGCCATGCACGCGGGGAAGAGCCCGCAGAAGCTGTCGATCTGACGAAAGTTCTCTGGGCTGGGACCTCGCGGAGAAAGGGTCTGATCCGATGCTCGAGCTGATCAAGGAACTGCACTTTCCTTTCATGCATCACCGTGGGAAGGCCTACGCCTTCTCGCTCCTGGTGATCGCGATCGGGCTGGTAAGCCTCGTCATGCACAAGGGATTCCGCCTCGGCGTCGACTTCGCCGGCGGCCGCATGATCGAGTACCGATTCAGCCAGCCGGTCGAGACCGAGAAGATTCGAACCGTCATGAATCAGCTTCAGATGGGGGACGCAGAGATCCAGAAGGCGGGCGAGACCGGTACCTCCTTCCTGCTGCGCATCCCCGTCGCGGAGACGGAGCAGAAGGCGGGGGAGAGTCCCTCGGCGCGAATCCTGGAAGCGTTGCAGGCGTCGCAGCCGGGGCTCACCGGCGAGGTGCGGCGCGAGGAGCTGGTCGGTCCCAAGGTCGGGAAGGAGCTGCAAGGACAGGCCACCTGGGCGGTGACCCTGGCCCTGCTCGCGATTCTGGTCTACGTGGGCGTGCGCTATGAGTTCAAGTTCGCGCTTGGCGGTGTGATCGCCCTTGCCCACGACGTGATCGTCTCGCTCCTCATGTGCTCGGTCTTCAACATCGAGATCACGATCCCGATCATCGCAGCGCTCATGACGATCGGCGGCTACTCGATCAACGACACGGTGGTGGTGTTCGATCGAATCCGCGAGGAGATGAGGCTTCGCCAGGGGCAGCCCCTCGAGCAGGTGATGGACCTCTCGATCGCGAAGACGATGTCGCGAACGATCCTGACCTCCCTGACCACCTTCCTCTCGACCTTCGCGCTCTTCCTCCTGGGTGGCGAGGTGATCCACGGCTTTGCCTTCACCATGATGGTCGGCGTGGTCTTCGGCACCTACTCCTCGGTCTACATCGCCTCCGCCCTGGCGCTCGAGGTCTCTCGCCGCGCTGGCGCCAATCGACCGGCAAAGGTGGCGTAGGGGCTTTCCCCGCTCGCCCCGATCCGTGGCTGGCTCGGCGGCCGCTCCCCTCCCGAGGGAGACGGCCGCCGAGCGTTTTCCGGCGGTGGAATGCTACACTGCCGCAATCCTCGCGGAGGAAACCGTTGCCGGGCGGAACCGGCCCCAACGGAAGGGTTTCTTGGGCGGTCGCCCGGCCAATCCCGCCGGGCCAGCCGCGCAGTCGGTTTCGAGCACGCAGGCAGTTTCGACGACGCAGTCTCGAGCGCACGCACGGAGGGCGGCCCGTTTGCAATTCCCCCATCGGCTTCGTTTCGTTTCCTGGGTATTGACCACGGCGCTGCTTGCCCTGCTCGGCCTGTCGGGACGGTCGGCCGGAGCCGACGCCCCCGGGTCCGGATTCGCCATCGCGCGGATGCGGTACAGCGGCGGTGGTGACTGGTACAGCAATCCCTCGTCGCTGCCCAATCTGGCGCGCGCGGTGGAAGAGAGAACCACCATCAAGGTCGAGGGGGACGATGAGATCCAGGTCGGCATCCTCGATCCCGAGTTCTTCGCCTACCCCTATGTCTACGCCAACGGCCACGGCAACGTGAGGTTGTCCGATGCCGAGGTGGAGCGGCTTCGGAAATACCTGCTGTCCGGTGGGTTCCTTTTTGCCGATGACAACTACGGGATGGATGAGTCGTTTCGCCGCGAGATGGCCCGGGTCTTCCCCGATCGCAAGCTGGTCGACATTCCGTTCAGCCACCCGATCTACCACTGCTTCTACGATCTCCCGAAGGGCCCGCCCAAGGTCCACGAGCACGACGGCAAACCGAGCGAAGGGCTCGGCATCTTCGATGGAGATCGCCTGATGGTGTTCTACACTTTCCAGTCCGACGTCGGTGACGGCATCGAAGACTGGGAAGTGCACAAGGACCCGCCGGAGGTCCGGGAGCAGGCGATGCGGATGGCGGTCAATACGGTGGTCTATGCGATGTCCCGCTGAGCGGGGACGGAGGTAGCACAGGTGACTCACGACGAGAAGTACGAGCGCGGAGAACCGAGTGTGACCGAGTTCCGGCGCGACGCACGCGGCGGACACGCCGTCTTCGTGCGGAGACGTCAGCTGGAGGCCTGGGTGCTCGGCCTCTCGCTCGCCCTGCCGGTCTTGGTCGCGGCGATTGGACTGGGAATGCTGCTCCGGTATCAGCGGGTTGGGGGTTGGTTGGTGCCCATCCTCGCCCTCTCCGCGGTGGCGTGGGGCGTCGTCGTGGGAGCGCGCTACCTCGCGCGGCGCGGCCTCGGTTATGCACAGTTCCTTCGGCACCTCGAGCAGCGCTTGCGCTTGGGGCGGAATGAGCTGGTCAACGCGGACGAACTCGAGGCGCGACTTCCTGCCCTGGCTGATCCCCTCGCTCGCGGCTTGGCGCAACAGGTGGTTACGCGCGGTTCCGAGGCGCTCCGTCGGGTCGAGGTAGGGAAGCTTGCCCCCGCGACGTCGCTCCGAAATCCGCTTTGGCGCGCCGCGAGCGCGGTCGCGGTCGCATTGCTCCTCTTCGTCCTTTCGCCGGACGGCTTCCGCAGTTCGTCCGCGCGATTGGTGCAGCCGGGCCGAACGGAGCTTCCGCCGGCGCTATTGATCAAGGTGCTTCCGGGCGACGCGACCATCGAGCGCGGCACGACCGTCCAGGTCTCGGCGACGCTCCCCAAGGACCGCGGGGAGGCGAAACTCTTCTATCGCAACCCGGGGGGGGCATGGCGCGCGCTCGCGATGGAGCCAGGTTCGAAGCCGGATGGCGAATCATCCTTTCAGGGCGTTTGGTCGAGGTTGGTGAGACCACTGAGTACGCGGTCTCCTCGGGCGACGCGCGTAGCGAGGTGTATCGACTGAACGTGATCGATCCGCTCCGCGCCCTGGGCTACCAGAAGCGGGTCGAGCCGCCGGCCTATACCCGACTCGCGCCGGAGCAAGAGGTCGCGGCCGACGGGAATATGTCGGCGCTGGTTGGCTCGCGTTTGAGCTTGGGGGTCGAGGTTAGCTTGCCTCAGGCGGCCGGTCGATTGATCTTCGACGACGGCCAGAGCATCGCGCTCGAGGCCGGCGCCCCGGGGCACCTCTCGGCCGCCTTTCCGCTCCGGCGATCCGGCGACTACCACGTGGAGCTGAGCGAGGAGAGCGTCGCGGCGATTTGGAAGTCGGACACGTTCCACCTCGACGCGGTGGCCGATCGTCCCCCGACCATCTACCAACTCGCGCCGGAGAGATCGATCCAGCTGCCGGCGGAGATGGCGGTGACGATCGAAGCGGATTGCCTGGACGATTTCGGACTGAGTCGCCTCGACCTGGTCTACCAACGCAACGATGCGGCGCCGGAACGGCGGAACCTCGCGCGCTGGCAAGGCACCCGCGAGGAGCGGGTAAGCGCGCCGTGGGAACTCGAGACGATCCTGCGGACTCCGGGCGATCAGGTTCGCTACCACCTCGAGCTGGTCGACAACGATCCGATCAGCGGGCCCAAGACGACGCTCGGGCCCGAGTGCGAAATCCACTTCCCCTCCTTGGAGGAGATGTACGCCTCGGTCGACGATGACCGCGAGCAGCAGCAGCAATCGGCGAGCGAGATGCTGAATCAGCAGAAGGACCTGCGCCAGGAGCTCGAGAAGGCGCGGATGGAGCTCAAGCAGTCGAAGCAGGTCGGTTGGCAGCAGCAAGAGGAGCTGAAGCAACTGGCGCAGCGGCAGTCGGAGGTCACCGATCAGCTGGACAAGTTAGCCCAGTCGCTCGATCAGTCGCTGGCGAAGATGCAGCAATCGAACAGCTTCTCACCCGAAATGATGCAGAAGGTGCAGGAGATCGGCGAGCTGGTTCGCCAGATCAACGACCCGAGCTTCAAACAGCAGATGGACCGCTTGCAGCAAGCCATGCAGAAGCTCGATCGCTCCGCCATCGACAAGGCGCTCGAGCAGCTCCAACAGAACCAGGAGCAGCTGGAGAAGAGCCTCGATCGAACCCTCGAGTTGCTGAAGCAACTGGTGGCCGAGGAGAAGCTGGACCAGCTACTCCAACAGGCGGAGAAGCTGCTGGCGGAGCAGAAGGATCTGAACCAGCAGGTCGCCGGAAACGATCCTCCCGACACCACCGGTACCGGGCAGGATCCGAAGGACGCCACCGATCAGAAGAAGAGCGATTCGGACCAGAAGGATCAGGCCAAGAGCGGCGATCAGCAGCAGGATCAGAAGAACGATCAGAGTCCCAGCGACCAGCAGAAGGGGGATCAGGCTTCGAAGCAGAACCAGATGTCGAAGCAGGAGGCTGACGCGCTCAAGAAGAAGCAGGAGGAGCTCGCGAAGGAGCTGGCGAAGCTGCAGGAGCAGATGGAGAAGCTTCGCCAGGAAGAGGAGAAGCGCCTGCGCGAACTTCAGGCGACCCAGCAGTCCAAACCGGAGCAGCAGCTCAACCAGGCATCGCAGAAGATGCAGCAAGCCTCTCAGTCCATGTCGCAGTGCAACAAATCGGGAAGCCTCAAGTTCGGGCGGCAAGCGGAACAAAAGCTCGAGAACTTCGCGCGCCAGATGCGAGAAGCTCAGGCTTCGGCCAAGAGCAAGCAGAACGAGGAAATTGTGAAGCGGCTTTTCGCCCTCTCGAATCAGTTGGTCTCGTTGAGCAAAGCGCAGGAGTCGCTCTTGTCGAGCTCGCCCAGCCGTCCGACCCGAGATCTCGCCGCCGAGCAGTCACGGTTGGCGGATGGAGCGAAGCGGACGCTCGACGAGCTCTACGAGGTGGCGAGGATGAGCCGGCTCCTTTCTCCTGAGTTAGGTCGGACCATGGGCGAAGCGGCTCGCGAACTCGAGACCGCGGCCAGCGCACTCGAGCAGGGAGACCGGCCGGGTGCCATGAACAACGGTCGATCGTCGGCCAATGCGCTCAATCAGACGGTGCTCGCGTTGCTGAACGCGAGCAGCCAGCAGCAGAGTTCTTGCTCGTCCGGGAGTTGCAGCAACCCGATGTCCGCGCTCCGCGGCCTCAGCGGCCAGCAGCAGAGCCTGAACCAGGACACCCAGCAGATGATGGGCGGTCAAAGCGGCCAGCGTCTCTCGCCCGAGGGGGGCATGGGCGACGCCTTGGCCCAGATGGCGGCGCGTCAGGAGATGATTCGGAAGGGGCTCCAGGAAGTGCAGAACGCGCTCGGCAATCGCAGCGACGTGCTCGGTCGCCTCGATGATCTCGGCAAAGAGATGGACGAGATCGCGCAGGAGATGCGGTCGCACAACGTCGACCAGCGGATCCTGCGGCGCCAGGAGAAGATCCTCTCCAGGTTGCTGACCGCGCAGCGTTCGCTCCGCAAAGAGGACTACAAGGACGAGCGGATCTCACGCACCGGTCAGAATCCGGAGGATCGTCCGAGCCCGGGTGCGGTCGCGGCCGAGCTCACGCGCCAGGATCTTCTGCGGCGCGGCATTCTCCGTGGAAGCCAGGATCCGGTGCCGAACGACTATCGCAGCTTGGTGGAACAGTACTTCCGCGCGCTGTCGGAGAAGCCGTGAGATCAGTTCACCCCGGCCGTCGAGGGTCGCGCTTCCTCATCTGGTTCGCGCTCCTCTCGGCGCTCCAGGTGACTCCGGTGGACGGGATCATCTCGCTCGCGTTCGCGCGCGAGCCCGGCGAGGTGGTCGATCCCGTCGACAACGCGATCAACGAGGCGCGTGGGCTACTCAGGATCGGACGCAAGGACGAGGGGCTCGCCAAGCTCCGGCAGCTGCACATCGATCACCCGAACCACACGCGAGTGCTCCTCTATCTGGGAAAGCAACTCGCGGAAAACGGACACGGCGACGAAGCGATCTCACTCTATCGGGACGGCCTTTCCGCGGTAGAGGAAGCCGGACCGATCCTGATCGACTTGGAGCGTCTGTATCGCGAGGCCAAGCGCTGGCCGGACGCGGTCGACACCTGCCTGGAGTACCAATCGCGGCTCGGCGACGCCGGGGGCTGGGTGGAGAACGAGTTGGAGTCGCTGATCCGGAGCGATCGCCTCGGTGAGGAAGCGGTTCGCGCGATGGAGAAGGCGGCGGAGAAGCACCCCGACGATGCTTCGCTCAGCCGGCTCTTCGTGCTCGCGCTCTTCTTCAATGGTCAGGGGACGAAGGCGCTGGAACGGGCCGCGGCACTCGATGAGAAGCAAGGCGGCAAGGGGGACGCCCTCCTCGCCTATGCCGGCATGGCACTCGACAAGGCTGCCTTCGCCGATGCGCGCCAGGCGTACGAGCTGGCGCTCCAGCGGAATCTCGTCGGGTCGCGTCGCGAGGAGGTGCTCTACCGTCGTGCCCAGCTCCTGAGAAAAGAGCGCGCGCTCGACGCTTCCCTCGCCGCCTACGATGAAGTGATCGCGGCCAATCCCGACGGCAACTACGCGCGTCCGGCCCGGCTCGAGAAGGCGCAGATTCTGATGCAGGAGCTGAACCGCAAGGCGGATGCCCTCGCCACCTATCGTCAGCTGCTCGCCAGCGTCTCGCCGGCGCGGAAGAAGGCCGACATCGAGTTCGCCGACCAGACTCGACTGGCCATGGCCGACTGCGAGCTGTCCTTGGAACGCCCGGCAGACGCGGAGAGCCTGTACGCGCAGCTTGCCGACAGCGCGCGATCCCCTGACGTCCGAGTGGCGGCGCTCTTTCAGCAAGCGGAGATGCGCTTCTATCAGGGGAAGCTCAAGGACGCGGAGAAGCTGTACTACAAGTTGACCGACCTCTACCCGACCGATCAGTGGGTGAATGACGCGCTCGAACGAATCCTGCAGATCGGGGAGAACGCGAGCGGGGGAGGTGGATTGACCGCGGTGGCGCAGGCCGACTACCAACGTCGCCTCGGCCATCACGACCGGGCTCTCGTGCTGCTGGATGAAGCGCTCGAAGCTGCGCCCAAGGCCCCGGTCTCGGACGATCTGCTCCTCTCCCGGGTCCGAACCCTCCTCGAGATGGGCCGGACCGCGGAGGCGGAGACCTCGGCCGACACGCTGGCCGCGCGATTCGCCGACAGCCCGCTCGCCCCGCGAGCCCTCTTCGAGACGGCCGGTCGTTGGGCGGAGCGAGAGGAGAGCCGAGACGCTGCGATCGCGCTCTACGAGAAGATCCTCCTCCGATTCCCCAACTGCCTCGAGGCGCCCGATGCGCGCGCCGCGCTCCTCGACCTCAAGGGAAGAGCCAAGCAAACGTCGTTCGATCCCAACGCCGCGCCGCGGAATGGAGGGGGCTGATGCTTCGTGCGCGCACCAGTTGGAGGGGAGCACCCGTGTTCCGCTCGACACTCCTCGCCAGGGCGGTGTTCTCGGCCCTCCTCCTCGGACTCGCTCTGATTGGGCCGGTCGAGGCGAAGCTGCTGGTCCCGATGGATCTGTCGCAAGCCGATCATCTCAAGGCCTATGGCGCCGCCTATCACGCGTTGGCCCGCGGAGAAAACGTGGAGTGGCTCCTGAACTACCGCGGAGGCTCGTTCTTCCTGGAGGACGCGCCGGCCGACGAGCAGGACTGCCTGCTGATGGGGGTCACCTTTGAGAAGCTGGACGGTGGCGCCGTCACCTCGATCTACGACGAGATCGAAGGACAGAATATGGAAGTCGTGTTGCTGGAGAAGGCGCCCAAGGTGGCGATCTACGGTCCCCCCACGATGGAACCGTGGGATGACGCGGTGACCTTGGCCCTGACCTACGCGGACATTCCCTTCGAGAAGATTTGGGATCCGGAGGTACTGGCCGGCAAGCTCTCGCTCTACGACTGGCTTCACCTGCACCACGAAGACTTCACCGGGCAGTACGGGAAGTTCTACGCCAGCTATCACGACGCCCCCTGGTACATCGAGCAGCAGCAGACCTTCGAGGCGGCGGCCAAGGCGGCGGGATTCGCCACCGTTTGGGAGCACAAGCACGCCGTCGCTCGACGGATCCGAGAGTACGTCGCCAACGGCGGCTTCCTCTTCGCCATGTGCTCCGCCACCGACTCCTTCGAGATCGCGCTCTCTGCCATGACCGTCGACATCGTCGACGCTCCCTTCGATGGGGATCCGCCCGACCCGGGATATCAGTCTCGCCTGGACTACGGGCAGACCCTCGCGTTCGAGAACTTCCGCCTCGACACCAACCCGCTCGTCTACGAGTTCTCCGACATCGACATGACGGAGCAGGCGTCGCTACGCGGTCAGGACAATGACTACTTCCAGCTGTTCGACTTCTCGGCCAAGGAAGATCCGGTGCCGACGATGCTGACCCAGGATCACGTCAACGTGGTGCCCGGCTTCATGGGGCAGACCACTTCCTTCAACAAGGCGCTGATCAAGAAGTCGACCCTCATTCTGGCGGAGGTCCCCGGCGCCAATGAGGTCAAGTACATGCACGGCAACTACGGCCAGGGCACCTTCACCTACTACGGCGGCCACGACCCCGAGGACTATCAGCATCGGGTGGGCGACCCGCCGACCGACCTCGAACTCCACAAGAATTCCCCCGGGTACCGGTTGATTTTGAACAACATCCTCTTCCCGGCGGCCGAGAAGAAAGAGCGCAAGACTTGAGGCTCCGGGCGGGTGCTTCCAGCCCCGCGCCGGGAATTCTGTTGACACCCCACCGCCGCATCCGGACGATCGCGCCCGGAGGTCGAGACCTGACCGGTTCAGACCGGGAATGCCCGGGTCTCGAGGGAAGGTGTGGGGCTGTCCGGCACCACGAGGTGGCGGCGCGGAATGATCCGCGGCGACACCCTCGGACGAGATCGAGTCGATCCGCAAGGTCGCGGCCGGCCGTTTCTCGAGGGGTTGGGAGAGCGCGGCCCCGCGCGGGTGGGGAGGTTGCAGATGAAGGATCGGTTCCCGGAGTGCCGGAAGTGCCACGAGGGTGTCTTGATTCCGCTGTCCGACTACGGACGAGACGGTGCCCCCATAAAGTTCAAAGCTTGGGTGTGCACCAATCCCGCCTGCGGATTCAACATTCGGATCGACAACGGCGAGATCAGCTACGGCCGTTCGGTGAGTCAATCGTCGAAGTAGCGCTCGAGCCGCCGCGATCCCGCGGGCAGGGAGTCGTGCGCCGATGATCCGCGCCGTTCTCTTCGATCTCGACAACACGCTCACCGACTTCATGAAGATGAAGGAGGTCGCGATCGCGGCCGCGGTCGATGGAATGGTCGACATGGGGCTGAAGCTGCCCGCGGACGAGGCACGCCGCCGCATCTACGCCATCTACGATCGCGAGGGGATCGAGCACCAGCGGGTCTTCGATCTGTTCCTGAAGGACGTGTACGGCAGCGTGCCGCCGGGGCTCCTCGCGGCCGGCATCGTCCACTATCGCCGCGCGCGGGACAGCAGCCTGGTCGCCTATCCGCACGTCGGCTTGACCTTGATGGAACTGCTGCGCCGCGGACTCCGCTTGGCCGTGCTATCCGATGCGCCCGCGCTTCAAGCCTGGCAACGTCTCCATCAGCTCGGACTGCAGCATGTCTTCAAGTCGGTCATCACCTTCGACGACACCGGCGAGCGCAAGCCCAGCCCACGCCCCTTCCGCCACGCTCTCGAGCAATTGGCTTTGCCCGCCGCGGAAGTGCTCATGGTCGGCGATTGGCCCGAGCGGGACATGATCGGGGCCAAGGGGGTGGGGATGCCGACTGTCTTCGCTCGCTATGGCGACACGTTTGGCACCACCGAGTCGGGGGCCGACTTCGATGTCGACGATATCGTCGAACTCCTCCCGATCCTCGATCGCTTGAACGGCGGCGTCGGGTGAACGATCGCGCACCGCTTCGGCTGCCGCGCCCCGCGAGCCCTTGGACAGCACCCAGCTTTCGACTCGTGGACGCGGCGCGCATGCGCGAGATGGATCGCCGCACCATCGAGGAGCAGGGCACGCCCGGGTTGGTCCTGATGGAGCGCGCCGGCCGCGGCATCGTCCGAGTGCTCGCACTCCGCTTCGGCCCGCTCCACCGGCGGGTGATCGCGGTGGTTTGCGGCAAGGGCAACAACGGCGGCGACGGGCTGGTGGTCGCGCGTTTGCTGCGTGCGCGCGGACTCTGGCCACGCCTGGTGCTGACCGCGCCGGTCGATCAGCTGTCGCCCGACGCGCGGGTCAACGCCGAGCGGGCGCAAGCGGCGGGTCTCGCACTCGAGGTGGGCGATCCCGACCGATCGCTGCGCGGACTCAGCGAGCGCGATCTCCTGCTCGACGGGCTCCTCGGCACCGGCCTCGATGGACCGGCCCGCGGCTCGGCGGCGGCGTGGATCGAGGCGATGCAGCGCTGTCCCGCCGCGACGATCGCGATCGACATTCCGTCGGGGCTTTCGTCCGATTCCGGAGAACTCCCCGGTCCCGCCGTGCGCGCGATCGCGACCATCTCGATGGCCGCGCCGAAGCAGGGTGCGCTCTTTCCGCCCGCGCGTGACCACTGGGGCGAGTGCTTCGTCGTCGACATCGGAATACCCGAGGAGATCTCGGCCGCGGTCGGAGAATCGGCGTGGCTGGCCGGCGGGTCGGATCTGGTGCGCCGTCTCCCGGCTCCCGGCGGAGCGACGCACAAGGGAGACTGGGGCAAGCTGATCGTGGTCGGCGGTTCTCCCGGCATGATCGGGGCACCAACCCTCGCGGCCGGCGCCGCACTGCGGATGGGTGCGGGACTGGTTCGGGTCGCACTGCCAAGGTCGCTCGCGCCGGTCTTCGCCAGCCGATCGAGCGAGGCGATGACCGTTTTGCTGCCCGAGGGAGAGGATGGCCAGCCCCTGGCTTCGGGCGCCGAGCGGTTGCTGAGCGATTTCGGATCCTGGGATGCGCTCGCGATCGGCCCGGGGCTTGGACGCAGTCCGGAGGCGGAGCGCCTGGTGCTCAGGCTTCTCGGCAAGTGGCGAGGGCCGATGGTCGCGGACGCCGACGCCTTGAACGCGCTCGCGGCGTTCGGGAGCGATAGCTGGGTGCCGCGCGCGAGAGAGATTCGCGCGGCCGGTGTGGCCGGCGGCCTCGTTCTCACCCCGCATCATGGGGAGATGCAGCGCCTCTCCGGCGTGTCGATCGAGGAGCAGCGACGCGACCCGTTGGCCATCGCGCGGGTCTGGGCGGAGCGGTGGGGCGTGACCCTGCTGCTCAAGGGCGCGCCCAGCGTGATCGCCTCGCCTCTTGGAGTCGTGCACGTCAACGCCACGGGCAACTCAGGGCTCGCGACCGGCGGTTCGGGCGATGTCCTCTCGGGGATCATCGGGGCGCTCCTCGCCCAGGGCGCGAGTGGCCCCGACGCGGCGCTCCTTGGCTCGCACCTCCACGGTTTGGCGGCTGATCTCGTGGTCTCGAAGCCGTCGTCGTTCGCGCAGCGCTCACTCTTGCCGGGTGACGTGATCGAAGCCCTTCCGCGCGCGATTGCCTCGCTGCAGTCGGGGGAGATTCCCCCGCGTCAACGCATCTGGAGTGTCGCGTGACACGCTATTCGCGCCAAGCGCCCCCGTCGGCAGTCACTCGCCTCTTTCAAGAGATCGGGCACCGGCTCGATCAGAAGGGGATGATCGCGGCCAACGATGGGAATCTCTCCCTCCGCGACGCGGACGGAAGCGTGTTCGTGACCGCGACCGGCGCGCGAAAGGGATACCTCAAGTCGGACGAGGTGGTCCGCGTGAGCCCGGAAGGGGAGCTGCTTTGGGGGCCACGGCCGCCTAGCTCCGAGCTTGCCATGCATCTCGCGATCCTGAAGGCGCGGCCGGACGTCCAGGCGGTCGTGCATGCCCATCCAGCGGTGGCCACCGGCTATGCCGCGGCGCGGCAGCCGATGGATGCCTGCGTGCTGCCCGAGATCGTGTTGACCCTCGGTTCGGTGCCGATCGCTCCCTATGCCACTCCCGGAACGAACGAGCTGCCGAGCGAGATCGAGCCGGTCG
This sequence comes from Candidatus Eiseniibacteriota bacterium, assembly GCA_046327845.1. Taxonomy (GTDB): domain Bacteria; phylum Eisenbacteria; class RBG-16-71-46; order CAIMUX01; family CAIMUX01; genus JADJQY01. The sequence goes on along the minus strand of JAXLXQ010000005.1, from coordinate 36,832 downwards.
CCCGGAATCACGACGTCTTCCTGCTCGCCAACCACGGCGCGGTTGCCTTGGGGCCCGATCTCGAGGAGGCCTACTTCCGAATGGAACGGGTCGAGCACACCGCGCGGATCCTCCTGGTCGCGCACCTCCTGGGGCGCGCACAGCTCCTGAGCGGAGACCAGGTCGAGCGCCTGCTCGCGACCTCCCCGTCTCAAGCCGGCCAGCCAATCCCCTGCCGGGTCGAGCCGGAGTCCGCCCAGCCAATTTCGGGCGAGGTCGAACGCCAGCAGATCATCGACGCGGTTCTGGTGGCCCTCCGCGCCCGCGGCTATTGACCCACCGCGAGAGCGGTCCTCAATTCGCGCCCCCGGGTGGCCGAAAAGGAAGGGAGGCTTCCTTCCCATCGGCCAAGCGGGAGACTTCATGGACGCGAGCCACTTCTACCGACTGTTCCGCCAGGCCTGCCAAACGCATCAGCTCTATCCACCGGAGAGTCCCGTGAGGGTGGAGTCCGCCTCGCGCCTGTCTCGGGCCCTGGCCGACTCCGCGCAGCCCGAAGGCGTGTCCGTCGTCTTTCTCGACGAGTGCGCCTTTGTCGATGGCCAGCCGGTTCCCGGCGGGCTCGACGAGGTCGGTCCGCCGCTTTGGCGCCGGATCTTCGAGCTCGGAGTCGGCGAACTACGCTTCCTCCCCGGACTCGACGAGAAGGAGCTATCGCGCCTCCTCGATCTGCTGGCGCGCGCGCAACAGGGGCTGCTAAACCCCGTCGACGAGGACCTCTCCGTGCTCCTCTGGGAAAGCGAACTCGCGCACGTCAGCTACTGGCTGTACGAGGACGACAGCTGGCTGAACGACGATCTCGCGCAAACCGGAGCCGGGGTGGGGGACGAGTTTCAGACTCTCATCGAGGCGGCGGAGCGGGACGAACAAGCGGTGTCTGAGAATCGGTTGTTTCTCTCGGCGGCCGATGCCGTGCTCAACATCGCATCCGACGAAGGCCCAAGTTCCACCGCCGGCGAAACCCGCTCGGTCCCGTACCGTGGGATGCCGCTCAACGAGTATTTGGACGAAGAGCTGACCATCGCGAGCGATCTCCCGACCGGCGCCTATGCGCGTCTCTCCGAGGGGGAGCGGATCGCGATCCTGAGCGCGTTTCGACGTGAGGTGACCGATGTGGTGCCGTGGAAGTACGGGCGCCTCCTGGTCGAGGTCCTGCGGCTCGAGACCGATCCTCTGGAGTCGACGCGGATCGAGCAGCTCCTCATGCAGTACATCGAAGTACTCCTCGGGCCAGGAAGCGCTGAGCTCCTGGCCAGCTCGCGCGCGGGATTCAAGCCGCGCCGAGAGGGGCGCGCTGGCCCCGGCGATGGCGCGGGCCGCGGCCGGCCAGCCAATCGGCCGTGCTGTCGGCGGCGGGTCAGTTCGCGCTCGATCCCGCTCCGCGGCGCAGCCGAGCGAACTGGACAGCGCCTTCGCGCTCTTGAACGACGCGCCGATCGAGCCGCTGTTGGACCTCAAGGTTGGGGCCGAGCCGAGGCGCGAGCGGGCGCACCTCGATTCGCTTCTCCGGCGCCGCCTGACCACCGAGACGGAGGCTCTGCTCAAGGGGGCTCGAGCATCCCGAGCGCGCCATCCGCTGGTTTGCCATGGAGTGCGCGGTCAGTCCGGGGCGAGGGCACCGCCGGCTGCGTGAGCTGGCTCGCGACGGGGAGGCGGAGACTCGTTGCCGCGCGGTGCGGGTGCTCAAGAATTCGCAGGAGCCGAGCACCCTCGCACTGCTTTCAGGCGCGCTCCATGATCCGGAACCGGTCGTGCGCATCGCCGCCGCCGAAGCGTTGGCCGATCAGGGGGGCGCGCGCGCATTGGAACCGCTCCTCCGCGTGTTAGTCGGCAAAGAGAATTCGATAAGCAGGCGCCGACGAGCGTCTGCCTCTTCTTCGTGGCAGCCGGGCGGGCAGCCCCCGTGAGGTGCTGCCTGTCTTGGCGCGCCTGGCCGAGCAGCGTGGATTCCTCGGTCGCGGGGACCAAGCCGAGCGTGCCGACTGCGCACTGGCCGCGTTGGTCGATTTGCGCACCGAGGCGACGCCGTATCTCCGTGAGCGTTGGGGGACCAAGCGTCGCGATCTCTGGCGACGGTTCGATGCCCTCCTCGCGACCCGCGGAGAGGCCACGGTACGTACACGCCGCGCGGCGTGAGTGAGAGAGGAGCCTGCGTGACCCCCTCGACATCTCTGCTCGATCTTCGCGGGAGCGCCGTGCGCGGCGAGCTGGCCTGGCGTTTCGTTCGCGCGTTCTTTACCGCGGTCCAGACCCGCCGACTGCGCGGAGCGGAAGATCCGCAGGTGCAGGCGCGGCTGACTGAGCTCCTGGAGTTAATCGAGACCCTCGCGGCGCAGGAAGGGGCCGTGCGTCTGCAGCGCTTCGGTCCGCACCTCTGGGTCGGGCGCACCCGACTTCGCCCGCTTCCGGAGTACCGGCTATTGCTCGAACGCTCTGGAAGGACCTCGAGCGGCTCGGCCTCGGCGGGATTGAGTTCCGGTCAAGAGTCGGGCGTGCCGATCTCGCGGGCCTGCTCGAGCTCTATCCGGTCTCGAGCGACAGCTGGCAGCCGGAGTCGGGCACAGCGGCACGATCAGGCCACTGAGCGCGCCGCGTGAGCTGCTGCCCAACGTGGTGGCGTTGCCGCTCGAGCGCGAGCCCGCGCCGAGAAGGGGACGGAAGCGAGGCCAATCGCGTGCAGGCGCGTCGCACCTTCTTCCGCGCATTGGCGGCTGCCCGGCATCACCCGCCAGTTCGCGGTGCATCGGATCGCCGAGCTCCGGAAGACCCGCGCGGTAGTACACGAGATCGTCGACACGCTGGTCGAGGAGGAGTTCTCGCTCCTCGGGATGACCGCGATCAGAACTTCGATCCACGTACACGTTCAGCACTCCGTCACGTCAGCATCCTCTCGATGGCGTTGGGGCAGCGATTGGGGCTCCCGCGCAACGACCTGGCCGCGCTGGGCGTATCGGCCACATGTTTCGACATGGGGAAGACCCGAGGTCGAAGGAGGTCCTGCAGAAGCCGGGACGCTTCGGCGACTCGGAGTGGCGGGTGATGCGCACCCACCCGCTTTCCGGCGCGCGCGAACTCCTGCGCCTCGGCTCGGTCAGCGATCTGCTCGTCCGGGTGATGTTGGTCAGCGCGGAGCATCACCTCCACTTCGATGGCTCGGTTATCCACCGCTCGGCGATTCGTGGCAGCAGGGGCTCTGCGAATCGTCACCTTGACGGCCGAGCTGCTTCGACGCGATGACGGCGAGCCGCATCTACATGAAGCGCCCCCTTCACCCCGACGCCGTGATCCGCTTTGCATCTTCGAGGAACTCGGGGCGAATGTTCGATCCCGGATCTGCTCGCCTCTTCATCGACATGGTCGGGTTCTACCCGGTGGATCCTTGCTCAGGTTGGGGAGCGGCGAACTGGCAGTTGCGGTGGAGCCCTCCTGCGGCCCGCTCGAGGTCGATCGGCCAAGATCCCAGGTCTCTTGACGCCGGACGGCAGCGGCTGGCGCATCGGCCCGACCGTCGACTGGCCGAGGAACCCGGTTGATCCCCGCTGCTGCGTCCAGGCCGGGTGCCATCCACTCGACTACGGAGGTGGATGTCGACACGGTACCACTCGCTCGGGTCTACCTGGAAGCCGCCTAGCGCCGCGCCTCTAGCCTCTCTCCGCCGCCGCTCGCCGACGCTCCCGGGGCGTGCTCCCTATAGTTCGCGCGCCGGGGAAGGGAGAGAGGGTGGACCCGCGGAGCAGGGTCCAGATTCCGGGCGGAGCATGCACTCCATTCTGAGGCGCCAACCCTTTACGCCGTTCGGCGCGCGTCGCCACCCTCACAAGCGGAGAAGCGAATGAAACCGTACCGTCGGCTGTGCGGAGCGGCGGCCTTGCTTGCCATGGCCGCAATTGGGTGTACCAAGCAGGTGCCGGTTCCGAGCGGGGTGTTCGAAGCCCAGCGGAAGGTCGTACTCAACCTCTCGTCGGACAGAGCAACTGCGCGGCCGAATGGAGCGAGGCGCCAAGGTTGACTATTGGGAGCAGGGGAAGCTGTACGGCGCCCACGTCGCCTCGCTTTCGGACTCCGTGATCGTGCTGCAAGACTTGAATCTGGTCCGCACCGCCGGTTCGTCAAGCGAGGTGCAGGCGCGGCAGGCGGATTCGAGAGTCCAGCTCGGCACGCCGGAGAGCGAGCGTCGCATCGCGCGTGACGACGTGCAAGGTCGAACTGCTGCGCTTCGACCCCGCGAGGTCGGCACGCAGCGTCAGGTTCTGGTCCTGCACCGGTGCGGTCGTGGTGCTGCTCGGCGAGCGGTCGTGAGGAGGAAATCATGAGCCGAACCCGTGCCTTGCGATTTGCCACGTCACTAGTCTCTGCCTTCCTTGTCCTCTTGATCGCGCGTCGAGCGCGGCAGGCCCAACGTACCGAGCGCATCGTGCTTCACCTCGGCGTCTTCCGGGATCGATCAGTTGACCGCGCTCAACCCATCGCTGGTGTACCGGCCCATCGACGACATCGCAGCGAGGGCAGGGGGCCGACGCCTGGGGCATGGGCGGCGCGCACCTCGCACGCGCGACCGGACCCAATGCGATCGCGTGGAATCCCGCTGGGCTCGCCGAGTGCAACGGGACCGAACTCTACGCCGACGGTTACTCGATCAGCTCGAGCGGCACCGCCACCGGCTTTCCAACCGAATTGGAGATCCCAGGCTCGGGATCGATCTTCTCCACCTCCTATCGCCAGAGTCCCGAAGGGTGGAATGGACCCCGGCATGCTCGGGGCGGCAGTACCGATCTGGGACCGGGGCGCTTCCAGTTGGTGGGCGGCCTGAGCTGGCGTCGCTACAGCAATGTCGCCTATCCGGAAGAGACGGTGAACGACTTCATCTTCAATGAGCTGGGCGGCTTCCGGTCGTGATCTCCCTCGACCGTCAAGAGCGAAGGCGCGTTGGAGGCGATCGGGCGAGCCGGCCTACCGCCTCGGCGGAATGCTTTCCCTGGGCGCCAATCTGAACTACCTGACTGGGCGACTACGGGCTTCGACCGAGCGGCAGTCGCGGCTGGCGCTAACCTGCCACCCGGACTGCAGCGCCTCACCGTGAAATGCGAGGGCTTCGTTCCGGATCTCGGGATTCGCCTCCTCCCGAACTTCCCGACGCTGCCGATCTTCCTCGCGGCGCGCTTCTCCCCCCGCGTACACCCTCAAGGTTCGAGGCGGTGACTATTACAGCGAGAGTCTGTCGGCCCAGGTCAGCCGCAGGTCGTGATTGATGGAAAGCTCACGGGGTACGACATGGACATTCCGGCCTCGCTCTCCTTCGGTGCCGAGGTTCGTCCTACCTCGCGGCTGTCGCTGGCGGCCGACATCAATCAGCACAACTGGAGCGAGACCAAACTCCACTATCTGGACGATGCGCTCACGACTCAGTTTGGTGAACCGCGGCTGCCGCTGCGCGACGTATCGAGCGTTCACGTGGGTGCGGAGTACCTCCTCCTGCGGCGGAGCTGGGCGGACATCCCGGTGCGGGCCGGCTTCCGCACGGCGCCGCAGTCCTTCTCGTTCCTGGACTCGACTGATGTCTCCTCGATCGACGGAGACGCTCTCTTCGAGGGGAGCAAGCAGGTCGAGGGAGATGCCTGGAGCGCCGGCGCGTCGTTGGTGACCGGCAATGTCTCCTTCGATCTGGGCTACGAGAGCCTGTCTTACGACCTCAACAAGCTCTACTTCGATTCGCCGCGCGGGTCGTTCTCGAACCCAACGGGGCAATTGGTCGACATCCAGCGAAAGGTGAACACGTTCCGGTTCTCCGCCACCTATCGGTTTGGTGGGGGCGATCGACGCTGAACCGGCCTCGCGAGGATACATCCTGGGCCCGATCGGACGCTCCGATCGGGCCCTTGTCATTCCTGGCTACAACGCCGCCTCGTAACCGCTGGTACCGGCGGAACCACACGTACCCCGTTGTAATCCAGAGCCTTGAGGCGAAAGCCGCGGGGAGCTGACTCGCTGGGATACGCCTGCGCGGCGACTTCTTCTCGGTCGCGCCCCGGCGTCGTGCGGGTGGGCGACGCTAACCGACTCTGCGGCGTGAACTTCGCATTGTGTGCCGGTATCCACTGGAGAATGGCACAGCGAATGCCCTACACAAATCAAACCCGGATCGCCAGCCGGACGCGGACTGTTATCCCAACCCCGGCAGAGAAGCAATCCGAGGCGGAAGCTCCGTAGCAAGGATTGCCTCCGCGCTGACTGGGATCCGGGTCTCGTTCAAGGCTGCAAACCAGGAGCTGATCCGTAGCGGCACTGCCTCCCGTGCTCCTCTTCGGTCAGGCGGGGCACTGCTTCAAAGGACCTCGGGCGAGCGGCCAGACTGCCGGAGCCTTTGGGCTCGATCGAACCTCCTCCGTGGCGGACAGGGCAGGAGCCCCCATCGATTCAGGCATCGGTGGGGGCTCCTTGTGTCTTTGGAGAAGGGCGAGTCAAACAAGAAAGCCCCGGTTCAGGCACCGGGGCTTTCTTGCGCAGCGAGGGGTCCTTGCAACGTACCGCTCTCGAGATCTGAACCGAGCTCGCCGACCCCGGGTTCCCGCAACTCCCCACGAGTCCGGCCGTCGTGCAACGCGAGGTAGGTCGGGGCTCCCGCGCGCCGGCGGTAGGCCTCGACCAACGCTCGGCCCGCCTCTTCCGTCAGGTGACCGCCGCGTACCTGGTCGGCGACGCGCGCGGTCAGTCGCTGGATGAGATCTTCGGTGTCATAACCGTTCAGGCCGGACACCTCCTCGATCGTGTTTCCCCGGATCAGATTCCGGATGTGGGCGGTGCCGGCCTCGTCGACGATGACGTGCGCCTCGTTGACCGTCCCGAAGAGATTGTGGAAGTCGCCCATCACGTCCTGGTAGGCGCCGACCAGGCAGACCGCGAGGTAGTAGGGACCGCCGTTTTGCGTCGGGTGGAGCTCCAGGACTTCCTTGATGTCCTTCACGTCGACGAAATTGTCGATCTTCCCGTCCGAGTCGCAGGTCAGATCGATCAACATTCCGTACTCGGAAGGGAATTCGTCCAGGCGGTGGATCGGCAGTACGGGGAAGAGCTGCCGAATCGTGAAGGAGTCGGGCACGCTTTGGAAGACCGACATGTTGGTCACGTACTTCTTCCGCAGCGCCTTCTCCAGGATCTCGAACTCGTCGGAGGTGAACTTCGTCTCCTTGGCGAAACGAAGCGCCTTCTCGCAAATCTCCTGAAAGAGCACCTCGCCATAGGCCCGCTCTTCCAATCCGAGGTAGCCAAGGTCGAAGAGAGAGAAGAGTTCCTCGCGCTGCTGGATGGCGTCGTGGAAGTACTCGCGGAAGTTCTTCACGCTGATTTCGCGCGAGATCTCGCGCATTTCGGTTAGCGCCGGCGACTGCGCGCGCTGCGCCACCTCATTCTTGGCACCCAGCCCGAAGTCGGCTCGGTTCTCCGCCGTGGTGATCAGGACCGAGTGGTAGACGGTGAGTGCCCGGCCGCTCTCGGAGACGAGGGTCGGCGTCGGTACATCTTCGTGCTCGCAGATCTCCCGCACGGTGTAGACCACGTCGTTGGCGAACTCCTGGATCGTGTAGTTCACACTGGAATCGGAAGGCGTCCGACTGCCGTCGTAGTCGACACCGAGGCCTCCGCCCACGTTCAGATACTCGATCGGCGCCTTCATTCGCCGGAACTTGGCGTAGACCCGCGAAGCCTCCTTGACCGCCGACTTGATCTTCCGGATGTCGGTGATCTGGGAGCCGATGTGGAAGTGCAGCATGCGGAGGGCCCCGAGCATGTTGGCCTCGCGCAGCACGCGGAAGCACTCGAGCAGTTCGAGGGTGGAGAGGCCGAACTTGGAGGTCTCGCCACCCGACTCCTCCCACTTTCCCGAGCCCTTGCTGTAGAGGCGTCCGCGCAATCCCACGATCGGACGAAGCCCGGTCGCTTCGGCCCAGCGCACGTAGCCGTGGATCTCGCGGATCTGCTCGACCACGATCACTACCTGCTTGCCGATTTGCTGGCCCCAGAAGGCCATCTCCATGAACTCGTCGTCCTTGAATCCATTGCAAACCAGCAGCGAGCCCGGCGCCTGGTCCAGTCCGAGGCCGATGTAGAGTTCGGGCTTTGAACCCACTTCCAGACCGAGGCGGTACTTCGCGCCGACCCGGAGCAGCTCCTCGACCACGTCGCGCCGGTGGTTCACCTTGATCGGGAAGACCCCCTGGTAGGTGTTGCCGAACTGAAATTCCGCGATCGCGCTCGAGAACGCGTCGCCCAGCTGCCGCACCTGCGTCTCCAGGATCTGCGGGAAGCGCAGCACGAGCGGCGGGTGCAGCCGATGGCGTCTCCTCACCTCTTCGACCACTTGATAGAGATCGACCGCCTGCGCGCCGCGCTTGGGTTTGACCACCAGGTGACCGAGCGCGTTCACATCGAAGAAGCCATTCCCCCAGTTCTCGATGCCGTAGATCTGGTGGATGGGCGTCTTGAAGGTGTTCTCCATCGTTTCTCCCGCGCGCTGCCCCTGGGCGGCGAAGTTGGTGAGGTCGAAGTGGGCGTCACCCGCCGCTTCGGGGCGGGGACCGGTCGTGTGGTCTACTTCAGCGAAGCCGAACTATAGGGCCACTCCGAGGAGCGCAGCAAGCCATCCAGCAATCCGGGCACACCTGTCGCCCCGCGTTAGAACTGGAACGACCCGCTCCACCGTTGCGTGTCCCCGAGTTCTTGCGCGTGGTGACTGATGCCGTATGCGATGCGCAGCTTCCATGCTTGGAACCCGGCGCCGGCGCTCCACTCGGTAGAGGAATCGACCGCGTCCTCGCGTTGACGAATCGCGCCGCGCAGCGTGAGCGCGGCAACCGGCGCGCACTCGACGCCGAGGCTCGAGGCGCGGCGAGAACCCGCATCTCCAACCCACTCGGTCGTTGCCTGGAGCGTGAGGGGCCGGAGCGGTCTGAAGGCGGCGGCGAGCTGGAATCGCTTGGCGAGCGGCTCGTCCAGACCACGTTGCCAATTGACGGAGGACGCCAGGTTGCGCGCCGCGAACCCGACGGTCAGGCTTCGCCACTGTCGCTTCACGCCGAAGTCCATGGCGTGGCCGTTGGCTCCGACGTCTTCCAGGTTCGACTGCGCCCAAAGAAGCCGGTAGTCGGCGCCCCAGCGAAATCCGAGGAAGCCGCGCGACGCGAAGGCCACGGTCAGCTGGGTCTCGTCGTAGCGATCCGGCTCAATGTCGGTCGAGAGGTTGCTCACGGCCACGCCCAAGGCGCGATTGGCCGGCGGCGGTCGGCGCACCGTGCGGATCTCACCCCCGTCCCACTGCACCGACTTGCCGAGGAGCGGCCACGCTGCCTGCGCAGAGGAATGACTGATGAGCCCCAGGCCGAAGAGGTCGGCGTAGCCGAAGGTCACCTCGCGTGCGTCGGTATCGAGGAGGCCCGCCGGGTTGCTCCCAAGCGCCTCGGCCCCGGCGGCCAGCGCCGCGAGGTTGCCCCCCAGGGCAACGCTCCGAGCGCTCGCGTCGATCTCGGGGAATCCGCCGTAGATCTGCGCGGCAGCCTCGGCGGGGGGCGGTGATCCCGCGATGCCGAGCGTCAGGAGCACTGCCCCACAGGCGATGAACGGACCGCGATTGCGTGCGCGCATCGGTTAGTCCCTCAGCACGATGGTGGCCGTTTCGTCGTGCGTCCGCCCGTCCTTCAAACCGATCCAGGTGGCGCGAAGCAGGTAGAGTCCTTGGCCGGCGCGTGTCCCCTTCGCGTCCAGACCGTCCCACTCGAAGCGAAAGTCGAGGGTGTTGTCGCTCGTCCATCTCCGGAGGCATGAGCCTTCGAGATCGAAGAGCCGGATTTCGAGGTCGCGAAAACCAGCGGGACGACGAAACACGACGGTTCGATCGCGCCGATAGGGGCGGGGGATGACAAATCCCGGGGTCGAGACCTGGGTGATGAGAAACGTCGGCGAGGCGGCCGAGCCATTGCCCACGGCGTCCTCCGACTTCCCGTAGATTCGATGCTGGCGATCCGGTAGCCCCTGAAGATGGATCCACCCCTCGAATCGATGCGTCGAGCTGCTCACCGGGATCCTCGTGATCTCGCCATTGTCGTTGATCGCGACCCGCACCGCCTCGGTGGCGGTGCCGCGGATCAGGAGAGAGTCCTGGGTAGTTTCCGCGGGAAGCGGATCGAGCACCGGGGCGGCGTCGGGCGGTGTCGAGTCGAGATCGATGCGAATCGACCGGTTCTCCGTCACGCCGCAGCCCGGGTCCGAGGCGATGATCGGAATGATAAAGCCCACGCCGTCGTGCACGCGCCCATCCGGCTCGTCGACCGAGAAGAGCGCGCCCGGGATGCGATAGCTCACCTCGTAATAGACCGCGTCGCGGCTGTCGCCGAAGGCCTCACCCGAAAGAAACCTCAGGCGCACGCTCTCCGGTTTGAAGTTCGGTTGGATCGCCGAGAAGTCGCCCGTCACGAGGAGGTTCGTCGAATCGGGCGAGGTCCACTTGCTCGCGATACGCACGGAGTCGCGCGCGGTGTACCCGAAGGGAGGGGGATCGACCAGAAAGACCCGCGCGGCCACCGGCGGGTGGTTCGAGATGCAGACCCGCGGGGAGGAGTCGATGACCGCCACGCTGTCGCCCGGTGCGGTTGCCGTGATCACCACCGGCAGATTGGCCGCATCGTGGACCTGGCTGTCGGCCGGAATGCGGTGGACGATCAGGTACTGGCGCGGCGCGATTCGCTCGACCTGCGTGGGCCCGTCCGAAATGGCGCCGCAGTCGACCGCGACCTCGAGACTGTCGCGATTCCAATCGGTCACGATGCGAAGGGTGTCGCCGTTGCGGAGGGGAAGCGGCTCCCCATTGCTCGCCGGCTCAGTCTGGCGCCACGCGAGCATCACGGTGCCCTGCGCGCCGACCCGAGGCACGCCAGCGAAGCACAGCAGGAGACCCAGGAGAACTGGGATCAACCCGACTCTCGAACGGGCGTCCTTCGATTCAGGACAGAGGGACGTGCGAGCGAACAGGATTCGGTGGTAGCCCGCGCCGAACGGCGACCTGGATTTCATCCTGGAGGCGATCTCTCCTCATGGTAGTGGGGGCCAACCGAGGCGGACTATACGGAGCCGTTCGCTCAGGTGTCAAACCCCGGACGACGCTTTTGCTCCAGCGCGATCGTTGCCTCCTCGGAGGCGCGTGGCTAGATTGCGTTCCATGCTGAACGCTCCCGTCGATCGACCGATTCGTGTCGCGCAGTGGGGACGGATTCGGTGGTGGAACGCGTGTGCGTGGTACATGGTCGCGCTGGCTGAGGGATTGGAGCAGCTGGGTCACACCTCACTGGTGCTCGCTCCCGAGGGTGCGCCCCTCTTGACTGAAGCGCGGAAGCGCGGCTTGTCCTGCCCGCCGATTGGGGATCTCGGGAGCGCGCACCCGGGACGCTTCCTCTTGGCCCTCCGCTCCGTCGAGCGGCTGCTCGAGGCGGAGCGAATCGACGTCGTCAACGTTCACTCGGGTGCGGGGCATGCGCCGCTCGCCTTGATTTGCCGGAGACTCGGGATTCCGCTCGTCCGCACGCGCGGCGACATCCGCCTACCACGCGTCACGCCGTTTCAGCGCTGGCTCTATCGGCGCGCCACCGCGCGACACATCGCGGCGGCAAGCTTTCTTCGCGACGCCGCCTATCGGCCGCTCGGAATCGATCCCGAAGCGGTGGCCGTGCTTCGCGGCGGTATCGAGGTGAGGGAGACAGTGGATCGGAGTGAAGCGCGAAAGGAACTAAGGCGGGTCTGCAACCTCCCCCCGGGCGCCTGGGTGGCCGGAATGGTAGCGCGCCTGAGCCCGGTCAAGGGGCATCGCGATGTGATCGCGGCGGTCGCTCGGCAGGCGAAGGCCTGGCCGGATCTCCATCTGGTGCTGGCCGGGGGCCCGGCTCAGCTCTCCGCCCATGACCTCGCGGTCGCGGCGCGCGATCACGGGATCGCCGATCGTGTGCACGTGGTGGGACGGGTGGAAGAGCCGCTCCGTTGGGCGGCGGGATTCGACGCGGCGATTATCGCGTCGATCGGATCCGAGGCGATCTGTCGGAGCGCGCTCGAGTACCTGGCCCTGGGCGTGCCGGTGATCGCGACCCGCATCAACGCAGTGGCCGAGGTGGTCACTCCGGAGGTGGGATTGCAGGTGGAGCCGGGAGATGCCGAGGGCATCGCGGCCGCACTTGCGCGCCTGCGCGAGGATCCCGGCCTGGTCGAAGCGCTGCGCGCGGCCGGACCCCGACACATCGCCGCGCACTACCGGCTTCAGGACTTTGCGGCACGCACCGCCGCGATCTACCGCGAGGCGATCGCCGCTGGTTCGCACGGCGCGCGGAGCAGCCGATGACGTCGAGCCAGGTCGCGCCGCTCCTCTCGGCGTTGGTCATCACGCGCGACGAATCGGGCAACATCGATCGCTGCCTCTCGGCCCTGTCCTTCTGCGACGAAATCGTCTTGGTCGACTCGGAGAGTCGCGACGACACCGTGGCCCGCGCGCGTCGCTACACCGATCGGGTTTGGGTCGAACCGTGGCGCGGCTACTCCGGACAGAAGCGCTTCGCGCTCGAGAAGACGCGCGGCCGTTGGGTGCTCTGGGTCGATGCAGATGAGGTGGTCCAGCCGGAACTCGCCCACGCCATCCGAAGCGCGGTCGAATCAGAGGCGACGCGCCTCGCGGGCTATCGCCTCCGTCGGCGAGTCAACTACTTGGGACGTTGGATTCGCTTCGGCAGCTTCGGCCGCGACTGGGTGCTGCGCCTCTTCCTGCGTGACCGAGCCAGCTTCACCGACGCGCTCGTGCATGAAGGGGTGAGAGTCGATGGACCGATCGGCCAACTCCCGGGGTGCCTCGAGCACTGGAGCTATCGCGATCAAGCGCACCACCGAGCCAAGATCGAGGCCATGAGCGCGCTGTGGGCGGAGCAGGAGGCGGCGCGCGGCCGGAGGGTAGGCCCGGGGGAGGCGACGCTGCGCGCCTTCGTGCGGTATGTTCGGCTTCTCCTGCTCGAGGGAGGTTTCTTGAACGGTGCGGTGGGCTGGACGATCGCTCGAATGGGCGCGGTCTACGTCAAACGCAAGTACGAGCTCCTGGCGGAACGCACCAGGAACGCAGCACGATGAAGGAGGAGTCGATGTCCGAGCTGCCCGCGGATCCCACGGCGCCCGCCCCGAAGCAGGAGGCCCCGACGGCGCCCATCGCGAACGAGGCGCAAGCGGTGAGCTCAGAGATCACAATCGATGACTTCGCGCGCATCGAACTCCGCGTCGCGCGTGTCCTCGAGGCGGGCCCCCATCCGAACGCGGAGCGTCTGCTCAAGCTCAAGATCGATGTCGGTGGCGAGGAGCGTCAGCTGGTAGCGGGGATTGCCGCGCACTACAAGCCGGAGGAGTTGGTCGGTCGCTCGATCGTGGTAGTCGCGAACCTCAAGCCGGCCAAGCTGCGCGGGGAGCTGTCCCAGGGAATGCTGCTCGCGGCTGGCGATGGAGAAACCGTCTCTCTCCTCACTCCCGATCGCGCAATGCCCTCGGGCGCGAAGGTCCGCTGAGCCGCGCTAGGCGGGCGACCCTTCGGGGTCAACTCCCAGACGCGGCAGCGACGGCGTGAGGCGGGCCACGATCTCGTAGGGGATCGTCTGCGCCCATCCCGCGAGCCGCTCCGCTCCGAGCGCTTCGTTCGCCGATCTCCCGATCAGAATCACCTCGTCTTCGATCGCGGCGTCGGCGACGTCGGTCAGATCGATCAGGGTGATGTTCATACAAATGCGACCGATGACCGGGGCTCGACGTTTCCGCACCAGCACATGGGCCACGGCCGAGAGCCCGCGATCGTAGCCGTCCGCGTAGCCGATCGGCAGCACGCCGAGGCGCGTGCGGTGCCCGCAGCGATGGCTGAGCCCGTAGCCGACATACTCGCCCGCCTCGACCCACTTGAGCTGGGTGACTCGAGTCTTCCAGCTCAGCACTGGCTTGAGCTCCAGCGTCGAGTGCGCGCGGGTCGACACCAGCGTCTCTCGCGAGGGCCAGAGGCCGTAGGCTCCGATGCCGAGGCGCAGCAGATCGAAGAGCGATTCGGGCAGGGTGAGCGCGGCGGCGGTGCAGGCGGTGTGTCGCGTCACCGGGCCGAGGCCTCGCGCCGTCACCAGTTCGGCGATCGTACGGAAGCGCGCGAGCTGGATCGAGGGCGAAGGAGTGGTCGGTCTGTCCTCGATGTTCTGCGTAGTGGGTCGAGAGCCCCGCGAGACGCACCCCGCGGGCGGTGGCGAAGAAGTCGAGCAGCGCCGGGATCTCCTCGCGATCCGCGCCCTGCCGATGGGTGCCGGTCTCGACCTTGAGGTGGCAAGGAATGGCCCTGGCCCGCGCTTGGCCCAGTCGGTCGAGGCTGGGGAGGCCAGTCGAATCGAAGACGGTCACCTCGAGGTCGAGTTCCGCGATGGCTTCGAGCGCCTGCCGCGGATAGGGGCCCATGAGCAAGAGCGTGCCGGTCCAGCCCGCGGCGCGCACCGCGTTCGCCTCGTCCAAGGTGTGCACGCCGAATGCGTCCACGCGTGAAACCGCCGCCCGCACCACCTCGGTAAGTCCGTGGCCATAGGCGTTGGATTTCACCACCTGCAGCAGCTTGGTCGCCGGGGAGAGCAGGTTCCGGAACGTGTCGAGATTGTGCGCGAGCGCAGCGCGATCGAGTTCGATCCAGCTCAACCACCGGGTGCGAGGATCCATGCGCGGAATGTAGCATGGCGAGGAGATACCCCAGCGGAAGCAGGAGGAGACATGAACGACCCGGAACGCGCGGTGATCATCTTGGGGGCGAGCGAGGATCGCTCTCGCTTCGCGAACAAGGCAGTGCGAGCGCACCTCGACGCGGGGTTTCGCGTCTACCCGGTGCATCCCACCGCCGACAGCTCAGAGGGGATTCCCACCTCGCGCTCGATCGCCGAGGTGCCGGGGCAAGCGAGCCTGCTCCTGCTCTACGTTCGCCCCGCGATCGGGCTCGAGGTGATTGATCAAGCCCCGGCCAAGGGGGTCCGTCGCGTGCTCTTGAACCCAGGGTCGGAGAGCGCCGAGTTGATCACGCGGATCGAAGCGCTCGGGATGGAGGCGATCGAGGCTTGCTCTATCGTCGCCCTCGGCCGGCGTCCCTCGGAGTTCCCGGCGTGAAGATCGTGCGCTGGCTCGCGGGTTCGTGTTTGTTGCTCCTGCCCGGATGCGCGCATCTTCCGCCCGCGTTGCCGCCCGCCGCACCGGCCGAGCTGCCCGCCGCCTGGCTGGACGCGCTTCGCGCCGCCAGCTGCACGCCTTCGCTCAAGGCCAACCTGCGTTGCCGCGTCACTGGAGAGCAGGCGTCTCCGATCACGCTCGACGGTACCTTCGCCGCGTGGGGCGGGGACTCACTTCAGGTCAACGGAAGCTACGGTCCCTTCCGACCGATCTTCGCGCTGGCGGCCGATCGCGATTCGGTCGAACTTCTGGTGCACGAAGAGCGACGCTACTGGGTCGTCTCGCGCCGCACGATCGATTGGGAACACTTCAATCCAGCCGCCTGGGCCCAGGCGCTCGCCTGGTCGCTCTGCCCTCGTGATCTCTTCTCCCAATTCGAGGCGAAGGATCGCGGACGGATGGAGGGAGAACTCTGGCGGGTCGAAGGCAAGCTCCCGAGCGTCGGGTATGACGTGAAGCTCGCGATCGACATCCGTCACGCCTGGCTGGCTGGAATCGAACTTTCCTCCGGCGAAGGCCCGGTTCTCGTCGCTCGGCTCCTATATCCGACCCAGGTGGGCGCGGGCTGGGTGCCTGGTCGAGTCGATCTACAAATGGGGAGGATCGGTCCGAGCCTGCAGGTGGAGATCCTGAATGCCGGACCGCTCGAGTCCGCGCCACGCACTCTCGCCGCCCGGACCCGTCCGGATGGTTGGCGCCCCGTGGGCCGGGAAGGGATGCCGCTCGCGTTGCCGCCGCCGGGAAAGCGGTTGCCGGTCCCCCGTTGATTTGCTAGCGTCCGCGCGTCTTGCTCCACGCGCTGCCCCCGGTTCGCGAGGGTACGCCGGGGGCTTTTTGTGTTCGCCGAATTCGTGACCCGAACGGGTCTCGAATCGATGCCCGAACCGAACGGGAGAGTGAGCGCGTGAACATTGCGGTGCTGATCAAACAGGTACCGAGCTCCGAGGCCCGCATCAAGGTGGGGGAAGGCGGCCGGGCAATCGACCCGACCGACGTGGAGTACGTGATCAACCCCTACGACGAGTACGCCGTCGAGGCCGCGCTCCAAGCGAAGGAGAAGTTCGGCGGTGAGGTGGTGGCGGTGGCGCTCGGTCCGGCGCGGGTCGAGGACGCGCTGCGTACCTGCCTGGCGTTGGGCGCGGACCGGGCGATCTCGCTCAAGGATCCCGCCTTCCTGGATGGTGACTCTCTCGGCACCGCTCGAGTCTTGGCCGCGGCGCTTCGAAAGCTCGAGGCGCAGGTGGTTTTCTGCGGGAAGGTGGCGATCGACGACGACATGGGCGCGATCGGCGCGCAGGTCGCGGAGCTGCTCGGTTGGCCGCAGGTCTCGGTGGTGACGTCTCTCGAGTGGATCGACGAGACCCACGCCAAGATTTCGCGCGAGATCGAGGCAGCGAGCGAGGAGATCGAGGTCACGCTGCCCGCGGTGCTCATGGCCAACAAGGGGCTGAACGAACCGCGTTACCCCTCGCTCAAGGGGATCATGGCGGCGAAGAAGAAGCCGATGGACTCGTGGGACCTCGCGGCGCTCGGGCTGGATGCGGCGAACGTCGGACGCAACGCATGTCGAGTTGAAATCGCCGCGCTCGAGCCGCCGCCAGCGCGGGGAGCGGGCCAGGTCTGGACCGGCGAGCCGGCTCTGCTGGTGCAGAAGCTGGTCGACGCGCTCAAGAACGAGCGGAAGCTCATCTAGTCGGAGGTCCTGTGTCTGGGATCCTGGTTTTCGCGGAGCAGCGTGAAGGAAAGCTCAAGCGGTCGGTCCTCGAGTGCCTGACCCTGGCGCGCGCTCTCGGCGCCTCTGCTCCCGATGCGATTCTATTGGGCGCAGGCGTGGCGAGCCTGGCGCCGGAACTGGGGCGCTTCGGCGCCGAGCATGTGCATCTCTGCGATGACGGGTCGCTCGCGCACCCGCAGACCGAAGCCTATCTCGAACAGCTGGCGGTGGCGTGTCACGGCTCGCTCCCCGATCTGGTTCTCTTTGCGGCCACCGCGATGGGGCGCGATCTCGCCCCCCGCTTGGCCGCACGGCTCGGCGCGACCTTCGTTGGCGAGTGCTTGAGCTTCGAGCGCAAGGGGAACGGCTGGGTCGCGCGAAAGTCGATGTATGGCGGGAAGGCAGTCGCGACCCTCGCGGTCAGCGGGAGCGGACCGGTCGTCGCCACGGTCAAGCCCGGCGCGACCGCCGCGGCCGAGTCTCCCGGCGCAGGAACCGTGGTCGGACTTCCGCTGGCGTCGGTGCAGCTGCGCGCCAAGATCGTCTCGGTGACCCGCGGCGGCGGCGACACCGTCGACTTGGCCGAAGCCGATGCGGTGGTCGCGGGCGGTCGAGGTTTGAAGGCCGCGGAACACTTTCACCTCATCGAGGAATTGGCGGGCACGCTCGGGGCCGCGGTCGGTGCGTCGCGCGCGATCGTCGACGCCGGCTGGGTGCCGCATCACACGCAGGTCGGCCAGACCGGCGTCACCGTGAGCCCGAAGCTCTACATCGCCTGCGGCATCAGCGGCGCGATCCAGCATCTCGCCGGGATGCGGTCCTCCGGTTGCATCGTGGCAATCAACAAGGATGCGGAAGCCCCGATCTTCAAGGCGGCCGACTACGGGCTGGTGGGCGACGTCTTCGAGATCCTGCCCCTCCTGACCGCCGAGCTGCGGAAGGTGAAGGAGGCTTCCTGAGCGCCCCATCCGCAATCGATCCCCTCGCGCCGCGACCGGTAGAGGACTCGCGCGTGGAGATGGTCGAACTGGTGCTGCCGAACGACGCGAATACGCTCGGCAACATCCTCGGTGGGAAGGTCATGCACTTGGTGGATATCGCGGCGGCGATCGCGGCGCATCGCCACTGCCGTCGGCAGGTGGTCACCGCCTCGATGGATCGCATCGACTTTCTCCACCCGGTCAAGGTGGGGGAGCTGATCATTCTGAAGGCCTCGGTCAACTTCGTCGCGCGGACCAGTATGGAAGTCGGAGTTCGCGTGCTCTCGGAGAACCTCAAGACCGGCGAACAACGGAAGACCGCATCGGCCTACTCCACCTTCGTGGCTCTTGGCGAGGACGGTCGGCCGGCGGCGGTGCCGGGGCTTCTGCTCGCGACCGAAGAGGATCGACGCCGATCCGCTGAGGGGGCCGAGCGCCGCCGGCTTCGGATGGAGGAAATCGCGCGACGACGGGAGCGCGGCACCGACTAGCGCTGCTTCGGAGGGCGGAGAGTCGGTGGATCCAGGGATGGGTTTCGGACCGTGATGATGATCGAATGGGTTCTGGAGCGAAGGGTGAGAAGGAAACTGCACCGGCGTCCGTTCCAGCTCGGGACGCGGGAGGGAGGCTTGCGTTGAAGTTTCGACTGTCGCGAAGCGAACCGCTCAGGTCCTTGAAGCAGGCGCTTCCCCGCTACGAAGAGCTGGGGATGAACGTCGAGATCCGACTGACCGACGCCGACTTCAATCGCGAGGTGGCGGTCAAGGATTTGGAGGAGATCCAGCGCGAACTGCGCGGGCGGAAGATCAGCGCCTTCTGCCATCTCCCATTCCACGGGCTCAACCTCTCGTGCCCCGACTCGCGCGTCATGGAGTACTCCCGTGAGGTGATCAAGGAAGGTCTCGAGATCGGGATCATCCTGGGCTGCAAGGTGGCGATCCTGCACACCGGTTTCTCCTCGCAGATTCGACCGCGCCAGGTCGAGGCCTGGAAGAGCCGCTTCATCGAGAGCATGAAGGAGCTGGTCACGGCGGCGGAAGATGAAGAGGTGGTGCTGGCGATCGAGAACGCCTACGAGCCGGACGCGAATCTGCTGCTCGAGGTGCTGGAAGCGGTGAACAGCCCCTGGCTCCGTTGCTGCATCGATCTCGGGCACGCTGCCTGCTACTCGCGCATGGCGCCCGAAGAGTGGATCCAGACCTTCAAGGATCACATCATCTCGCTCGACTTCCACGACAACGAGGGGATGGAGGACGAGCACGTGGCCTGCGGCCGCGGGGTGGTCGGTTACGACGTGGTCTACGAGGCGCTCAAGGACCTGGAGGGCACCGCCAACATCACGCTGGAAGTGGCCGACTCCGATCTCGACGCTTCGATCGAGCACCTGCGTTCGGTCGGCTTCAACTTCGAGAAGGGCGAAATGCCAGAGTCGGAGATCCTGCCATCCTTGAACGGCAGCTGATCCTCGCGCCTAAGTAGTCCGCGGACCTAGTCCGCACTCGCTGAAGCTCCGATCTCGAACCCTAGCCCTCGCCGGGCTCAGGACGAGGTGCGGAGCTTCAGCGGCTTCCCGCCAGATCGCCCGGCAGCGGCAGGCCGAACAGTTCGAGCAGCGTCGGCGTGATGTCCTCGATCCCCGGGGCGCGGCCTGGTTCGATCGCGCGGTTCGAGAAGGAGGATCCCCGGGACCAGCGCGGGATCGAGCGAACAGTGATCCCCGCTCCACTTCGACTTGTGATCATCGAAGAGCTGCTTTGGGATTCCCCCGAGCGAGGTTTGCCAGGAGACGCGGTAGCCGTAGGAATTCGCGGCGCGGAGGTCCGGCATCAGATTCGGATCGTACTTCTCGTACATCTCGTCGCGGGAGTAGAGGCGGCTCACCGGGTGAAGACCGGTGGTGGTGTCGACGAAGGCTTCGAGCTTGGCCTTGAGTTCCGCGCAGACCGCGTCGTACTCCGCTCCGGGGCTCACCACCCCTTCCTTCTCGCGTCCGAGCAGGTTGACGTAGACCGCACCCAGCCCGAGGGCGTAGGCCCGCGTGCGACTCCAGTCGACGTTGGGCCAGAACTGACCCTCGACGAAGAGGTCGTCCAGGGTCATCTGCTTCGATTCCCCCTGACCCTTGAGCGACATGAAGCCGTTTCGCACCAGCCAGGTGTTGAGGTTGAAACTGCGCCGCCAGGTGGAGAAGCCGTGATCCGAGCAGATCAGGATCACGCCGTCGGCCGGCAGTCGATCGAGCGCGTGTCCCACGATCTTGTCCATCCGTTGGTACGACTCCAGGAGGTAGCCGCTCCAACCTTGGGCCAGACTCGGATCGTAGGCCGGGTTCTCCGGATCCTGAAATCGCCAGAACATGTGGGCGACGCGATCGGTGAAGTAGAAGACCTGGGTGTAGACGCGGTCGCGCGGGTCGGCGATGAACTTGTCGAGGATCGCCTCGAACTTGCTGGTCGCGAAGTCGACATCCTCCGCGAAGGCCTTCTCGTCCAGCACCTCTTCGTCCAGCGCCCAGGTGTCGGGACCCCATCCGAGAGTCGGCCAGTCGCCGCCGATGCGGTCGTGAATTTCGCGTGCGAAGCTCGCGGGGTAGGTGACCGGCACGATCGGGTGCATCGGGTCGAGGTTGATCGGCGAGAGGTAGAGCTTGAGCCGCGGGCCCAACTCGATCAGGTGAAAGCGCGCGATGCCGTGCACCTTGACCAGCTTTCGGATCTTGAATTCGATGCCGACGAAATCGCTCCACTCGCCTTGCTTGAGTGTCAAGTCCTGCCCGTCGTAGTGGATCTTCACCTCGCGCGCGTTCCAGTCCAGCTCGAGCTTGAGCGGAAGCAGAATCTCCGGCGGTTGATCGAAGAGCTTGTTGAACGGGCCATAGATGATGGTCTCGACCGAACGGTCGCCCGGTTCGACGTCGAGTAGGACCACCTTGCCGCCCTTCTCGGTGTCGCCGCCGCCCGCCGCGGGTGGCTCCGAGGTGTAGTAGGTGTAGGTCCCGAAGGTGCCGCGGATGTCTGGAACGCCGAGGCCGGAGAGCAGGCGGCCGCCGGGATTCGGATCGGGGGGGAAGGTCTGCGGCACCCGCACGATGGTCGACGGAATGCCGGCCTTGGCCAACAGCTGCCAGAAGGGCGTCCCCTTGCGATTGTTGATCGCGATCGGACGCTTCGCCGGTACGTTCTCTTCGACGAAGCGCGAGGCGAGGGTGAAGGCGCCGCCGCCGAGGGTAGCCCGACCGCGAGCGAGGGGAGCCAACGACGGGACGCCAGGCGCACCACCACCATCGCCAAGAGGAAGACGGTCAGCGCGACCGCGCCTCCCAGGTAGAGCGGATTGCGCCGACCGAAGAGGAACGGCTCGGTCCCCGGAGTCATCATGGCGAAGTCGGGGACGTAGGTCTTCACGTCCCGCTTCAGGAAATCGAAGATCTCGGTGCGTCCTGGATCGTAGCCGGTGGCGAAGGTCGACCAGGAGACCGGGGTCTGCGGCGGGTTGGTCGGTCGAAGCGCGCTGAAGCAACCCTGCTTGCGCAAGCGGTCCAGGTTGGGCAACTTCCCCTCGTCCATCCACTGCTCGACGAGATGTGCATCGGCGCCGTCGAAACCGAGTACGACGACCTTGCTCGGTCCACTGGTCGCCGGAGCGCGGGACGGGACGCCCACAACTGCGAAGAACACGATGAGCAACCACAACGGGACGGGGAGACCTCGCCGCATGCACGCTCCTAGCTTCAACCGTTGGAGTGGGAGACAGCGCCCGGGCACGCCGTCACGAGCACAGAGAACGGGAGTCTAGCATGGCGTGGCCGGGTGCCTCGCGCGGTCCGCGCTTCGGACTGGCCGCGCCTCGCCTCGAAGGGGCGAGCCGCGGACGGTACGTCACGCTCCTCGCCCTGCTCCTGGTCGTTCTCTTGGTCGCCAGCAACCTGACCTGCTATCTCCTCTATCGGTCGGTGCGGCGCGAACTCGACCGGGAGCTCGGGGATCGCCTGGTTTCGATCGCAAGCACCGCGGCTCAGGCCATCGGGGCCGAGCGTCTGGAACAAGTCGAGTCGGCTCGCCACGCGCTCGAGCGGATCGCGGCCGCCAACGACCTCGACAACATCGTGGTGGTCGACCCCGCGGCTCGGACCCTGCTCGACCTGCGCGGAGAAACCGCGCGCGGGCTCACGCATCCCCTCGCGGATCTCGATCCCGCGCTCGAAGCCACGCTCCTTTCCGGCCTGGCGCAGAGTACCGACTTGGTGGCGGTGGAGGGACTGCCGGGCCAGTACCTCAAGACCGGCTACGCCGCCTTCGAGAGCGACTCGGGCCGCGTTGTGGGAGCGATCGTGGTCGAGGGCGGCTCCACCTTCTTCGAGGCGCTGTCGATCCTCGAGCGGCGCCTCATCTGGTCGGCGGCGCTGGGGACGGCCGCCGTGCTCGTTGGCGCTCTTCTTTCGCACCCTCTTCTCCTACGTGCGGCTCGAAGACTCGCTCCGGCGGCGCCGCGCTGCTGGCCATCGGTCAGCTCTCCGCGCTGGTCGCGCACGAGATCAAGAACCCGCTTGCCATCATCCGCTCGCGCGCGAGCGGGTGCAGACCAAGATCGAAGCGGGAAGGAGCCGGCCGAGATCCTCGAGTGGTTCGAGGCGATTCCAAACGAGGTCGATCGCTTGAATCAGATGGTGCGCAACTACCCTCGCTCGCCTCACCCGATCAGCTAGGTCAGGGCGAGTGCGAGGTGCAGGCGGTGGTCCGCGAGACCGAAGCGTTGCTCGCGCCCGAGCTCTCGCGTCGCGCCATCGGCATCGTCAACCAGGTTGCGGCAGAGGCGACGGTTCCGATCGGTGCCCGCTCGCTCAAGCAGATCCTGCTGAACTTGATCTTGAACGCGGCCGAGGCGGTGGGCGAAAAAGGAACCATCCGAGTGTCTCTCGAGATGCGCGGCAAGGAGGTGGAGTTGGCGGTGGAAGACGACGGCCCCGGCATGAACGAGGAGGTTCGCCGCCGGGCGCTCGACCCGTTCTTCACGACCAAGCCGACCGGTTCAGGGCCAGGCTCCACCCTGGTCACCTCGCTCTTGGTCGCGCGGGGCGGTCGACTGGAGATTCAACCTGCCCACCCCAGGGGCACTCGCATGAAGGTGCTGCTGCCGCGGACGCTCGCGGAAGGAAGGGGAGCACGGCGCATGAGCGACAGGCCGGACCGATTCCGCGTGCTGGTGGTCGACGATGAAGCCGAGATCGTGCGCGATCTTGCGACATCCTGGGCGACGATGGGATCGAGGCGGTGGAGATCAAGAGTGCGATCGCGCTCGAGCGGATCCGCGGCGAGCGGTTCGATCTCCTCATCACTGATCTTCGCATGCCGCCGCCCGATGGGCTCACCCTCTTGCGCGAAGCGAAGGCGATGCATCCCGAGCTGCCGATCCTCGTCTTGACCGCTCAGGCCGATCCCGCCTTGGCGCGAGCAGTGATCGAGGCCGGGGCCTTCGACTACGTGACCAAGCCATGGAACAGCTTCGAACTTCGTCTGCGCGTGCGTCGGGTGCGGGAGCGCTGGGATCTCCTCGCCGAGCGCGCGCGCCTCGAACGGTGGGTCGATCATCTCCTCGGCGAGAGCGGCGCCGACGAAGCGATGGACGATCTGGTGGCGAAGAGCCGCTCACTCCGCGAGGTGTTCGATCTCGCGCGCCGCGTGGCGCGCTCCGACGCCACCGTTCTCCTCCGCGGCGAGAGCGGCACCGGCAAGACGGCGCTCGCCCGCGTGATTCACCGCTTGAGCGCACGAGGCCGCGCTCCCTTCGTCAAGATCAACTGCGGCGCGATCCCAGATGCGCTCCTCGAGAGCGAGCTCTTCGGTCACGAACGCGGCGCCTTCAGTGGAGCGGTGCGGGAGAAGGCGGGACTCTTCGAGGTGGCGGATCAAGGCACGCTGTTCCTCGACGAGGTTGGCGATCTGCCCGTCCCGCTTCAGGTGAAGCTCTTGACCGTGATCGAGGAGAAGACCTTTCACCGCGTCGGGGGGACGGAAATGCGGCGCGCCGACGTGCGCATCCTCGCCGCGACCCACCGCGACCTCGAAGCCGCGCTCAGCGCCGGAGAGTTTCGGGAGGACCTCTTCTACCGGCTGAACGTCTTTCCGATCGAGATCCCGCCGCTCCGCGACCGGCGCGAAGACCTCCCGCTCTTGGTGGAACACTTCTTGACCAAACGCGGGGTGGGGCTGGATCGCATCGGTCCGGAGGTGATCTCGCTCCTCCTCGGGCACGGCTTCCCGGGGAACATCCGCGAGCTCGAGAACCTGCTCGAGCGGGCTCTGATTCTCGCGGGGGAGACCCCGCTCAAGCCCGAGCACTTTCCGACCCTGAGAGGAGTCCAAGCGATGCCGAGCGAGGAGCTTCCAGAGATCCCCGAAGGCGGAATCTCGCTCGAGGACCAGGAGCGCCGCTACATCCTGGCGGCACTGGCAAAGGCGTCCGGGAACAAGAGCCACGCGGCGCGTCTGCTCGGCATGACGAGGCGCACCCTTTATTCCCGGATGGAGCGGCATGGAATTCCCGTTTGATCGTTGTCCCGTCCGGGACGCCGCTGTCCCGAGGCGGTCGGCCCCGCGCCGGATCGGGTGGGCGCTCGCACCAATCCTGCTCCTCTGCCTCCTCGCGAGCGGCAGCCAGGCACAGATGTCGCGGGAGCAGATTCGCGCCGAGATCGAACAGACCCAACGCGGCATCGAGCGCGCCGCTGATTACCTGCACGAGAGCCCTTGCGTGGCGGGTCAGGGTCTCTTGAATCGCGCGCAGGACCTCCAGGGGCGGGCGCGGGAACAGTTCGCGCGCCGCACCGACCCGGGGGATCGCGCCGCCCTCGCCTTCACCCGGGAGGCACGCAAGCTCGTCACCTCGGCTCTCCGCGCCTGTGGGTCTTCGATCCGAACCCGCGATGATCTCGAGGGGCTGCTCCACTCGACCGAAGATCTGATCTCCGACTGCCGAGAACGACTCACCCAGGCTCCCGACGGCGATGCGGCGCAACTGATCGACGCAGCGCGCGAGCAGCTCTCTCGCGCGCGCGAGGCGTACGCCAAGAAGCAGCTTCGTCCGGCTCTTCGCCGGCTGGCGGTCGCGCGCGCCTTGGCGCAGCGCGCTCTCCATCGGCTGCGCGCACCGGCGACCACCGATCGGGTCGAAGCGATGCTCGATCGATCGGACTCGGCGGTCGCCGATCTCAGGCTACTCCTCGGTCGCGAGCCGAACGAGAAGGCGGCGCGACTGCTCGACCAGGCCACCGAGCAGAACGGGAAGGCGAGGGAGCACTGGCGGGGCGGTCGGCCTCGACTCGCCCTTCGTGCCGCGGCCATTGCCCGCGCGCTCGCGCTCGAAGCGCAGTGGGAGCTCGCGAGCAATCCAGAGCCGGACGAAGTCGAGCAGGCGGTGGCCGCGGTGGGCGATCTGCTCGCCGAGGTAGAACCAGAGCTTCGAGCGGACGGAACGGCGACCGCCCTCGAGTTGCTCGATGCCGCGCGAACTCGCTGGGCCTCGGCCCGGGTCGCACTGGCGGCGAAGGATTTCGCGCGCGCGGCCGAGGAATCGCGGGCCGCGGATTCGCTCCTCAAGCGCGCGGCGGAGGAGGCGGCCTTCGTTGATCTCCCCGCGCCACCCAGGGACGCGCGGCCGGCCGGTGCGAGCGCGCCGCGATCGAGATCCGTCGTGCTCCCTTGGCGCCCTCTTCCCTTATCTCGCCGTCGCGTTGCTCCTCGGGCTCGCCGCTTCCACCGCGCTGGCCGGCGCGCTCGCCTCTCCGTGGTCCTTCCGCGGAGCAGTCGGCACCGAGCTCGACCTCACCGCGGAACGCTTCGGGCTCGGCTGTGCATCCGACTTCTACCTGGACCCCCTCGGTGACCTACTGGAAGAGGGCACTTCGCTGCGCTACCGGCAGGAGGAGACGCGGGGGAGCGGCGTCCTCGAACTCGGGCTCGACCGGGGCGGTGATCGGTGGGTGCGCGCCACCGCGCGTCTCAAGGCGAGCGACGGCCGGGCGCGTGGCACCGGTGACGCCGGCGCGGGCATCGTCACACGCTACGGCTCGCTGTCCTTGGAGGACGCGCTGGAGCTCGAGGATCGCGCGCCGTTTGGGTATCGCGCGAACCGCGCCAGCCTGGTGCTCGAGACACCGCGCTTTGGCCCTCAGGCGCGGCTCCGTGCTCACATCTCCGAGGATCGCTCGAGCCCAGTTGCCGACTCGCTCCGCGCGCTGTTCGCGTATCGCGTTCTCCGCCCCGAGTGCAGCCTCACCTCGAGTCTCTTGGGGGGCGACGTGATGCTGCTGGTCGGATCTGCCCAGAAGCGAGGCGACGACGACACGACCTCCTACCGCGCGCGGCGCTGGTCGCTCGAATGGGAACGTGCCGCTCTCTCGGGACGTGAGATTCGCGCCGTACTCCGCCAAGAAGTGCGCCGACCGCTGGCGGTCGACTCGCTCTCTCCCGGACACCTGGAAACCGAGGCAGAGCTCGAGGGGAGCTGGCCGATCGCGCCGGCGTTCGCTTTAACCGGCCAGGGGGAGTGGGCGAACGATCAGTACAGCATCGATTCCTCGATCTACGCGGATCACTGGACCGGTCGGGGAGAATTTGGTGTCGAGTGGAATCGAACGGCGCCAGAAACCGGGGCGGATGGCACCTGGAGCCTGGCGCTCGCTCTTCGTCACGAGCTCCTCCGCCACGAGCAGCGCGACGGTCGTGACTCGCGCTCGTGGTCGATCGCGTTGGATGCCTCGCGGTCTTCGTCACTCGGCCCCTGGTTCGAGCCCTCGATCGAGGTTGGTCGCCGTCGTTATCGCGACTCGGCCGATTGCCGTCAACTCAGCCTCGAAGGGATCGACCTCTCGACCAGCAATAGCGACTATCGTTTCCTTCGGAGTTCGCTCCTCGGCGAGACGCCGCTCTTCGCCTCGACTCGCCTGACCCTCTTCGCTCAATACGAACGCGAGCTGCACGATCGCGCGGAAGATGATCTCACGCTCTGGATCCTGAACGCGTCGATTCTCCTGAGCTTCTAGGCTCCGTCCCGCGCTCGTTGACCGGCCCTCGGGCGATTCCTATACTGCCGGCGCTCGCTAACCCACGGGACCGCGCATGCTCCTTCGTCTGCGCCAAGCGCTACTCCAGAATCTCGGCATCAAGATCACCTCGCTCGTCCTTGCGCTGGCGGTCTACGCCCACGTCTTTTCGAAGGAGGAGCGGGTCATGGTGCTGGCCTGCCCGATCGTGATCGAAGAATTGCCGACGGGATTGACCTTCGCCGCCGACGTGCCGACCGACGTGCGGGTGCGGGTCCGCGCTCGAGGCGGCGATCTTCTTCGGCTCCGGGGAAAGACCCCGCAGGTGGTGGTTCACCTGAAGGACGCGCGCCCCGGCCTCCTGCAGCGGCCGCTGACGGCCGAAGACGTCGTCTTTCCCGCCGGCTTTCGTGCTCAGGCCGAGGGCATGGTAGAGCACACCATCCTGAGCTTGGAGATCGAGCGGATTCGGCGGAAAACCTTGCCGATCCGGGCGTCGATCGGCGGCGCGCCGGGGCCGGGTCTTGTCATCGCCGGTCGCCCGCGGCTCTGGCCGGACACCGTGACGGTGCGGGGGGCGGAGAGCCTCTTCAAGGGGGTCGACACTCTCCACACCGAAGAAATCCAACTGAACGGCCGAACTACGGCGATGGATGAACTCGTCGAGGTGAAGATCCCGAGCGGACTTCACCCGGACCGGGTGACCGCGAGGGTCAGGATCGACTTCGCGCGTCGGACGGTCGCGCGCTCAGGATGACGTCGAGAGGGTAAGGAGGCCCGAATGAGCGAGCCCACTGAATTCCCGTACTGCCCGATCTCGCGGCAGAAGTGCCAGGGTGGGAAGGTCTATGCGCGACCCGAGAAGGAGGAAGACCTCGTCTTCTGCACCTTCTGGCACCAGAAGGAGCATCGCTGCGTGATCCGTATGGTCGAGTTCGATCTCTTCAACATCGCGCGCTGCTTGGACGAGCTGAGGAACCGCTAGAAGCCCTTTTCAGCACGGCTGTTACACGGCGGGCCTTCTTAGTTTTCGTTTGACACGTCCAAGAGCGGGTGCTAGTTTGCCGCCGCGCTAAGTGCAGCGGAGATCTGAAGTTCCACCCGATCCCTAGCGGCGCTCGAAGCGAGCCTGAATTGGCGCGTGCAGAGCGGACGGCACACCGTGCAACGAGCGCGGGCGCCGGATCCCACGAGGAGGTACAGCATGACGAAGGCCGATCTCGTCGACGAAATTGCGCAGCGCACCGGTCTGACCAAGAAGGACGTGGCCGAGACGGTGGACGAATTACTCGAAGGCGTCGCGCGCGCGCTCATCGCGGGCAAGCACATCGAGATTCGCGGTTTCGGCACGTTCAAGGTGAAGGACCGCAAGCCACGGATCGCGCGCAACCCGCGCACCGGTGATCAGGTGCCGGTCCCACCGCGACGGGTCCCCGTTTTCAAGGTCTCGAAAGAGCTGAAGGACAAGGTGGCCAACGCCTGAATCGCCGCCGCGGACAGGAGCGTCGCGAGTCCGGGGGCGACGACCGTGCCGCCGCTCCAGGGGCTCCGGACGACACGATCGAAGGACTCTCTCCGCTCTCTCCCGGGCCCCGCGCCGCGGGGAAGCTCAGTCTAGTTCCGACGCCGATCGGCAACCTCGATGACATGACCTTGCGCGGCCTCAAGGTGCTGCGCGCCGTCGACTGGATCGCGGCCGAGGACACCCGGAGAACCAGGGTGCTGCTGCAGACATTCGACATCGCACGCCCGCTCATCGCGCACCACGCACACAATGAGCACCAGGAAGTGCCGCGTCTCGTCGCACGTCTCCGCGGAGGGCAGCACGGTGCCTTGGTCACCGACGCCGGGATGCCTGGAATCTCAGACCCGGGCTTTCTTCTCCTGCGCGAGTGTCGCGCCGCGGGGGTGCCGGTCGAGGTGTTGCCCGGAGCATCGGCCGTGATCACCGCGCTGGTGGCTTCCGGATTTCCCACCGAGCCGCAATACCTCGGCTTCGTGCCGTCGACGGCGGGGAAACGCCGCACCTCGATCGAGGCGCTCGCCACCAGGAAGCGCGCACCACCGTTGCCTTCGAATCGCCCCATCGCCTGCGGGCAACCCTGGCGCTCTGCGCCGAACTCATCCCGGATCGCCCGATCGCGATCGCCCGCGAGCTGACCAAGCTGCACGAGGAGGTGCGGGTCGGGACTCCGAGCGAGCTCCTGACCTCGACCCCGGAAACGATTCGGGGAGATCGCGCTGGTCTTCGCGCGCGGACATGGCACGGCAATGGATGCGTTGAAGCGGCGACTGAAGGATGCGGTTCGGAGTGCCGCTCGGCCGATCGGGGGAGCGCTGGCCAGCGCGAAGTTCGCGCGGATTGGGTCGCATCTCGGCGTGGTCTGGGCGATCCCGGCGGCGCGTTCTATCAAGGGCACTACCGGCGCGTTTGTCTTTCTCCTCCTGAGCGGCCTGTGTGATTTGTTGGACGGCGCCGTCGCGCGATCGATGGGCAGCGGGACGAAGTTCGATGCGGCGCTCGATGTCCACGCTCGATCGCTACGGCGAGGGGCTGGTGCTGGGTGGCATCACGCTTGGACTGGCCTCGCGCGGCGCGCCCTACTGGTTGCTCGCCACCTCGGTCCTGGTCGGGGTGCGTTTCTCGTTTCGTATGTGAGGGCGCGGTCGAGGGGCTCGACATCCCCTGCGAGGTCGGGATCCTGGAGCGACGAACGGCTGATCCTCCTGCTCATCCTGGGGCTTTGGGGCGAATCGGGTGCGCCGTGGATCCTGGGCGCCCTGGCGGTGCTCTCGCCGCGACATTCTTGCAGCGACTCGCGGTGGTGTGCGTCCCCGGCGCTACCGGCTCCGCGTCCCAAGGGCCGGTTGCGCGTCGACCGGCCTCTTCATCAGCTTCGAGGGGACCGAGGCGGGGAAGAGCACGCAGCTGGATCGACTGGAAAGGTGGCTGCGCGATCGCGGGCAGGATCCACTGCGCGTGCGGGAGCCGGGCGGCACCCCGCTGGGCGAGCGAATTCGCGCCGTGCTTCTCGATCGCGCATCGGGCGAGATGGCAGCCTGGACGGAGTTGTGCCTCTACGTGGCGAGTCGCGCGCAGTTGGTGGCGGAGCGAATCGGCCCGGCGCTCCAGGCAGGGCGGGTGGTCCTGGCCGATCGCTTCGGCGACGCCTCGATCGCATACCAGGGTGGGGGACGTCGGCTCGGGGCGCGTCGCGTCGCGTCGCTGAATGCTTGGGCCACCTCGGCGCTCCGCCCCGATCGAGTTTTCTTGCTCGACCTCGATCCGCGGATCGGGCTCGAGCGGATCCGCGCGGCGCGGGGCGCCGACGCGCTCGATCGCCTCGAGATCGAGGCCCTCCAGTTTCACCAGAGAGTTCGGCGCGCCTACCTCTCGCTGGCCCGGCGGGAGGCAACGCGCTACCGCGTGCTCGACGCGCGGCTGGCGCCCGATCAACTCGCGAGCGCAATCGAGGCCGAGGTTGCGCCGCTGCTTCTTCGCTGACCTCGCGTTCGTTCTCCGGCTTCCATCGCGGCTATACTCCGGACCGCACCCCCTTTCGACGAGGAGACTTCGGGCGTGAATCGTGAATCGCTGCGTGCGCTCCTGCGGGAGTTCGAGGCCGGCCGCACCCCCTTGGAAGGGGTGCTCGATCGCCTATCGCGGATGCCGCTCGAGGATCTGGGCGACCTCAAGCTCGACCACCACCGTGCGCTTCGGACGGGGATTCCGGAGACCATCTTCGGACAGGGGAAGACCGACGATCAGGTGCTGCGCGCAGTCGAGGCGCTGGCCGCGGCCGGCTCCGCCGCGTTGGCCACGCGTCTCTCGGTCGAACTGGGCACAACGCTCATGGAACGGTGGCCGCGCGGCGAGTGGAACGCGACCGCTCGGGTCTTCCATCTTCCGGAGGCCGAGGTCAGGGCGCCCGCCGGATTGGTCGCGGTCGTCTCCGCGGGCACGGCGGATCTGCCGGTGGCGGAAGAGGCGGCGGTGACCGCGAGCGCCTTCGGTGCCCGCGTCGAGCGCGCGTACGACGTGGGCGTGGCCGGCCTCCACCGAATCGTGGGACAGCGCGATCTGCTGGAGCGGGCGCATGTGGTCATCGTGGCGGCAGGCATGGAAGGCGCATTGCCCAGCGTGGTGGCCGGGCTGGTCTCCTCGGTGGTGATCGCGGTCCCCACCTCGATTGGCTATGGGGCGTCCTTCGGGGGGTTGGCTGCGCTCCTCGCCATGCTCAACAGCTGCGGCTCTGGCGTCCTGGTGTGCAACATCGATAACGGGTACGGCGCCGGCGTGGCCGCCGCGCGGATCAACGCCTTGGCCGTGGGATCAGGGGGGACGCGTGCGCATCGCACACCTTGAGTTCTGGTCGGGGCTGGCCGGCGACATGTTCGTTGGCGCCCTGCTCGACGCGGGCTGGCCGGAGGAGCGCCTGCGCGAAGTCGTGAGCGCGCTGGATCTCGGATCGGTCGAGATCGAAGTGGAGCGGCGCACCCACCGAGGGCTGAGCGGCGTCGGCATTCGGGTGCGCGCAGCCAAGGATCCTCACGCCCGCCACCTCGAGGAGATCCTAAAGCTCATCGACGCGGCCCGTATCCCGGCGCGCGCCAAAGAAACCGCCACGCGCGCCTTCCGCCTGCTGGGGGAGGCCGAAGCCAAGATCCACGGCATTCCGATCGAGCGAGTTCACTTTCACGAAGTGGGCGCGGCCGATTCCATCGTCGACTTCGTGGCGACGGCGACCGCTCTCGCCGATCTCGAGATCGAGCGCGTGACTGCCGGCGCGATTCCGCTCACCACCGGATGGGTGGAGATGGACCACGGCGGGCTACGCGGTCCCGGCCCCGCGACCGCGCTCCTCTTGGAGGGGTGGCCCGTGCACAGCGTTCCGGTCGAGGGGGAGTTCTTCACCCCGACCGCGGCTGCGCTCTTGCGCGCGGTCGCCATTCCCTTGGAGGTGACGCCGAACATGCAGGTGGAGCGCGTGGGGTATGGGGCCGGCACCCGTCCGCACCCCCAGCTACCCAACCTCGTGCGTCTCTGGCTCGGGCAAGCGACTGAGGGGAGATGGTGGAGTCCGATGTCGTGTTCGTCCTGGAAACTCAGGTTGACGACATGGAGCCGCGACAGTTGGCGTTGCTGAGCAAAGACCTGATGGCGCAGGCGCTCGACGTCCCTCCGCACCCCGGTCGGCATGAAGGGAGGCTGGGGACGGCGATTACCGTCATCGCCACCCCCAAGGACGCAGACCGCCTTGCGCTCCGTCTACTCGACCGCTCCACCTCGATCGGCGTCCGGATGCGGCGGGAGCAACGGCGCACCCTACGCCGCAAAATCGAGACGATCGAGACGGAATTTGGTCCAGCGCGGGTCAAGTGGGCCGAGGCCCCGAGCGGCCCGCGGGTCGTGCCCGAGTACGAGGACGTCCGCCGAATCGCGGTCGAATGCGACCTCCCTTCGCGCAGGTGGAGGAGCGGATACGCCGAGCAGCGGTGGAGATCGTTGGGCGAAAGTCCGCTTCCTGAGGTACCAGTCGTTGACAGGCTGAATTTTGGTCCGGTATGATCGCGCCCAGCTGAACCGCACGGCTGGGCGAAGAGAACGCTTATAGCTAGGCAGCAAAACAGCTGAATGTCGACGTCGGAAAGTCCCCCGTTCGCGCAATGAGAGAACGTCTCCGGGATCACAGCGTCGGGCTTTGTTCTCTCTTTGCTCATCGACCGTGGGCCCATCTCGCCGACTGCTGATAGCTTGATGTAGTTTACGATCGATGTCCCCAGCGAATCCGGACGTTACTCACCGCAGCGAGGGGGTCCGGAGCCGCGTCAACTCAGAACCTAACGGAGGCAGACAATGAGGAAGTGTTCTGCGTTGATGGTTTTGGCCCTCGCGGCCACGACATCAGCGACCGCTTTCGCTCGTGCTCCGCAGGGCGGCATTCTTCCGGCGATGGACGATCCGAATCGTCCAGGACTGGGGAATGACATGCCGCTGCGCACGCCGGACGGCTTCGCGCGCGCGGATACGTTCTGTTACGGCTACGTCCAGACGATCAGCGGCGCGTTGTACGCGGTGCCGAACGAGACCTGGACGTTCGACCATGCCGGCGGCAGCACCGAGGGGTGGTACGCCGTGGACATCTCGGCCAACTCGGGCGCGTTTTTCAAGCGCATCACCGCGGCGGCCTGGGGTGGTCACACCAACGCGGTCGCGGCCCCGATCATCGGCGGCACGGCCAGCGCGTGGGTGGGAATTTATGAAGACCAGGCGGACGCCCTCTGCTGGGTGGCCGGCCTTGGCTACGGGAACAACTGGTGCCAGCGTTGGGAGAGCCCGTCGCTCACCTTCACCGGCAACGGTGACATCAACATCGACTTCGACTACTTCAACGACACCGAGGCGACGTTCGACTATTCGAAGGTCGGCATCCGTCTGAGCAATGGAAACTCCTTCCCGCTCAACGGTAACGGCTTCGACGACAAGATCGGTACGCCGTCGACCAACACCTACGCTCACGGAACCCTGATCGCGCTCGCCTCGAACTTCGAGGTGCCGAGCTTCCGCGTCATCTTCGAGATGACGTCGGACGGCGGCTACTCGGACGAGGACGGCGATTGGGCGACCGACTACGGTCCGTTCGGCGTCGACAACGTCGCGTTGAGCGGCCCCGGTATCGGTGCCACCGTGACCTATGACTACGAGTCGGGCACGCAGGGTTGGACCGCCACGACCTGCAGCTCGGTCGGTACGTTCTGGGGAATCGCGGATCTGTCGAACTATACGATCCTCGATCCGTGCGCCTGCCGTCTCTCGGGGAACATCATGAAGTTCCACGCGAACACGGGCGACCTCGGTACGCACACGTATGGCCAGCACGTCCAGGCCTTCTCGCCCCCGGTGAACAAGGCTGCCCTGGGCTCGGCCTTCAATAAGGTCATCGGCTACTTCGATCTATACGCGGTCATGCCGCAGGCGAACGGGGTGTTCTACCGTCCGGGTTGGAACTTCTTCCCGTACACCTGCCCCGAGACCGGCAACACGCAGTGGTCGGGACGCGTGGGAGGCGACAGCTTCTTCTACGTCGGCACCGACCCGGTCTGCTACACCAGCTCGGACGCCGCGACCGACAACGGCGTACCCGGCGACTGCGCTCAGATCGGCATGGTGATGGAAGTCTATGCGTCGTGCGATGCCTTCGGTATCCCGCCGACCCAGTGCACCAACATCACCAACTTCACCCCGATCTTCGACAACTTCGAGATCTGCATTACGGGCGTTCCGAACGCGCCGGTGATCAGCTTCGATACCGGTGGCACCTTCCAGGACGGCTACGGCCAGGGCCTGCTCCTTGCCACCTCGAACGTTGGTAATGCCGACTGCGTCTACGACGTCCACCGCGACAACCCGACTCCGGATCTCCTCGGCGACTCGCTCGTTGTGAAGGGTCCGGTCACCACGGCGAGCACCAAGTGGGAAGCCAAGATGTGGTGGCGGATCCGTCGCGAGGGTCCGGGCACCGGCGTTGCCGGGTACACCACCTGGAAGGACGCGGTGCGCGACGGTCTGAACATCGTCGGCGCCACCGGTCAGTTCACCTTCGGGCGGATGGACTCGCTGCAGGCCGGCGCGCAGATCGCCAAGAACAAGTTCATCTCCGAGTTCCGTGAGGACGACGACGACTTCGCCGGCGAGAACACGAACAACAACGAGATGATCCGTGACGGCGTCCTGCCTCCGGGGACCCAGATCCAGTACTTCATCACCTCGAACTACACTTGCACGCCGACGCAGTACTACTACCTGCCGGATACCACCGGTGGGAACCTGCTCGAGTTCGAGATCATGCCCAGCTGGCGCATCGACGCCGGTACGGCCAAGTTCCCGTGCATCCTGTGCGTCGACCTCAACACCGGGAATCAGTTCTACGTCGAGAACGCCCTCAACGTCATTCTGAATGGCGCTGGTCCGGGCGCTCCGATTCCGAACCCGACCCGTTGGGACCGGTACGACTACACCGATGCGTCGTCGAACTGGAATGCGCCGTTCGCGCGTTCGGTCGGTGGTAACAACGGAATCGGTCTCGTGCAGATGATGGGCTACCGCCAGGTCATTCTGTACACCGGTACCTCGACCTCCGGCTCGATGGAGACTCCGGACTTCACGCTGTTCGGTGACTGGTTGTCGGCGCTCGTGTGCAACGGAAACCTGAACGGCATCAACGGTCGTCAGGGCTTCATCGGAAACGGTGACGAACTGTCGACCCTGTTGACCTCGACGAACCCGAACTTCCTCGTCAACTACCTGGGTGCGAACAACAAGTGCGACGCGTACAACGTCGACAACTGTGGTCCGACCACCCCGGCCGACGAGAGCTTCTGCGTCCGCGTCAACGCGGCGGGCGGCGCTCAGTTCGGGACCCAGATCAACTACGACCTGTTCGGCAACTGGTGCCCGCAGAAGTACACCTTCGACGTCTTGACGGCGGTGGGCGGCATCGGCAACCGCGTGTACAACGACTATGACCGCGTTCCGCCGACCAACGGCGTTCGCGCAGGTCGTGAAGTCGGTCACCAACAATGGTACCGACAACTATCGCGCGGTGCTCGATGGTTACTCCTACAACCACATGTCGGAGCGTGACGTGACGCTGGAGTGCGTGGCTGACTCCGCGCACATCGTTCGTGGCGCGTACAACGAGATCCAGGCGGCCCTGCGCTGGATCTGGGGCAGCGACGCGGCGATCCCGAATCTCTGCCAGAACCCGTGCACCTCGACCGACGTCGACTCGGACACCCCGTTCGAGGCCGGTCCGGCCACGCGGCTCTATCAGAACTCGCCGAACCCGTTCAACCCGCGGACCAACATCCGCTTCTCGTTGGCGGCGTCGGGCCGCGCCGAGCTCATCATCTACGACGTCAACGGTCGTCGGGTGAAGACTCTGGTCAACGGCACGCTGACCGCTGGCGAGCACAACCAGATCTGGGACGGCACGGATGACGCCGGCCACAAGGTGGGCGCGGGCGTCTACTGGAGCCAGCTCTCGGCTGGTGGGTACTCCTCCAACAAGAAGAGGGTCATCCTGAAGTAAGGGAGACCGTCTCCTGCGGGAAGAGTCCCGGGAAGACGATTGGTACGAAGAGGGCGCCGGGCCACACGGTCCGGCGCCCTCGCTTTGTTTGCGCTCCTACTTGGTTGACGCGATCGCTCGCGCCGCGTGAAATGCCCGCCATGTCTCCAACTCGTCCAAGCGATCCAAGCTGGCGCGACTCCTGCGCGGTCATGGGCACCGCGCTCCTGCTCCGTCTCTGGCACCTCTTCGAATATTCGAGCTGGCCCACCTTCCGCGTGCCGCTGATGGACGCCCGCTATCACACCGAGTGGGCGGAACGGGTGGCCACGGGCGGCGGTGATGCCGCGAGTTTCTTCCGCGCCCCCGCGTATGCGTACGTCCTTGCCGGGCTGCGCGCCCTAGGCTGCGATCTCGTTTGGGCGCCGCGCTGGTGCCAGCTCGTGCTTGGTGTCGTCTGTGTCCTGCTCGTGCATCGCTTGGCGCTTCGCATGACCACGCGTGGATTCGCGCTCTTCGCCGGCATCCTCGCTGCCATCCTCTGGGTGCCGATCCATCACGAGACGGAGCTGCTCCTCGAGACGCTCTTCACCGCGCAGCTACTCCTGCTCACCTACCTGGTGAACCGTGAGGACACTTGCCCCGGCGCACTCGCGAGTCTGGGGGCCGGGCTGCTGCTCGGGCTGGCCGCGATCACGCGTCCGAACGCGCTGGTTTGGACTCCGCTTCTGCTGTGGCCCATCGCCCGCTG
>JAXLXQ010000049.1:0-28763 GCA_046327845.1 Candidatus Eiseniibacteriota bacterium | reverse complement strand
CAGGCGAGGAACGCCTGCAGCTCCGGCAGCGCGCGCGTGTGGCGATAGCGATAGCGCAGCCCTCCCGGCGCATAGTAGTCGACCTCTCGGGTATAACAGTTGTCGCCGAGCCACACCATCAGATCGGGCTTCTGCGCGGTCATCGCGTTCAGGATCTCGTACTCGCTGCCGTACGGCTTGCCCGGTCGGTCGTACACCTCCTCGTTGACGTAGAGGCAGGAGCCGATCATCGCGGTGAAGGCCGGTGGATCGGTGCGCCACTCCCAAAGCGGCTGCGTCGTGAAGGTGAGGTCGTAGGGGCGCGGTACCGTCTTGCCGTTCAGGTGCACTTCATAGCGGTACTTCGTGCCCGGCTCGAGGTCGTCGAGTACAAAGGTGGCGACGTAGTCGTTGGTGCGCTCGGTGTGCACGACCGGCGTGACCACGCCGGTCTCGGGCTTGCCCTCGACGAAGTACTTGAGCTCGGCGTTACAGGCATCGCGCGTCTGAAGCCACACCGTGGTCGAGCGGAGGGCGGCCCCGGCCAACATGGGGCCGGAGGCGAGGAGGTTCGCGCCGTCCGACTTGGCCGCACCGGCGCGAGCCGGCGCACTGACCGCGGAAAGCGAGATCACCGACAGCGCGATCGCCGAGGACAACATTCCGCGCGAACGTAGAGACCGAGCGACTCCCCTCACTTTTTCCTCCCCGTGGCGCAGCGCGCGCACAGCCCGTAGAGCACGACCTCGTGGGACTCGAGCCGGAAGCCGCGCGGCACGGTCGCTTCGAAGTTGCAGACCTCGACCTCGAAGACCCCTTCGCACTTCCGGCAGTGAAAGTGATGATGATGGTGCTTGCCCGCGGGTTCGTAGCGCGTGTTCTCGCCCGGCAGCTCGACCGGGACGATCTCGCCGCACTCGACGAGCTCCTTGATGGTGCGATAGACGGTTGCCATCCCCAACCCAGGCACCGCCGACAGCGCGGCGTCCAACACCTCGCGTGGGCCGAGCGGACGCGCGGCTTGGGCGAAGGTCTCCTGAATGGCCTTCCGTTGGCGAGTGTTGCGCTGCATCGATCGACTCCGCGTCGGGTCACCGCCCGAGTCTCCGGGCGGCGTGACTCTAGTCAAGATCGCGCGCCAAGGGGAGCGAGAACCGCCGCCCCCGCGTCTCCACTGGACGGGACGCGCGTCTTGCCCTATGAAGACGAGCGAACCGCAGCGACCGAAGGAGTCCCATGAGCGAACTTCCGATCCGACTCGAGCGCGACCTCGTCTTCCTCGACACCGAGACGACCGGCACCGACCTCACCACCGATCGCGTGGTCGAGATCGCGCTGGTGCGGGTGAAGCCGGATGGATCGCGCGAGGAGTACCGCACGCTGGTCAACCCGGAGATCCCGATCCCGGAGGAGGCGCGGCGGGTGCACGGCATCTCCGACCAGGACGTGGCAAGCGCGCCCACCTTCGCCGAGCTGGCCCCGAGCCTCTTCGAGCGGCTGAAGGATGTCGACTTCTCCGGCTACAACATCCTGCGTTTCGATCTGCCGCTCCTGCGGAGCGAGTTTCAGCGCGCCCGCATCGAGTGGTCGACGGAGGGCGCGCGCGTCATCGACGCGCAGGTGATCTTCCACAAGATGGAGCCGCGCGATCTGACCGCCGCCTATCGGAAGTTCTGCGGCAAGCAGCTCGAGGGAGCGCACGGTGCGCTCGCCGACACCCGGGCCACGGTCGAGGTGCTCTTCGGCGAGCTGGAACACTACGGCGAGCTGCCGCGTGACATCGTGGCACTCGACGCCATGTTCAATCAGGTTGATCGCCGCTTCGTCGACGCGGGGCGGAAGTTCAAGTGGAAGGACGGTGAGGTGGCGTTCAACTTCGGCAACCAGCGTGGCCGCCTGCTGCGTGAGGTCGCGACCCAGGAACCGCACTACCTCGATTGGATCCTGAGCAAGGACTTCACTCCCGAGGTGAAGAAGCTCTGCAAGGACGCGCTCCGCGGCGTCTACCCGGAGCAACCGGCGGCGGCGGAGACCGCGCAGAGCTAAGATCCGACGCAGGCGAGGGGGGAGAGGGCATCGCTCGTGAGCGCCGACGACAGGGGACTCGAGTTGGGCACTGACCGCGCGCAATCTTGGTTGCTCGTGACCGGCGCGGTCTGCTCACTCCTCGCGGTCGCGCTCGGCGCCTTCGGGCGACACCTGCTCGCGCCGCACCTCACCCCGCACGCCATCGAGACCTTCGAGATCGGCGCGCGCTACCAGATGTATCACGGCCTCGCGCTCGTCTTGGTCGCCGCCCTCGCCCCGCGATTGGGAGGGGACGCGCTCCCGATCGGTCGTTTCTTCCTCGCGGGGATCGTCGTCTTCGCAGGCAGCCTCTATGCCCTGGCCGCCACCGGGGTGAAGCTCTTGGGGGCGATCACCCCCTTGGGCGGCGTCTGCTTCTGGATCGGCTGGATGCTCCTGATCCGCGCCGGTCTCCGGCTCGGCCGCCCCCGCTAACCCACGTCGCCTCACCTTCGATCGTCGGAAGCTCCGCCGCGAGGGGGTCGACATCGAGCGGTGTCGGTGCCGCGCGGCGCAGGGCCTGGGTGTCATCGGTGCTGCTTCGCGCGCAGCACCGCCAAGGCGCGCGCCCGACGCCGTGTCCGCTCGACGCGCGCCGCCCGCTCGATGTCGACCCCCTCGCGGCGGCCCCCCCCGAAACTGAGCACCAGGTGAGCAGTCCGTGGCCTGTTGAGTGAGCACCGATCCGCCCGATTCTCCCCTCTGTCGGAACGAGCCGAAGCGACGGCAACGGCGGCTCGCCGAGCAACAGACTTTGAAGAGGACCAAAGGAGAACCCCGATGAACAGAGCGAAGTGGAACCAGGCAGCAGCGGTCGCGGCGGCGGCGGTTGCTCTCTACGGCGCGTCGGCGATGGCCTCGAGCCATCGCGAGGCGCCGCTGATCTCGAACGATCCCTTGGCGGACAACGTCGACACCTACGCCTTCGTCAGCCCGGACGCGCCGAACACGGTGACGATCGTGGCGAACTACATCCCGTTGGAAGCCCCGGCGGGCGGCCCGAACTTCAACAAGTTCGGCGACGACGTGCTCTACGAGATCCACGTCGACAACAACGGCGATTCGAAGTCGGACATCGATTACCAGTTCACCTTCAAGACCACGGTGCAGAACCAGAACACCTTCCTCTACAACACCGGCCCGATCACCTCGCTGACCGACCCGGACTGGAACATCCGCCAGAGCTACGGCGTGAAGCAGGTGAAGAACGGCAGCTTCGTCTCGAGCTTGGGGCAGAACCTCGCGACGCCGCCGGTCAACATCGGTCCCAGCTCGACGCCGAACTACGAGTCGGTGGCCGAGCAGGCGATCTACACCACCTCGAACGGGATCAAGCTTTTCGCGGGTCAGCGCGACGATCCGTTCTTCGTGGACCTGGGCGGTGTGTTTGATCTGCTGACCATTCGCGTGCTGCCGGGCAACAACGGCGGCGGCATCGATGGCGTGGCCGGGTTCAACACTCACACCATCGCGATGCAGATCCCGACCCAGCTCCTCACCAAGGACGGGCAGCTCCCGACCGGTGCCGACGATCCGGACGCGACGATCGGCGTGTGGGCGACCGCCAGCCGTCGCCGGCTGAACATCCTGAACCCGAACGGCGTGCCGCCGACCACGGGCGGTGACTACATCCAGGTCTCGCGCCTCGGTATGCCGCTGGTGAACGAGGTGGTGATTCCGGTCGGCTACAAGGACCGCTGGAACAACAGCCGGCCGCAGAACGACGGGCAGTTCCTGAGCTACGTGACCGATCCCGAGCTGGCCGTTCTGCTCAATCTGCTCTACGGGCTGAACGTGCCGCAGCACGGTCGTGATGATCTCGTCGCGGTCTTCCTGACCGGCGTGCCTGGCCTGAATCAGCCGCCGGGGGTCACCCCGTGCGAACAGATCCGCTTGAACACCGGCATCCCGGCCACGCCGCGCGACGCCGAAGGCTTCAGCCGCATGGGAGTGCTCGGCGGCAACCTCGACGGCTTCCCCAACGGACGTCGCCTCGAGGACGACGTGACCGACATCGAGCTGCAGGCGGTGGCGGGGGTGACTTACAAGCTGTTCCACCCCTCTTGGAACCTCGATCCGCTCGCGGACAAGCTGGGCGATGGCGTCGATCAGAACGACATGCCGTTCAAGCCGACCTTCCCGTACCTCGCCACGCCGCACTCCGGCTTCGACGATCCGCTCCACCAGGTGCCGACCGCGCCGCGCGCGGCCAGCACGATGGGCATCTCGATGGAGAACGGCAGCCTGGTCTTCGGCAAGGGCGGCGCGATCGATCACGCCACCGCGCTGGTCGGCAACGCTCTCGCCCTCGCGCAGAACGCGCCGAATCCGTTCCAGAGCGAGACCCGCATCGGCTACGCGCTGCCGGCCAACGGCGCGGTGTCGATCGAGGTGCTCGACGTGACCGGACGTCAGATCAAGTCGCTGGTCCACGGCGATCAACCGGCGGGCAACCACGAGGTGATCTGGGACGGTCTGGACGATGCCGGCAATCGTCAGCCGAGCGGCACCTACTTCTACCGCGTCTCGACCGACGGCAAGGTCGAGTCGCGCAAGATGACCCTCCGTCGCTAGCGAATCGATGCTGCGGGTCGAGGCAGATCACCTCGGCCCGCGGCGCGATGTGCGCGGGCACGAACTGAGTTACCACTCTCGATTGAGCAAACCGGAGGTACTGACATGGCAGTGATGGCGATCTTCACCGGAAAGGGATTCACCAAGGAGATGTACGAGGCGCTCCGCCCGGTGGTCCGATGGGAAAGCGATCCGCCGGCCGGTGGCCTGGTCCACGCGTGCGGCTTCGACTCCGATGGACAACTTCACGTCGCCGATGTTTGGGAATCCGAAGAAGAGATGAATACCTTCGTCGGCCAGCGGCTCATTCCGGGGTTTCAACAGTTGGGCATCCCGATTCCATCGGTCCACGTGATGCCGGTGCACAACCTGAACATCTACCCCAACACGAAGCGTTACCTACTCGGCTAACGACGCATGAAGGCGCGGCGGGGACGCGAGCAACGCATCCGCCCGACCAACCCGAGCCGATATCCCAAGAGGAGCGACCGATGCGAGTCCGAACGAACCCGGCCCGCCTAACCGCCAAGGCCATGCTGCTGGTGAGCGCGAGTCTTGTGTTTCACGCGGTCGTCGAGACCGCTGCCGCGCACGAACTGCACGTGCCGATGGCGGAGAAGCCGAGCACGCTTCTGACCACGCCAAAGGAGTCGTCGTCGAGCGAGGCCGGGGAGAAGCGCGACCGCATGATCCTGGCCTACAAGACTCGCCTGGCGCAGCGACCGGACGATCTCGACGCGATGGGTCGACTCGGC
Organism: Candidatus Eiseniibacteriota bacterium; assembly: GCA_046327845.1. Lineage (GTDB taxonomy): Bacteria > Eisenbacteria > RBG-16-71-46 > CAIMUX01 > CAIMUX01 > JADJQY01. The sequence goes on along the minus strand of JAXLXQ010000049.1, from coordinate 23,388 downwards.
ATGGCCGAACTGGATCAGGCGCGATCGATCGAGGATCCTCGCTTCTACACGAGGGCGGAGTCGCTCTTCAGCGCGGTGCTCCAGCGGGACCCGAAGGACTTCACCGCGCTCCTCGGCATGGGATCACTCACTCTTTCCCGACACGATTTCAAGGGAGCGCTCTCCTGGGGACAGCGAGGGCTCGACAACTTCGCGGAGAGTGCTCCCTTTCTCGGCGTGCTGGTCGACGCCAACGTCGAGCTGGGCCGCTACGACGACGCGACCGCGGCGCTCGATCGCATGCTCGCGGTCAAGCCTGACCTCACCGCCTACTCCCGCGCGTCCTACCTCTACGAGCTACGCGGTGACTACGAGCAGGCGATTCGTGCGATGAACCTGGCGGCGAGCGCCGGCCAGGCCGGCAGCGAGGAGGCTGCCTGGTGCCGCGTGCATGCCGGCGACCTCGAGTGGAAGACCGGACGCCTCGACGAGGCGGAGCGAGACTATCGCGCGGCGGATCACGACCTCCCCGGCTATCCGCGCGCGCTGGGCGGTCTCGCTCGCCTCGCCGCGGCGCGCGGTGATCTCGACGCCGCGGCACTGCTCTATGAAACGACGGTCGATGCCTTCCCCTCTGCGCAGTACCGCACCGAGTTGGGCGACGTCTACCTGGCGCTCGGCCGACACGAGGAGGCGGACCTCCAGTACCACCTGGTCCGCGATGCCGCGGAGGAGGCGCGCGAGCACGGCATGAACGTCGATCTGGAGATGGCGCTCTTCGAGGTGGATCACGGCGCCGATCCCAACGCGATGGTGATCGTGGCCGAGGATGCCTACGACCGACGTCCGAGCACCCAGGCCGCGCACGTCTACGGTTGGACCCTCTACAAGGCGGGGCGGTTCGACGAGGCCAAGGTCGCGATCGAATACGCACTTCATCTCGGCGCGAAGGACCCCGAGTGGCTATATCATGCGGGCGTCATCTATCACGCGGCGGGCGATGAGACCAACGCCCTGCGCTGCCTCGAGTCGGCGCTGGCGATGAATCCGCGCTTCTCACTCCGCGCCGCCGACCAGGCCCAGGCCCTCTTGCGCGAACTGAAGGAGAAGAAGTCATGAAGACGAGCGAGATCGGCTCAACCTCGGGTGGACAGTCGGGCGCTCCGGTTCCGACCGCGCCGCCCGAAGCTCTGATGCAGCTGGCGATGGGGGGCATGGTGGCGCAGGCCCTGGCCCAGGTCGCGCGCTACGAGGTGGCCGATCACTTGGCCAAGGGGCCGTCCACCGTCAACGATCTGGCGGCGCTCGCCGGGGTGAACGCCGACTCGCTCGGCCGCGTGCTTCGCTGCCTCGAGCCCTTCGGGATCGTCGAGCAGATCGAGCCGGGCACCTACCAGCTACTCCCGATGGGAGAGTGGCTGCGCTCCGACGTGGCGGGCACGCTCGCTCCCTTCGTTCGCATGATGACCGACGACTGGCAGTGGCGGAGCTTCGGTCGACTCGACTATTCGGTCGCCTCGGGTGAGAGTTCTTTCGAGCGTCTCTTCGGCATGCCGGCCTTCGACTATCTCTGGTTGCACCCGGGCGAGTCGGCCAGCTTCGAGCGCGCAATGGTGGCGAGTGCGCGTCACCACCACCGCGGCGCACTCGCGACCTACGACCTCTCCGGCGTGAAGAGCCTGGTCGATGTCGGCGGCGGCAAGGGCGAACGCCTGGCCGCGGTGCTGGTGGACAATCCGCATCTCCGCGGCGTGCTCTTCGAGCAGGCGCGCGTGGTCGAGGATGTCGGCGCGAGCTTCGCGGCGGAAGGCCTGGCCGGTCGTTGGAGCGCGGTGGGCGGCGACCTCTTCTCCGAGCTGCCGGCGGGACACGACGTCTACCTGCTCGCGCGCGTGATCCACGTTTGGAACGAAGAGCGCGCGCTAGAGCTCCTCGGCAACGTCAAGCGCGCGCTCCCGCCGCACGGCAAGGTGCTGCTCTTGGAGTCGATCGTTCCTGAGGGCGGCAACGCGCACATCTCGAAGGTGCTGGACCTCGTGATGCTCACGGTTTGCGGTGCTCGCGAACGCACGGCGGATGAATACGTGCGTCTTCTGGCCAAGGCAGGTCTCAAGGTCACGCGAGTCCAACCAACCGAAACCATGGTCAGCGTGATCGAGGCGGTGCACGAAGGCGCCGCCTAGCGCCGCCAGCACGCGCGCGCATCAGCAATTCAGAAGTCGTCTCGCGAGGGCGCGAGATCTCGCCGGTAGGGTGCCGGGCTTTGCGGCTCGTAACGGGTGCGGACCGCAAATACCCCGACCCGTCCCCCCGGTACCTGCCGGCGAGGTCCCGCGCCCTCGCGCCTTCTTCCCCGCGCGCCATGGTTAGGATGCGCGCCGATTCTGCCGATCTCTCCCAGGCCGGTCGGAGCGCCGCCGGCGCGGGAGGTGACCATGCGCGCGATGACGATGAACTGGGTGCGAGTGATCGTGACGGGGTTGGTGCTTGGCTTCGCGAGTTCGGCGAGCATGCCCAAGGTCTTGGCCGGCGGGCACGAGCACGAGAAGTCTGACAAGGCGGCGGCAGTCAAGGCGGAGCGCTCGGGCGAGAAGTCGGCTCATGCGGCGCCGACGCAGCCTGGCCATGGCGAGGACGGCGTCGATCCCAACGAGGCGATGGTCCGCCTGCTCGGGGGGAATCTCCGTTACGTGACCGAGCAGCTCACGGGCCCCGATCGCGGCGAGGCTCGACGCATCGAGGTGGCGCAAGGGCAGCATCCCTTCGCCGCGATCGTGTCCTGCGCCGACTCGCGCGTGCCGCCCGAGATCATCTTCGATCAGGGCCTCGGCGATCTCTTCGTGGTGCGGATCGCGGGGAACCTCGCGACCGACGAGGCGATCGGCTCGATCGAGTATGCGGTCGAACACCTGGGGGTGCGACTGGTGGTGGTGCTGGGCCACGAGAAGTGCGGCGCGGTCAAGGCCGCGCTCGATGGCGGCCACGCGCCGGGGCGGATCGAAGATCTGGTCGAGGCGATCGCGCCGGCGGTCGAACGCTCCCGCAGTCGCGGTGGCGACCCGCTCGACAACGCGGTGCGCGCCAACGTGCGGATGGTGGTCGATCGACTTGCCTTCGCCGAGCCGATCCTGGCGGAAAAGGCGCGCGAGGGAGCGATCAAGATCGTGGGCGCGCGCTACGACCTCGACAACGGCACGGTCGAGACGCTGCGCTGAGTCACTAGCTCTCACCCACCTCGCGTTGCCAGAGCAGCTCGGCCACGCGCAGCACACCGGCCGCGAGATGCCGGCGGAAGGTGCTCCAAGGCAAGCCGAGGCGTTCCGCCGCCAGCTCCTGCGTATCGAGCGGCGCCAAGTAGGTGTAGTGCACCGGCCGGAGCAGCTTCAGGTCCTTGGGCGATGCCTTCATCGCCTGCGCCACTTCCTTGATCACCTCGCGGAAGGCGTCGGCGCGTTCGCCGCGACCAGCGGTCGCGCCCGCCTTCTCCACCACCAGACGCGTGCGCAGCAGCGGGCTTTGCTTGAGCGCGTCGGGCTGCGTGAAGACCTTGAGCGCCTCCTTCACCGCCGCCTCGAACTCCTCGCGTGAGAGCACGAGCAGCGTCTCCGCGCGCTGGGTCACGCTGGGGTCTGACGGCATGCCGAGCTCGCGCTCTCCGAGGAGCGCGAGCCACGCCACCGGCGGAACGCGACGCCAATCGTGGGTGAAGACGCCGTAGTTCTTCCCGCCGACTTCGAACCCCGCCTCCGGCACGACCGCAAGGTCGGCGTAGTTGAACGCCGGTGCCCAGAACTCCGGCTCGCTGACCGCGAGGAAATGGTAGGCGAGGTTCTCCGCCACGAAGTAGTGCTGCACCATCGTGACCACGAGCACGCTCTGCACCGGCCCGACCGCCTGGTAACCGTCGCGCGTCATCCAGAAGCGAAAGTGGCTCGCGTTCTCGCCCTCGCGAAGCGGCGCGGTTCGCTCGAGGAAGCCCCACGCGGCGCGGGTCGCCGGATCCTTCTTGAGGTCGGCCGGCGTCGCCTGGGTGAGCGAGAGCAGCGCGACGAAGCCGGCCGGAGCCGGCTCGGCGTCGCGCACCACCACGAAGCGCTCCGGCTGCTTCGCGAACCAGAAGTCGAACCACTTGGCCGACTCGGCCCCCTCGAATCGCTCGACCATCTCGTGCAGCGCGGCGTGATCCGCGGGGCGAGCGGGCGCGGTGGTGAGCGCGGTCGTGCTCTTCCAATCGAAGACCGGCTTCACCAGCGGATTTTCGCGATGCAGATAGATGAAGTCGATCAACACCCGCTGCTGGGCGAAGCCGGTCGCCTCGCGCAACCGCTCGGTGTAGTAGTTCCGCGCGCGCCGATGAAGCTCGGCGTAGCGATCGAGGTTGCGCCAGCGGAGATCGCTCGTGATCGCCTCGCGCGCCAGCTCGTGCGGGTAGATCCCCTCGCGCGTCGACTGCACGAAGGAGAGCTCGCGCAACCACTCGAAGATCTCGTGCGCGTCAGGAATCGCGAGGAGCTCGGCCAGGAGCGGCTCGGTCAGGAGTCGCACCAGGGCGCAGGCCTCGAGCGCGGCGCGGTGCCCCGGCCCCGGCACCTTCTTGACGAAACGCTCGAGCAGCGACTTGATCAGGTCGGGCGCTTCCTCCGGTTGAAAGACCCCCTCCGCCCGGTTTGACCAGGAGTCGGCGACAAGCGAGAGCGCCAGCGGATGCCCGTGCGTGAAGTGGATGACCGCATCGCGCTGTTCGGTCGGAAACTCGCGGCGCGTCAGGTAGGCGAGGCTCTCCTCCGGGCTCAGATTGCGGAGCGCGCCCGCGCGGAGCAACGTCTGCCATCCAGGATCGGATCGCCAGGCCGGCTGCGGCGCGAGGCGGCTCGCCATCACGACCAAGGCATCGGCCGGAAGCTGGGGCAGGAACCACTCGCGGAGCCACGCATCGAGCGGCAGCATCGCCTCGCAGGTGTCGAGTAGCAGTACCTTCGGCCGCGGGCGCGCGGCGAAGGCCTCGAATGGACTCGCGTCGGGCGCGAGGTCGAGCTGCGTCGCGAGCAAGGCGAGAAAGCTGTCGGGGCTCGGTTCGACGTTTTGCGCGTCGAGATAGAGCGCGGGCGAGCCGGCCTCCTCCGAGAGGCGTGCGTACTCGCGGAGCAATGTGCTCTTCCCGATGCCGCCCGGACCGTGCACGTGAATCACCGCGAAGGGAAGATCGTCGGCCGCGAGCGCGGACCGAAACAGCTCCAACTCGTCGGCGCGACCGACGAAGCGGCCGGCGCGCGCGCGACTCAAGCGGTCGGCAAGACTGCCCACGCAAAACCTCGAAGCCATGACCTGGGAGCCCGTCGTCCGGCGAGACGGGAGTGAAGGTCGTGAGGATAGCGAGGGGGCGGCGGTGCGGGCAATGCATGAGAAGGAAAGCGCAGGGCGGAAATGGTGCCGGGCAGGGCCTCGCTGCTGCACCCCAGGTCGCAGCGTCGCGAGGCCTGCCCAGCCTCCATCAACAGAGGGACGGCGAGAACTCAGCGGGCTAGCGGCGCACCACCACCTTCTGCGTGGCGACGCTTGCACCCTTCACCAGCCGTGCGAAGTAGACGCCGCTCGCGACCGCGCGACCTCCTGCGTCCCGGCCGTCCCACTGCGCGCTGTGTCGACCGGCGGCGAGCGGCGTGTCGAGCAGCTCCCGCACCTCACGACCCGACGCATCGTAGAGCGCAAGCCGGACGCTTCCCGGCGTGGCCAGCTCGAAGCGGATCGTCGTGGTCGCGGCGGTCGGATTGGGCATGGGGGGCGCGAGCTCGAGGCGCGCGCTCGCCACGAGCGGCTCCGGCGCGTCGGCCGTCACCGGCAGCATGCGCACGTCGGTCGCCATCGGGCTATTGCCCTGCGGATAGAACCACGGCGTGTGCGGGAAGAACGGATTGACCGAGTGATTGCGGATGCGCCAGTGGAAGCTGCTGCCGAGGAAGAAGCCGGAGTAGGTCCGCGTGTCGAGCAGCTCCGAGCCCTGACCCGCGACCGGCGCGCCGGTGTCGAGATACGGCCCGGTGTGGGTCACCCCCGCGAAGGCCGTTCCCAGCAGACGCCGATCGAGTTCCGGTCGGACGTCGGATCGGCCGCACGCGCTCCGCGCATTGAGCTGAATCGCGATCGTCTCGAAGCTGTGGGTCTGCCGCCCGCCGGTCGAGATGCGAGTGGACGAACCGGCGAGGTGAAGTTGCGGAAGATTGCGCGTGAGCGCTGGCGCCATCGTTGCCGAGGTAGGTCGACGCGAACCCGGTCTCGGCGAACTCATCCGGCCGGCGTCGGCGCCGATGTCGTGATGTCGAAGGCCGTCCCCATCGACGTCGCCGCCGCCGGTCACGCTGGTTCCAGCCGATCCGCGCAGTTGTTGGTCGAACTGGTCCAGACCAGGGTGAGCGAGGAGCCGCTCGTTCCACCCATCAGGAGTTCAGCGTGCCCGGCGTGCCCGGTGGAATAGTTCGAGGTGCCGATGAGGAGATCGGAGCGGCCGTCGTTGTTGACGTCGCCGGCGGAGGCCAGCGCGCCGCCGAAGTAGAGATCGGTCGGAGCGCCAATGAATAGGTCTGAAGGGGTGTGGCCGCGAGTCCGCTCGGGCCGCCGAGGAAGATCTGCACCTGACCGACGGTCGAACCGCTGTTGGGCTTCGCCGAGGTGATGGCGACGTCGGCGAAGCCATCGCCGTCGATGTCGCCGCAGGAGGCGAGGACCATTCCGAAGACCTGATTGTCGAATGCGCCAGCGAGTGACCAGGCAGGGGTCGCCCCCGAGGCCGTTGGTCGAGCCGAGGTACAGCTCGACCTGCCCGCGATTGTTTCCGGTGGGTGAGAGCCACGAGTGGATGAGGAGGTCGTCGAAGCCGTCGCCGTTGACGTCGCCGGCGTTCGCGATGGAGCGGCCGAAGAGCTGCGTCACCCGGGTGCCGCGCACCTCCCAGTCGGGCAACTGGTCTGGCCACGAGCCGCTGCCGTTGTACACGCGCACGCGGCCGGCCGCATTGAGTCCGGGGGCGTCGAAGTTCGGTCCACTGAGAGCGAAATCGGAGTAGCCGTCGCCATTCCAATCGCCCGCGGTCATGCCGACCCCGAGGAGTTCGTCGTTCTCGCCGAAGATCTGCCCCGCCGGGAGAGGAGCGCCCGAGGCGCCGCGCATCATTTGCACTCGGCCGGAGATTCCGCCGGTCGCATCGTTGTAGTCGGCGATCAGGAAGTCATCGAAGCCGTCGCCGTTGAGGTCGCCGCGCGCGCGCCAACTCCAGACCCCATCCGAAGCCGGTGCCGCTTTCGTCGGTGTTCGGCGAGAGCAGAGTGATGAAGGGGGTGTTCGCGAGTCCCGCCTCGCTGCCGAGATAGCAGGAGACGGCGCCGTCACGCCGACCGGCCACGGGAAAGCGCGGCGCGTCACCAGCACGTCATCGAAGCCGTCCGCGTTAAGGTCACCGACATTCAGGACCCGGTACCCGAAGAGATCGCCGGCGTGCTGCCCGAACGGACCCCAGGCCGCGTTCGTCGCGGTGACTGCCGCGGCGCCTTGGAAGCCGAAGACCGCGCCCCTTCGTTGATCGCACCGTCGTAGTGGGAGGCGCCGATCAAGAAGTCGGAGTATCCATCGGCGTCGATGTCGCCCGCGGTCACCGCGCAGTCGGCGAACGAGTCGCCGTCCTGCGGGCCGAGGTAGGTGAAGGCTGGGCTGGCCGGGGGCGTTCCGCCGCCGCCGAGGAAGAGCATCGCCTTGCCGCGGTTGGTGCCGCCCGCGTCGAATCCGCTTCCGCCGATCAAGTAGTCGGCGTAGCCGTCGCCGTTGACATCGCCGGCCGTGCCCAAGGCGGTGCCGAGCAGCGCGGCGTCTTCGTTCCCCTCGTAGGTCCGCGCCGGCGTGGTCGAGATCGGCGTCGGCGATCCGAGGAAGAGATAGACCCGACCTTCGTTGGTGTTGCCGTTGTCGTAGGCCTGCGCGCCGATCAGGAAATCGGCGTAGCCGTCGGCGTTCACGTCGCCCGCGTTGGCCAGCGATGCGCCCAGATTGGCGCCGGTTTGCTCACCTTCGACCTGCCAAGCCGGCGTGGTGGAGAGGCCGGCGGCGGAGCCCAGATAGAGGAAGGCCTTGCCCTCGGTCGTCTGGCCGTTGGTGAAGCGGACCGCGCCGATCAACACGTCGTCGAAGCCGTCGCCGTTGACGTCGCCCGCGGTCGACACGCGATAGCCGAAGCGGGCGCCCACGACGTTCGATTCGACGATCCACGAAGCGCTGGTGCTGACGCCCCCGGCCGCGCCGAGGTAGAGGAGGGCGCGTCCCTCGTTCGCCTGTCCGTTGGAGTAGAGCGACGAGCCGACCAGAAGATCCTGGAACCCGTCGCCGTTCACGTCGCCCGCGTCGGAGACCCAGCCGCCGAAGCCGCCGTTGTCGATGCCGTCACCGAGGAGGGTGCGGTTGGCGCCCCCGGCCGGCGGGCCGCTCGCGCTCCCCTTGTAGACGAAGACCGCGCCGATGTCGCTCGCGCCGTAGGCCGGCGCGCCCACCGCCACGTCGTCGAAGCCATCGCCGGTCGCGTCGCCGAGGCACGCGACCGACGCGCCGTACTGCGCGCCCACCTCGTCGGACTCGTAGGTGCGGAACGGGGTGCTGCTCACGCCGCTCGGCCCGCCGCGGAAGATCATCATTCGCCCTTCGGACGCCTCGCCGTTTGCGTAGGTGCGGGCCCCGACCAGGATGTCGGAGAAGCCGTCGCCGTCGACGTCGCCCGCGGTGATGGCGTTCTCGCCGAAGAGCGCGTTCGACTGATCGCCCGGGACGATCCAGCTGGGAGTGGTGGACATGCGCGGCGCGGCGGGAGCCTCGTGCGCGAGGAAGGGAACAAGAAGGAGACCGAGCGTCGCGAGTAACGCCTGGCGCCCGCGAGGGGCGATGCCGTCATGGATCATTGGGTCCTCCTGGGGTGATGCGATGACGCCGGTGGTGATCGGCTGGCCCCCCTTGCTGATGTGCGGGGTGACGAGCCGCGCCGGATGAAGCGACTCTCGCAGGCGGCATGCCAAGGAAGCGCCGCACGCGCGCGCAACGGGTTGCGGCGATCGGGAGCGTCCGCGCACGCGTGCGCACACTCGGCCGGGGTGCGCGCACCGTCCTCGGCCGTTCGGCCGAACGCGTTTCCTGGGGGAGCGAAGCTCTGGTGAACTTCCGCGTCGCGCGGTCGATCTATCGAGGTGCGCCGGCCCCGCGCGGTTCGAATCGGGCGAGGCCTGGCCGCTTTTCCTTTGCTTCAGGAGCCTGGCGGCCTGCCCGAAAACTGAGCAGGTACCCTATGAGCGCACTCGATCGACTCGAACAGATCCTCGACGGCGACCTGGTCGGGCTACGGGCCCGGACCGCTGCCGGCGCTGACGCCGCCGCGACCCTGGCCGGAGCGGCCGGGGTGTCGCTCGACGGCCTCTCGGACGACGGGATCATGGAGCTGCTCGATCGATTCTCACGCCACGGCCACCGCCTTCGCGCCCTCTCGCTCCTCAAGGTGCTCGCGGCCTCCGATCCGAGCGGGACACGCCTTCGTCCGCTCCTCGCCAGCCTGATGGAGAAGGACATGAACAGCACGGTGCAGCCTGACTTTTCGGATCCCGAGCTGGCCGAGTTCCTCGGCACGGAGAAGCCGGAAGCGGCCTGGGCGGCAATTTCCGCCGACCGGTTGGAGTTGGTCACGGCGGAGTTTCCCGACGACAGCTTCGGACAGGACGCCTTCGTCATCTGCCGTGACGCGCGCTCGGAGCCGCCGATCGCGCCCTTCGGCACCGCGCTGGTGTGGCGCATTCAGCACCTGACCGAGGATTCCTCACGCGGGCGACGTTCGGCCACCCGTCGGCGCGTGTCGTTTCAGGTCGGCGTCACCCTGCTCAGCGGGACCGCAGAGAATCGCGTTCACCAGAAGTTGATGCGTGGGTCGTCGATCTGTCCGCCCCTCGGCATGGGCATCGTGCTCGACGATCCGTATGGGCAGCTCGGCCCGCACACCAAGAAGGGCGCGCGGCTCAAGCTTGCTCTGCCTTGCCCGAGGAACGCGGCAGCCACGCCTGCCTGGCCGAAATCGCGTGGAACAAGAACGACAAGGGAAGCGATCGGAAGGAAGTTCGACTTGGGATCCGCTACGTGACTCCCTCGCCTGAATTCTTGCAGGCGGTGCGTCAGTTGCTCAACCAGTCGCGAGGAGATCGGCAGCTGCTATGGACGCTGTGGGACGCGCAAGTTCAGAAGGGATGAGCGACGATCTCCCTGTCAGCTTCTGGGCCATCGGGGGCGGCAAGGGAGGCGTGGGCAAGAGCGTGACCTCGGTCGCGCTGGCCTACTGGCTCGGACGGCTGAACAAGAAGGTCATCCTGGTCGACGCCGACCTGGGAGGGGCGAACCTCCACACCATGCTCGGCATTCGCATCCCGCAGACTTCGCTCGATGACTTCGTGCTGAAGCGGGCGCAGACGCTCGAGGATGTGTTGATCGAGACGTCGCTGCCGAACGTGCGCCTTCTGGCCGGCGGCAGCGAGATTCCGTCGCTGGCCAACCCGAACTACGGGCAGAAGACGCGCATCCTCCGGGCGCTCCACAAGCTGAATGCCGACTACATCCTCGTCGACATTGGCGCTGGATCCGGGTTCACGCAGCTCGACTTCTTCCTGGCCGCGCCGCATCGGTTGGTCGTGATGTCGCCGCAGCCCACCTCGATCGAGAACGCCTACGGCTTCATCAAGGCGGCGGTCTACCGACAGCTCGCCGCGATCCTGAAGAGCAGTTCGCTCAAGGGATGGCTCGAGGGGACCGGTTCGGAGAATCGCGCGATCCCGCAGTCGTGCGAGGAGATCCTGGCTGAGGTCAGGGTGCAGGCGCCCGAGCAGATGACCGCGGTGGAGGACGCGCTCGCCGCGTTCCATGTGCGGCTCGTCGTGAACATGGCGCGATCGGCGCGCGATGAGAAGGCGGGCGACGTGATCCGTAAGGTGTGCGAGCGCTTCCTCGATGTGCAGGTCGATTGTCTCGGTGCGATTCCCTTGCACCCGGCGATGGAACGATGGGCGGCGACCATGGGGAAGGAGTCGCCGGGCAAGGAGTGGAGCGAGGAGGTGCTGCGCTCCACCTATCAGATCGCGTATCAGATTCTGACGCGGCCGGACGTGCCGCAGCGGCGCGCGGCGTAGTTCGCGGCACGCTTCTCGCTCTACGCTTCTCGCTCTACGCTTCGCGCTCGACGCTGTGCGGTGAGCGCTCGACAGCGAACGCGGGGCGGCACTCCTCAGGTCCCGAGAACCCGCAGGCGCACCTAAGCGCACCTAAGCGTACCTCAGCCCACCCGAACTTGGCCCGGGACGAACTCAAGGGGCCCCGACGGGGCGACTCAGCGCGAAGGAGGTGGCCCCTAGGTTCGATCGCGCCGCCGCAAAGACCCGCCTGAGGCAGTGACCCAATGCAGCGCAACGTTCCTCGAACTCGTTCCGGGACAAACCCAAGCAGCCTCAATCCGACCCGCACATCATCGCGATCGATCGCTACGCGGCGTGCTCCATCGGGGGCGAATCGCCGGACTCCGCGTTCGCGAGATGTCCGCCGGACTGAATTCCCCGCCCACCCGCGCCCCGCCCACCCGCGATCCGCGCACCCGTGCTCTGCGTGCCCGGCAAGATCCCCGCGATCCGATCCTTCGAGTGCCGCGACGCATCCGGCGCCGCGTGCGGTTCTCCCCTCCGGCTCGGCGCTGCGGTCGCCTTCTCTCCCTCGACCAACCGCGAGAGGTCGCCCACGATTCCGCGAAGCAGCTCGGAGTGGCGCGCCATGCTCGATCCCGACGCGGCCGACTCCTCGGCGGTGGCGGCGGTTCCCTGCGTCGTCGTCTCGAGCTGGGTCACTCCCTGGTGGATGTGATCGATGCCCTTCGACTGCTCGACGCTGGCGTCCGCCACCTCGCTCATCAAGCCGGACACATGCTCGATGCGGCTTCCGATCTGTCGGAGCACGGCATCCACTTCCTGGCTGGCGGTGACCCCCGAGTCCGCGTTGGACTGCGACTCGGCGATCAGCTGCGCGGTCGAGCGGGCGGCTTCGGCGCTTCGCATCGCGAGCGTTCGCACCTCTTCGGAGACCACCGCGAACCCCTTGCCGGATTCCCCCGCGCGCGCCGCCTCGACTGCGGCGTTGAGCGCGAGGAGATTGGTCTGGAACGCGATCTCGTCGATCGTCTTGATGATCCGCGCGGTCTGATCGAGGTGCCCTTGATCTTCTGCATGGCGGCGGTCATCCGGTCCATCGAGCTGCTTCCCTCCTGCGCCTCTTCGCTCGCGAAAGCTTGGCTAGCTGATTCGCTTCGCCGCGCTCGATCCGCGGAGTCGGTGGTGCGCGTCGTGATGTGCGCGAGGGAACTCGAGATCTCTTCCAGGCTGGCGGCTTGCGTGCTCGCCGCGCTGGCCAGGCGCATCCCGGAGTGCGAGACCTCGGACGACGAACGGGTCATCTCATCCGCGCACCCTTCGAGTTCGACGATCGCCCACTGCAAGGGCCGCGTGATCGAGCGAACGATGAACCAGAGCGATGCGAGCAGCGCGAAGAGGCCAATGCCGCCGATCGCGATCATGGTCCTCGTGAGCGCGATCGAGCCGGCCAGGATCCTCTCCATCGGAACGACCAGCGCGAAGCTCCAAGGCGTGTCGGCCTGGCCGATCTGCATCGGCACGAACTTCACGTAGACCTCTTCGTTTCCCTGGCCGAGGCGGCGCGTTTCGGCGGTCTCTTGCCCCGCGGCAATCGCGTGGAGCGTGGCAGCAGAGAACTTCAGATCGAGCAGGCTCTTTCCGGTCATTTCAGCCTGCGGGTGTGCCACCACCGTCCCGCCATTCGAGACGAGGAAGGCGTAGCCGGTGTCGTACGGCTTGAACTCCAGAATGCGGCGGTTGAAGTCGCTCAGCACGAGATCGATGCCGACCACGCCGCAGGGGCGTCCGTGCAGGAAGATCGGCACGCAGGTGCTGGTCATCATCACGTTGCCGGCGTCCGGCTCGAGGTACGGCTCCATCACGCACTCGGCCCGCTTCTCGAAGGGGACCGTGTAGTACGGCTGGACCTTGTACTCGTCCCAGGTGCCGGTGCTGAGCGTGATGTCGGTCCGCCCATTCAGCCGCTGCACGTACGGCATGAACCCGCCGTCGGACGCGTACCCCTCCTTGCCGGCGTATTCCGCGTCGCGGCCGTCGAAGAGGTTGGGTTCGATCTGGAACCACACGCCATAGAAGAAGGGATCGGAGTCGAGCACCGCCTGGAGCGAGCGCGTGGTCGAGGCGCGGTCGGTTGCCAGCTCGCGGCTCAGCACCGCTTCGGTCTGCTTGGCCATCGTGCGTGTGGCGGCCATCGCCTCGGTGAGATCGACGCAGAAGGTGTTCGACATGCTCCGCGCGATCTGGCCCGACTTGTCGAAGGCCTCGGCCCGCGTGTTCTCGCGGACCCGGACTGCCAGAAACGCCACGATGCTGATCAGAACTACCGCGGCGACCCCGCCGAGCAGAGCCAGGGTGCGTGCCTGCAAGCGCCAATTCGAAAACAAGGGACCCCTCCTCTTGGCCAGATTGTCTCAACACGAATCGGCGTTGAGGCCTGTGATCCTTAGGCCACGGTCGGGAGAGGACCCTTGCTTTCGCTGCGCCAGCCTGACTTCCGCGGCCAGAAGTTCGGGCTGGAGTTCGTCGTGTGCTACTTGTCCTTCGACACGACCGAGAACATGGCGCCCTGCGGATCGAAGAAGTTGGCGATCCACATCGAACCCGGCACCTCGTGCGGACCCATCAGCAGCTGGCCACCGTGAGCCTTGACCCGCTCGATCGCCGCGGTCGCGGAATCGACGTTGAAGTAGAAGAGCCACATCGCGGCCGGCATGTCCGGCATCTTCGTCATCACTCCACCGATCGGCTCGGCGCCCGCGGCGAAGAGCTGGTAGACGCCCATCGGCCCCATGTCCATCGCGTCCGCCTTGGTCCAGCCGAACAACTCGGAATAGAAGGCGAAGGCTTTGACGCCATCGCCCGCGTGCAGTTCGTTCCAGCCGACGTGCCCGGGCGTGTTCAGGGCGACCGGCGGCGGTCCTTCGATCGGCTCCGGCTGGATGATCGCGAAGACCGCACCGTACGGATCCGCGAGGTGCCCGATCACGCCTACGCCTGGAATCGTCTGCAGGTCGTGCACGACGCGCCCTCCCAGCTCTTGCACGCGCGCGAGGGTCTGCTTGGCGTCGGCCACGCCGAGGTATCCGGTCCAACTCGGACGCGCGCCCGACTTCACCAGTTCTTCAGGAAGCGTGTACGTGCCGCCGACGTTTCGGTCGCCGGCGCGCACGAAGGTGTAGCCGGGGCCGCCCATTCCGGAGTCGACCGCCGTCCAGCCGAGCACGTGGCCGTAGAAATCGGTCGCCGCCTTGGTGTCCGAGGTCGCGAGCTCGTGCCAGACAAATCCACAGGGCTTGTTCTCCATCTTCAACTGCTCCTTTTCTTGGTTTGATCGAACAGCATTTCGAAATAGCGCTTGAGGTGGTCGACGCATTCTTCGGCGACGGCGGTCCCGTCGCGTGCCTTGGCCAGGACGAACGCGCCCTGTAGCACCGCCTGCGTGTACAAGGCGAGGCCTTCGGCGCTCCAGCGGGCGCGAGGCGCGTAGAGTTTCTTCGCGAGCGCGATGTCGCGCGCCACCTCGTCGGCGTGTCCCCGGATGCTCCGCTCGCACGCGTCGCGAATCGACGGATTGGTCTGGTGCACCTCCTGCACCATGGTGCCGACCAGACAGGTGAACTCGGGCGGCGCGCCGCGAAGAAGCGCACGACGAAAGTCGATGTAGCCGAGCACCCGAGCGAGAGGGTCCTTGGCTTTTCGATAGTCCGCGGAGGCAAAGAAGCGGCCGGTGGTCTCCGACCAGTGCTCCGCCGCTGCGACAGCCAGTTCCTCCTTTGATTTCCAGTGGTGGAAGAAGGCGCCCTTGGTCAGACCGGCCTCGGCGCAAATGTCCTCGACCCGGGTGGCGCCGTAGCCCTTGGCGCGGATCAGGCGCACGGCGGCGTCCAGGAGCTTCACGCGAGAGTCATGACCTCGGGCGGGCGCGGGCGGTGAGAGTTTCGGCATGGCTGCGACCATACCAACCGGTCGGTACGGATGACAAGAAGGAAAACGCGCCGATTACGGCGCGGTGGCGCCTAAGTGCCGCACGATGTTCTGAGCGAGGTTGATGATCGCCGCCTCACGCAGCTCGGAGTCCGAGAGCACGAACACTCCCGAGGCCTGCGAGGAGACGCCCGCGACCTCTGCTTCGCCCGTTTCGCTCGAGGAAGCCCTCGGTTTGAAAGGGCAGCACCGCGACCGTTCCGTACTGCGAGTAGTCGAACTGGCGGATGGGAAACCGCTTGGCGCAGCCCAACGCGAGGAGCGGCACAGAGCAGAGAGCCGCGATGGTGGCGAACGGCGCAGCGAAGGCCGATGGTCGTTGGTTCATCGTTCAGCCCTCCGAGGGCGCGAGTCGCGCGCAATCACCACCCCCTCGCAGTACTGATGTGTGCTGGACTTCCTCTCCTCGGTCGTCATCGCGGCCCTCCAGTCCCAACTCGCTACATGTTCCGGCCGATCAAGACATGCATCGCCCGCTCTCCCTGCACCTGCTGCTGCACCGTGTAGCCGAGGGCGGGCAGATCGATTCCACGGAAGAGATGTTCTCCTTCGCCGACCAGCACTCCACTCACCGCGAGGTGCATTTCGTCGATCAAGCGCGCGTTCAGGAACTGCCGCACGGTGGCCACGCCGCCGCCGATCCGGACATCGAGATCGCCCGCCGCGGCGCGCGCACGGGCGAGAGCGGCGTCGATTCCCTCGGTGACGAAGTGGAAGGTGGTACCACCCTCCATCTCGATCGGCGCGCGGGGATGGTGCGAGAGGATGAAGGTTGGGGTGTGATACGGAGGATTCGGGCCCCACCATCCCTTCCAGCCGTCGTCCGTCCACGGGCCGCGGCTCGGGGCGAACATGTTGCGCCCCAGGATCCAGGCGCCAACGCCGCGCATCGAGGCCGCGGCAAACTCATCGTCGACTCCGACCGATTCGGGTGCGTCGTTCTGACCGATCATCTGCTTGAAGGTGCGTGTCGCGACCATCCAGTTCACGACGTCGAAGGCGCGATCCCCGAACGGTCGTTCCAAGGACTGATTCGGCCCCGCGCCGAATCCGTCGGTGGAGAGGGAAAAGCAATTCACCCGGACCTTGCCCATCATGCACTCCCGAAGGTTTGGAACTGCGGACAGCGGCCGCGTCGCGCGCGTGCGGCGGCTCGTCGACTTCGCGACGAGAGGGTAACTCTCGCGCGTCGAGCAGCGCTAGTCGCGCGCCGTCCCGGATCCCTCGCCGGGTTCCGCCCTGAGTGCCCAGAGATAAAAGCAGAGTTCATCCAGATCCTGCTCCACCAGCATCGACACCGTGGTCCCGCCGGCATGGCCCCGACCCTCGGAGCGGAACCTTGAGGAGAAGGGGCCTCCAGACTCGCAGTCCGACTGCTGGCTTCGCGACGACCTTGAGCGGATCGTGCGGCGGGGCGACCTGGTCATTGAGCGCGGAGACGAACGCCATGACCGGATAGCGCGCGTCCGATCGGATGGCGTGATAGGGAGAGTACGCGGCAAGGTACGGGCCCTCCACGGGATCGTCGGGCGAGCCGTACTCGATTACCGCCGCGCTCAGCTGTCCGAAGCGCGGAAAGCGCAGCATGTCGAGGATCGGCGCGCGCGAGAAGACGGCGCCGAATGCGTCCGGGGCCAAGTTCGCCGAGGCGGCGACCAAGAGCCCGCCATTGCTGTTGCCGCGCGCCGCGATGCGATCCGGAGTGGTCCAACCTGCGGAGACCAACCAACGCGCGGCCGCGATGAAGTCGGTGAAGGAAAGGCGCTTCTTCGTCTTCGTCGCCGCCTCGTGCCAGGCGCGTCCGTACTCGCCGCCGCCGCGCACGTTGACGAAGGCGAGCAAGCCGCCGAGTGCGAGCCAAGCCGCGTGCACTGGCCCATAGCGCGGTTCGATCGCGATGTTGAATCCTCCGTACCCGCTGAGCCGCACCAGACGCTTCCCGTCGGGCGTAGCGTCGCCGCGATGCACGAGGAACATCGAGACCTTGGTTCCGTCCGGCGCGTCGACCCACACCTGCTCGGTCACCACATCGGACAGGTCGATGCCGGTCGACGGTACGGCGATCGGGTGGAGTTGATCGCTGTCGAAATCGTAGCGATAGATCGAGGGGGGCTGCGCGAAGGACATGAAGCTCACCCGGACCTCTTCGCCTCGCCAGGAGCCCGAGACTCCGCTCACCACGCCTTCGCCGTCGTTCCGATTGACCGAGCCGATCGAGGGAAGCGGCACGTCGCGCAGGTGCGTTCCGTCGCGCGCGAAGACACGGATCTGGTGTGAGGCGTTGTGCGAGTAGACGGCGTAGAGGCGCCCGCCGATGCCGTTCACGCTTTGGAGGACGTCGTCTCCCTCGGGGATCAGGGCGCGCCATTCGGTCGGCGCATCCAGGCGAGCAATCCAGAGTCGGCCCCTGGGCGCATCGCGATCGGTGAGGATCAAGATCGAGTCGTCGATCACTTGCACGCGGTGAAGCGCCTGCACCTCCGGCACGACCGGGATCATCGCGCGGTCGGAGAGCCGGAGAAGATGGACGGCGTTGGCGTGCACGAAGTCCCACTTGTACAAGACGGCGAAGCGGCCGCACTCGCTCATCTCGACCGAGCACCAGTACTCCTTCACCACGTCGTCGCCGAAGATGCGCTCCGCTTGCTCGCTCGATCCGATCCGGTGCTCGTAGATCGAGACCCAGTGACGCGTCCTCCCGGGGGACCTCGCCTCGATCGGGACTGGCGGAATAGAAGAGGCTCTGGCCGCTTGGATGCCATGCAGGAAGCGTGGTGCCGGCCTCGAGGCTGGTCCGGAAGCAGCCGCCGCGTTCGACGTCCCAGATGCGGGATGTGGCTGTCGTGGCCGCCACCGCGTGAGGTTCCGAACGCGACATACCGGCTGTCCGGCGAGGGCAGAGCGAAGTCGAGGCTCTGGTCGAAGCCCACGCGTTGGGATCGAGCACGACGCGGCTGCGGATTGCCCGCTCCCCCGGACCATCAGTGTCGGCTTCTCCGCATCTGCTTCGGCTTGCCAGAAGAAGGAGCGTTCGCCGCGAGTCATCGGCCAGGACGCGTGCGGATAGCGATGCGCTGCCCGGCGTTCGGCGGATGTGATCGCGCCTCGGGACCGCGTCGAGGTGTTGAACGCGTCGTAGGCGCTCCTGTGCTGCGATCCACGCCTCGACCTCCGGATCGTTCAACGACTCCATCCAGAGGAACGGGTCGTCATGCTGAAGCCCGTGCGCGGTGTAGCCTGCGCTTCCGTCTCGGCGCGCCTGGGGTACCTCAGGCGCGAATCGAAACTGCGCGCATCGCGCCCACGGTCCTCCGTCGCGTTGTTCGATCAGCGAGAGGGTGCGTCGAACCGGAGCGCGAACTCCGCGGGCAAGAGGTCCGCGGCCGAAAAGCGAATTGCCCGCGGACGGATTGCGCGGGGTGCGCCAGCGTGAGGTGCGCCGCGTTCTCGCGAATCGCGGGATCGCCGAGCAGCGCCACGCGAAGCCTCTGATAGTCCGCCTGCCCGTCGATGCAGCGGAGAAGGATGCCGTGTTCGTCGAACCGCTCGGCCCGGCCGAAGCGAAGCGCGAGCGGACCCCGCGCGAGTCGACGCACGCGTTTCTCGATCTCGGCCGCGGAGAGCGACGCGAGTTCGCCCTCGCGACAGAGCGTGACGTGCGCGGGGATGAGCGCGTGTTGCACCGGGTCGACCACGCGGCGCACCGCATCGATCCGTTCCGCGATCTCACCGGTCGCGAAGAGCGTGAGCTGCCGCCGTGTGTGGCTTCCCCCCTCGCTCAAGGCTTCCCCACATGCTCGAAGATCGAAACCTCCTCCTCGACCCCCTGAAACGGCATCCGCACTTCTTCGCGCAAGACGAAGCCGGCGTGGGCGAGCACGCGCTGGGAGGCGACGTTCTCGCTGGAGGTGATACCCAGGATCCGCTCCAGGCCGAATTGCTCGATCGCCCAAGCGCAGGCCGCACGAACCGCCTCGGTCGCGAATCCGCGCCCTTGCCGCGACTCCTCGATGGCGTATCCGACTTCGACCTCGTCGCGCCATTCGCTCAGGCCCACGTGTCCGATCAGCTCGCCGTCGTCGCGCGAGACGACGCCCAAGACAAGCGGCCCACGCCGCGGATCGCGGGGCGATTGCGCCTGCTCGATCAGGTACCGGACCGCCGCTGCCGCCTCCGCCTCGTCTCCATACACCTGGCTTGGGAGCCAACGCATCGACAGCGGCTCTCGGCTCATGCGGAACACCTTGGCGACGTCTCCCGTGTCGAACACACGGAGCTGCAGCCGAGGTGTCACGATCTCGATCGGTTCCATGTTGGCTCTCCCAGTGAGTGGACCCACGCGCGCCGCCCGCTCGCGGCCGACCCTCTCCCGGAGGACAGCCCAACGCGATTCGAGATCCGACGAAGGGGTCTAGACGTGCTGGTCGATCAGGATCGGGTTGCCATCCGGATCGAGCAGGAAGATGTGCGCCGGGCCACTCTTGCTCTCGTCCGCCTCGATCGTGAGCGCGACGCCCGCGGCCTTCAGTTGCCGCTGCAGCTCGCGAACATCGGTGAATCCCGGCACCAACTGCGCGTTCTGATCCCAGCCCGGATTGAAGGTCAGGGTGTTCTTGTCGAACATCCCCTGGAAGAGTCCGATGAGGTGATCTCCGTTCCGAAGGATGAGCCAGTTCTGCGCCTGGTTGCCCGCGAAGACGGTGAACCCGAGCTTCTCGTAGAACGCGCGCGAGGCGGCGATGTCCTTGACGGCGAGGCTGACGGAAAAGGCGCCGAGCTGCATGGATCCTCCAAGATGAATCGATGACGTGGGGGATACGCGGCGTGGCCGCGCGCCGCCGGAGAGCCTAGCCGATTGGGATCAGTCGGCGCACGCTTGCTTCCGGCGGGACCGGGGCCGGGTCGCTAGGACTGCGCGGCCCAGAGCGCCGCCAGAAACTGCGCGCCGAAGCGCTCCAGCTTCTTCTCGCCCACGCCGCGCACCTGCAGCAACTCCATCGCGGTCTTGGGGCGCGAGCGAGCCATCTCGCGGAGCGTGGCATCCTCGAACACCATGTAGGCGGGCAGGCCCAGATCGCGGGAGATCTCGCGCCGCAGCTCGCGGAGCGCATCGAAGAGACGCCGATCGGCCTCACTCGCCAAGGTCGCGTCGGTTGCGCCACGCGCGCTCGATGGAGCCGCGGTGGCGCTCCGCTTGACGCTCGCCGTACGCGGTTCGGAGATCGGAATCTGCTCGTCCTGGCGCAGCGCCTCGTACCCCTGACGGGTCAGGCGCAGCACCGGATAGACGTCGTCGGTGCGCTCGAGCAAGCCGAGCTCGATCAGTTGCTGCGCGAGGTCGGTCACGACGCTTTTGTCGTGACGCGTAAGCGCACCGTAGCTCGAGAGTCGATCGTGCCCGCGATCGAGCAACGCTTGCCGGCGACTGGCGCGCAGCACGTCGGTGACGTGGGCCAGGCCGAAGCTCGAGCGCAGCTCCAGCACGCATTGCAGGACCGAACGCGCCAGCGCATCGCCTCCATCCATCGGCGCGGTCGGGATCAGGCAGACGTCGCAGGCGCCGCAGTTCTCCGCGAAGTACTCCTGGCCGAAGTAGGCGGAAAGCGCGCGATGTCGACACATGCGGGTCGAGCAGAAGTCGCGCATCTTGCCGAGCAGTTGAAGTCGCGCGCGCAGCGTGTCCTCGGCCGCGAGCTGCGCCGCCGGTTCGATCCCCACCGCGAGGCCATCGCCCCCGACGCTTTCCATCGTGCTCCGCTCGAGCAGCGCGCGCCGCCGCATGTAGTCGCCGGCTGAGAAGAAGAGCACGCACTCGGCCGGATCGCCGTCGCGTCCGGCGCGCCCCGTCTCCTGCATGTAGTGCTCGATCGTCTCCGGCATCGCCGCGTGGAGCACGCAGCGCACGTCGCTGCGATCGATTCCCATGCCGAAGGCGACGGTGGCAACCACCACGTCGAGCCGCTCGCTGCGGAAATCGTTCTCGATGCGCGAGCGGCGCTCCGCGGTCATGCCGGCGTGATAGGCCTGGCAGGCGATGCCACGCGCCGACAACCGTTCCGCCAACGATTCGGTATCGCGCCGGCTCAAGCAGTAGACGATCCCCGCCTCGCCGCGGTGGGGAAGGAGAACTCGCGCCACCTGCGCGGCCAAGTCCTCGCGCGGCTCGACCCGGTAGGTGAGGTTGGATCGATCGAAGGAGCCGAGCAGCACCTCCGGTTCCCGCAGCCGGAGCTGCTTCACGATGTCGGCTTGTACACGTGGCGTGGCGGTCGCGGTGTATGCCTGAACGGCGAGCGCGGGCCAGCGATCGCGGAGCTCGCCCAGCTTGCGGTACTCCGGTCGAAAATCGTGACCCCATTGGCTGATGCAGTGCGCCTCATCCACCGCCAGGATCGCCGGCCGCACGCGCTCGAGCCAGGCCTGGAATCCTTCGAGCGCGAGCCGCTCCGGCGTGACGTAGAGCAGCTTGATCTCGCCGCGCTCCACGCGTCGCCGGACGTCGCCCGCCTCGTCGAAGGAGCGGTCGCTGTGGAGCGCCGCCGCCGGCAGCCCCGCGAGGTCGAGCGCTGCGACCTGGTCGTTCATCAGCGCCTTGAGCGGGGAGACCACGACGGTCAGGCGCCCGGTCACGAGCGGCGGCACTTGATAGCAGAGCGACTTGCCGCCGCCGGTCGCCAGGACCAGCAGCGCGTCCCGCCCGGCCAGCGCCACCTCGATCGCGCGCTCCTGGAAGGGGCGGAGCGAGGCGAAGCCCCAGCGCTCGCGAACCAGGGTGGCGATCGCTTCCTTCTGGTGGGGCACCTCTGCTCCTCGCGCGGTTGAGATGGATGGGCGTCGCGCCGTGGTCGAAGAGCCGACACGCTAGCAAGCGGGGGGCCGATCTGTCATTTCCAGAGTCGCAATCGAAGCTCCCGCCCGCCCGCGCCCTTCGTTACAATCGAACGGCGCCGCACCAGAGGAGCCCATGCCGAGCCAACCGTCCAAGAGCCTCGAGACCTTTCCGAATCCACGCCCCGGGCGCGAGTACGAGATCGCCTTCGAGATCCCGGAGTTCACCTGCCTCTGTCCCAAGACGGGCCAGCCCGACTTCGCGACCATTCGGATTCGGTATGTGCCGGACCAGCTCTGCGTCGAGCTCAAGTCGCTCAAGCTGTACATCTGGTCGTTCCGCGACGAGGGGCACTTCCACGAGGACGTGACCAACCGCATCCTGGACGACCTGGTGGCGCTGCTCGCGCCGCGAAGAATCTGGATCGAAGGAGACTTCGCGGTGCGCGGCGGGATCCACACCATCGTGCGCGTCGAACATCGGAAGGACTAGCTTCCGCCGGAGGACCCATGCGCCTCGTTCCCGCCCTCGGCACCACCCTCGCCTCGTTGCTCGCGCTTTCGTTCGCTTCGCCATGGGACGCGCGCGCCCAATCGCTCCTCTGGTCGTACCAAGGGGTCGAGAACGTCGTCTGCATCGCGGTGACGCCCGACCTCGACGGCGATGGCGTGGCGGATGTCGCGTTCGATTCCTACGACGCCGGTCCGAGCGGGGTCGACCACCTCTTCTGCGTGAGCGGGGCATCGAGCGGCGCGGGATCGCTCGTCTGGTCGGCGCGGCCGCTGGGTGGCCCGAGCAACAGCGGCGGCTACGGTGACGCCTGCGTGCGGGTCGGGCCCGATCTGACCGGCGACGGCGTGGCCGATCTGCTCTACGGCGCCGCGTGGGGGAGTCGCACCGCCTTCGCACTCGACGCGACCGACGGCAGCACCTTCTGGAAGTTCGACAGCTACGCTCAGTCTCCACCGGTACCGCCTGAGTCGGGCTGGGTCTACGCGATGGAGAGCCTCGGGCAGGACTTGACCGGCGACGGTTATCCCGAGATCGCCTTTTGCCTCGGCGGAATGAACTACCGCGTCTACTGCGCGAACGGCCGCACCGGCGCGATCCTCTGGAGCCACTACTACGGCGGCGCGATCGTCGACCTGCACTCGATCACCGACCTGAACGGCGACGGGACGCGCGACGTCGTGGTGGCGCTGCAAGACGCGGTCGCCGGCGTGGGCGCTTTGAGCGGCGCGAACGGCGCCACCATCTGGACGAAGAGCGCCGGCTCCTGCCAATCGATCGTCGTGTTGCCCGACCTCAACGCCGACGGCAAGGACGAGGTGGTGGGCGCCTGCTGGGATGCCTCCATCCACTGCTACAGCGGCGCGAACGGCGCCGTGCTTTGGAACGGCG
>JAXLXQ010000048.1:0-29793 GCA_046327845.1 Candidatus Eiseniibacteriota bacterium | reverse complement strand
CTGATGCATGCGATGGTCGGGGTTCTCTTTCAGATAGCGCAGGGTCTCGTGCAGCGCCTCGCGCTTCACGAACACGAGCGGCAGCCGCCCGACCGAACCTTCCGAGAGGATTCCCGCCCCGACCTTCTGCTTCAGTCCGGCGAAGTCCTGTTCGATCCCGATCGACATATGCTCCCCGCCTTCGGTCGCGACCGCGTGGGCTTTGCGACCACCCCTCGTTCGTCCCTAGACCTGCCTGCGCTAGACCTGCTTCGTGCGCGCGAGCCTTCCCTGCAACTCGATCACCGCCTGCAACACCGACTCCGGGCGCGGCGGACACCCGGCCACGTAGTAGTCGACCGGCAGGATCTTGTCGACCCCCTGCATCGTGCAGTAGTTGTCGTAGAAGCCGCCCGACGACGCGCAGACCCCCATCGCGATCACGTACTTCGGCTCGCACATCTGATCATAGATGCGCCGGATGACCGGCCCCATCTTGTAGGTAATGGTTCCGGCGATGATCATGAGGTCGGCCTGCCGTGGAGAAAAACGAACCAGCTCGGCGCCGAAGCGCGAGATGTCGAAGACGCTCGAGACCACGCCCATGAACTCGATGCCGCAGCAGGCCGTGCCGAAGGGAATCGGCCAGAGCGAGTTCTTCCGACCCCACGCCACCACCGCGTCGAGCTTGGTGATGACGATGGAGTCGCCCAGCGCCGCCTCGTGCTCCACGCCCGGCGGGGTGAGATAGGCGCCGCCGCGGCGGTGCGCGTCCTTGGCGTCGCGCAAGACCGAGACCCGCGTGTCTACTTCCTTCGAGTCCACGTCGCCTCCCTATTCGCCTTGGCCAACCCAACTCGGGCTCGGCCGCCTCAGCCCGCAGGCCCTTCCGCCGACTAATCCCACTTGAGCGCGCCGCGGCGCCACGCGTAGACCAACCCGAGGATCAGGATCGCGAGAAACACCATCATCTCGACGAAGCCGAAGAGCCCGAGTTGACGGAAGCGCACGGCCCACGGGAAGAGGAAGACCGCCTCGATGTCGAAGAGCAGGAAGAGCACCGCCACGAGATAGAACTTCACCGGAAAGCGCTGCTCGGGCGAACTCGGCGGATCGATGCCCGACTCGTAGGTGACGAACTTCGCTTCGCTCGGCTTCTTGGTGCCGAGCGCCCCCGAGAGAATCATGAAGATCCCCGGGATCAGCGCGGCCAGGATCAGGACGAAGACGAGTGGAATATAGGAATAGGCCACACATCCTCCCGACTTACGGTCGATGGGACCAGCCCGGTGCGGGCGCTCCTGCGGAAGCGATCCCTCATCTTCCGCGCACCCGTCTCGGCGCATTCCCGTGCGCCGCCCCCACGCGGGTCCGTCGGTTGCTTGAGAAACTTTTCCCAAGCAACAACATCGGCGGAGGATAGCACAGGGTCGAAGTCGGTCAACCGCGATTTGCTTGAGGCCACACGCGGTTGGCGCGGTCGCGATGAGAAGCCTATGCTCCGCGCGCACGGGCTCACAGGAAGACGACCCAGGGAGGATGGACGATGCTGAAACTCACGGTCACCACGCTTGCCCTCTGCGCAAGCTTCGCGATCCAGGCCGACGCGCGGACCCACCCCGCGCTGAGCATGGCCGCCACGCTCTTCGCCGTCGAGAACGCCGACGAGAAGTACAAGGAGCCGGAGGAGAGAAAGCTCGACGAGACGACGAAGTCCGAGGACGCAAGCAATGCGGCGCCGACGTGGATGGGAATCAGCGAGGAGGAGTTCAAGGCGCTCCACCAGCTGCGCACCGACCAGGTGCCGACGCTCCACGGTGCGATGGTCGCGCTCGCCGGTGGGCAGGCCTACCTCAGCCTTCCGGAGAAGGCGAAGGCTCCCCTCCCCGCCGTCCTCGTCATTCACGAGTGGTGGGGACTGAATGACCACGTGAAGCACTGGGCCGATCGTCTGGCCGCCGATGGCTACGCGGCTCTCGCGGTCGATCTCTACGGCGGACAGGTCGCGACCGACGCCGATGGCGCCATGAGCCTAATGAAGTCGGTTCAGGACTCGACCAGCCTGCGCACGCTGGCGGCCGCGCTGCAGTTTCTGCACGAGGACCCGCGCATCGACGCCAACAAGATCGGCTCGATCGGCTGGTGCTTCGGCGGCGGCTGGTCGCTCCGCACCGCGCTCCTCTCGCCCGAGCTCTCCGCCTGTGTGATCTACTACGGTCGCCCCGTCATGGACGTGGAGCAGCTCAAAACGATCCACGCCGAGGTGCTCGGCGTCTTCGGCAACCTTGACTCGAGCATCCCGCCCGCCACCGTCGATCAATTCGAGGCGGCGCTCAAGCAGGCCGGCGTGAAGGAGACAGTGCTCCGCTTCAACGCCGTCCACGCCTTCGCCAACCCGTCGAACCCGAAGTACGACGAGGCATCGGCCGGCGCCGCCTGGAAGGAAGTGCGCGCCCTCCTCAAGCGCACGCTCAAGAGCTGACGCGACGCAAAGCCAGGAAGGTTCGAACGCACGAACGCGGGGCTCCTCGGGTGGAGGAACCCCGCGTTCTCGTTTTCGCTCGAAGTCGTCAGCGAACGATCAGGAGCTTCTGGCTCTCGCGCGTTGACTCGGTGCTGAGCCGCTCGAGATAGACTCCCTGCGGCAGTTCACGCCCCGCCGCGTCGCGCCCATCCCAAACTAGCGCGTGCTCCCCTGGCTCCATCACCCCGTTCGCGAGCGAGCGGATCGCCCGCCCCTGTACGTCGACGATGTCGAGCGCCACGCGTTGCCGCGCATCGAGCGCGAAGCGCAAAACGCTCGACTGCTGGAGAGGGTTCGGTGACGCCAGGAGAAGCCGCGCGCTCGACGGCAGACCCGGATCGACCGAAACCGCCGGCGGCGGCAGGGTGATCTCGATGTCATCGACCGCCGCCTCGACCACCGACCCGCCGCCCGTGTCCTGCGCGATGAATCGGATCTTCACCTGATTGGTCAGCTGGATGTAGTTCGCGAGCGGAAGACCTTCTTCTCCCAGAAGTTCTTGGTGTCGATCAGCGACTCGAGCGCCACCCAGCTCGTGCCGTTGTTGCTTGAGACATCGACCTGAAAGATGTCTTGCCCCGGGTTGGCTCCGGAGTTGTTCGAGTACCAACGGTAGTAGATGAGGTCGCTCCGGTCTGTCCCTGCAGGTTGATCACCGGGCTCATCAGCGTGGTCCGGCCGCTGTCGACGTCGTTGTCGCCTGTTCCGCAACCCGGGATGCCGCCCGGGCAGTTGCCGGTGACGAAGCAGGTCACGCCTGGTGCCGGGCTGTGGTCGTCCTCCGGCTGCACCGCGCCGCCACCGGTGCCCTGAGGATCGGCTCTGACCCAGATGCCGGCCACCGCGTTGTCCCCGGAGATGCCGAGCGACCAACCTTGGTTGCTCTCCGCGTTGTCCGCGAAAACCGACGGTCTCAACGAGAAGTCACGGGGCGTGTTCTGATTCGGCGCGATGTCGACGGTGGCGCTGTTGCTGCCGAAACCGAAGAGCGCCGCCTCGGCGACGTAGCTTCCGACCGGAACGCCGGGAATGGAGTACGCGCCGTTCACTCCCGTCGTGGTCGAGAAGGGCGACGCCAACAGGGTGACGGTCACCCCCGCGAGCGGCGTGCCGCCTACCGAGGAGCGCACCACACGGAGAGGGTGCCGGTGGGCAGCGTGGTCAACGCCACGTTCTGGGTCGTCTCTGACCCAGCACCACGTTCAGGTTTCGCGTCGCGGTGCCGAAGCCGAACTTGCTGTACTCGACGGTGGCGGCCCCAGGGGCGAGGTTGAGCGCAGTAGTGCCCAACCGGATCGGTCGTCGTCGACTTCCCTTGCGCCACGCAGGTCACGGTCACGCCCGCGAGCGGCGCGCCGCCCGCCGAGTTGGTGACGGTACCCGCGACCGTTCCGTAGTTCGGCGTAAAGCGGAAGACGTAAAGCCCGGTCTGCATATCCGAGATGTAGTAGTTGCCCGACTGCGCGAAGGGATAGACGCCCCAGGCGCCGTCACAGCTTCCCGTGCCCGGGTAGGTGTCGTAGTAGCCCACGCGTTGCGGCGCGAAGGATTGGTGATGTCAAACACCTGAAGGCCGGCCGTGTACCACGACGCCACCGCGAGATTCCCGCGCACATAGACGTTGTGAATGATCGAGTCATCACCCGGCAGCGCAGCCTCAGAACCTGGACCGGATTGGCCTTGTCGAGCACGTCCCAGATCTTGAGGTGTCCGCCGGTCGTCTCGTCGCTGGTCAGGAGGTAGCGGCTGTCGTCGGTCAACCAGCAGTTATGGGTGGCTGCGCCAGGATAGTTCGTGAAGGACTCATTGATGAAGGTGGGCGGACTGGTGAAGTCCTCGATACCGATCGCGCCATCGACGATCGCCGCGAAGTAGGCGATCCCATCGCGCGAGTAGCTGTCGTGGACGTAATAGTCGTTGAAGATCGCGACCGTCGGCGGGTTGGTCGGGTTCGCGCCGACGTTCAGGATGAAGGTGCGATTGCTCGAGCAGCCATTGCAGTAGAGGTACCCAGCCTGCGTGTCCATGTGGAGGCTGTGGCAGGTGGTGAAGGCGGTGTGGAACCGCACGAACACCGGGTTGAGGGGGTCGATCAGATCCACGATGCCGAGACCGCTGGCCGATTGATCGTTCGACCAGTAGGCGTAGTGCCCGAAGGTGCGGATCTCGGTCCAGATGGTGCTCGGGTGAGAGAAGAACGCCACCTCGACCGGGTTCGCCGGGTTCGTCACGTTGACGAACGAGGTTCCGTTCTCGACCCCGATGATCGCGAGCTCCGTTCCGTTGGGCGCCGTGTAGCCCCAGATACCCGAGTACTGCTGGGTGTGATTATCCAAATGCCCCAAAAGGGTCACGTTCTCCGACTGCGCTGCCGCGCTCCCCGCAAGAACCAAGGCGACGAAACAGAGAAGGGCCGGCAGAGCTACCGTCCGCCTGCCTTCACCGCAGATCCCAAAACGCATGCGCTACTCCTTGCGTCGCCTCGCGGCGGGCGACCCGGTTTGGAGACTCCTTCCAGTGTTGAACGGGCGACCTTCAACGATAGCACAATCGTTGCGCTGGACCGGAGAGCAGAACGAGGAGGGCGGCCGCGTCTCGGTCGGTGACGGGCCGCCCTCCGGCGGAGCCACTAGCCTGGGGGATCAGCGGATGCGAGCGACCTTCTGGACCTGCTCACCGCGTTGATCGATCACGCGCACGAGGTAGGTCCCGGCCGGGAGCGCGCGCCCCGCGTCGTCGCGGCCGTCCCACGCGATCGGGCGACCGGCCGCCAGGGTCTCGCCCTCGAACAGGACTCGCACCTGGCGTCCGGCAAGGTCGTAGACCAGAGCTCGCACCGGCCCGTCGGTGGGCGCCTGGAACGAGAGCTGCGTGGCAGTCTGGAACGGGTTCGGCAGGAGCGTGAAGCTGGCCTTCCCCGCCAGCGCAGGTACATCGCTCACCAGCGGCACCTGATCGGACGGCAGGTGCACGACGTACGGCACGAACCAGAAGCCGCTCGCGTCGATCGCGGTGCCAGCGATGGTGGTGCCGTCGGCCGAGATGCTGGTCGCCGTGTAGAGATAGCAGCCGGCGACGTCGACACTCATCGCGGTGAGATAGCTCGCGAGCGGCTGCATGCCGGTGGCCGCAGTCCAGATGAAGGCCTTCGGTAGCGAGAAGAAGGGATCGCCGCTCCAGCCGACCACCGTGCCGTCGTCGGCCACGCCAGCCGCGGTGCTCCCCCAAGGCTCATCCGGGAAGGCGCCCAGGTCGACGAGGCCGCCGGCCGGCGTGTAGTAGAACGCGGTGCCGTTGGCCTGTCCGCACACCTTGCTCCCGTCGCTGCTGACCGCGAGCGCTTCGCCGACCGTCTCCTCGCCCGCGAAGTGCTGCGGTCCGCTCACCGCGCCGTTCCAGAGCGCGGGTCGGCGATTGCCGTAGGTCGGGCTCTCGTCGAAGCCGACGATGGTCGTTCCGTCATCCGAGATGTCGGTGGCGCGGCTGCTCGCGCCATCGGCGTGTCCGAGCCCGACGGTGACGCCGCCGGTCGACATGAACGCTTCGGCGCGGCAGTTCGCGACCCAAGCCAGTCCGACCGCGATGCTCGCGTCTGAGTTGAGCGCGTAGCCCGCTCCGACCGAACTGCCGCAGGCTTCGCCGCCGGGCAGTCGCGCGATCTCGACCCAACCCCCATCCGGTGTCCAGGTGCCCGCGACCTCCTCGCCGCTCGTATTGAAGAAGGTGCCGATCACGGTCGACCCGTCGCCCGAGACACCCGCGAAGCTGCCGTCGGCGGCGAAGCGATAGCCGCCGGCTTCGGTCCAGTAGAAGTTGTTCCATCCAGTCAAGGCGCCGCCGTCGGCCGAGACGTAGACCGCTCCGGGAAAGAAGGAGTGCGGCAGGGCGAGAAGGTCGAAGCTGCCGGAGGCCTTCGCGAATCCTGGGGCCGCGGCCAGCGCGGCGACGCCGGCCAGTGTGATGAGGCGGGTCTTCATGATCGATTCCTTTCCTGGGACCGACGGTGGGCTTGCATCACTCGTGAGCGGAAACGAGAAGAGGGTAGCCGCGACCTACGCACTTCTGCAAGAATTCTCTCAGAGAATTTTTCGAGAATCGGCCGACAAAGGAAGTGCAGGCAGGCGCGCCCCTCACTATGGTGCCGGCCGAGGCGAAGAAGCGGACCAAGCCAAGGGAGAAGCGAGCGAGCATGCGAGCGGCGACGACCCAGCGGGCGACGAAGGCGAAGAAGTCGGTAGAGCAGCGGGTCGAGGCGGTGGCCTCTTCCTTGCAACAGTCGCTCAATCTGGTGGCGCAGTCGGTGGTCGGTCCCACCCTGCGCACGACCCGTCTGGCCGAGCGGCTCGACCTGGATAAGAGCCTCTCGAGCCGCCTGGTGCGCGCGCTCAAGGCGGAGAGCTCGCTCGAGCTGGTGCACTTCATCCCCTCCCCCACCGGTCTCGGAATGTTCCTCCACGCGGCCGAGGAGAAGGGCGCGCCAGTCGCGCAGTGCCGTGAAGCGAGACACTCGGTCGAGCAGTTCCGCGCGCTACTCGAGGAGTTGCCGGGGGGACGCGCCGCCCTCGACACCTGGATCTCGCGCGGCGCGAGCGACGTGCGTCAGCGGGCAGAGCGCACCGCGCGCCAGGCGGTCTACCGCGGCATGTCGCACCTCTTGGGCTTCCACTGCGATTCGGTGTCCTCCGCGTTGATCCTGCAGCCGGCGAAGGATGGGCGCCGGGTCGATGGCATCGAGGTGAGCCAGCGGGTCAAGGTGCGCCGGGTGCGCCCCGACACGCCGGTCGCGCTCTTCAGCATCGACCTGGGCCCGCGACGAGAGGCCGGACCGGCGCCGCGGCTCGAGCCGCTGGTCAAGGGCAGCGACCCACGCGATCCTGCCTCGTACATCCTGCCGCGCTTCTCCGACGCGGGCGCGCCGGCGCTCGACATCGTGCAGCAGGGCACGCATCACGTCTTCGCCCTCTCGGACAACCTCGCCTCGGTGCACCAGCCGGTCACCGTGACCTCGGCCATGATGGTGCGAAACGGCTGGCTTCGGCAGGCCGAGGGCGAGCATCTCCACGATGGTCGCGACTATCTGCTCCACTACCCGTGCAAGCTGGTGGTGCGGGATCTCTACCTGCGCGATGACGTCTACCTCGGGGTCGAGCCGGAGCTGCGCTGGGAGTTTCCGACCCCGGGCGCGAGCGCCTCGGGCCATGCCTCCGGCTTGCCCGCACGGCTCAACTCGCTCGACGTCTGGTCGCCGATCGAGCACCTGGGCGTCGGCTCCTCGCGTTGGGCGGTGACCGACCTCAAGGATCACGCGCGACTGGTGGCGCACGCCTTCGCCACCGCGGGCTGGGATGCGACGCGCTTCCGCGGCTATCGCGCCCGCGTGATCTACCCGGTCCCGATGATCTTGATGGGGTGGCGCATTCCGCTGCCGTCGGCAAGCGCGACGGCGACCGGAGGACGCCGGAGAACTCGAGCCTAGCCACGCACCCGCGCTTGCGATCGCGGCAAGCCGTGCCCTAGCTTCCGCCCATGGCGAAACCCACGATCGACGCGGGCGGCGGGATGGCCGCGCTGGCTTACGTACTCAAGAAGGCGCAAGAGGCGGGCGGATTCTGGAAGCTGTACGAGCGCCTTTCCTCGCGCAACGCATGCAAGACCTGCGCGCTCGGCATGGGCGGGCAGAAGGGAGGCATGCGCAACGAGGCTGGCCACTGGCCTGAGGTGTGCAAGAAGTCGATCCAGGCGCAGGCCGGCGACATGGCCGGCACCGTCTCCGAGGAGTTCCTCGCGAAGACGCCGGTGCGACAGATGGAAGGACTCACCTCGGCGCAGTGCGAACAGCTTGGTCGCGTCGCCTTCCCCATGATCGCAGAGGCGGATGACGGGCACTATCGGCGCATCTCCTGGGATCGCGCGCTCAACCGCATCGTCGACGGATTCCTCGAGGTCAAACCGGAAGAGGTCTTCTTCTACGCTTCCGGCCGCTCGAGCAACGAGGCGGCGTTCCTCTTTCAGCTGGTGGCCCGCGCCTTCGGCACGGAGAACGTGCACAACTGCTCGTACTACTGCCACGCCGCCTCGAGCGTCGCGCTCGGCGAGATCTACGGCTCGGGGACCGCCTCGATCACGCTCGACGACTTGGCCAAGGCCGACCTCGCGCTGGTCGCCGGCGCCAACCCGGCGAGCAACCACCCGCGGCTCATCACACAGCTGGTGGGACTTCGTCAGCGCGGCGGGAAGGTGATCGTCATCAATCCGCTCCGCGAGCTGGGGCTCCTCCGCTTCCGCATTCCCTCCGATCCTTCTTCGATGCTCTTCGGCTCCGCGGTGAGCGACGTCTACCTGCAGCCGCATGTCGGCGCGGACATTCCCCTTCTCCTCGCGCTGCTGCAGAAGGTGATCGACTTCGGCGGGCTGGACCGCGAGTTCGTGACGGAGCACACCAGCGATTGGAAGGAGGTGGAGCAGGCACTAGGCCAGCACCGCTTCGATGACCTGGTGCAGCTCTCGGGCGTCGAGCGCGAGGAGATCGATCTCGCGGCGCGGCTCTTGGCGGCGGCCTCGCGCGGGATCTGCCTCTGGGCGATGGGGCTCACCCATCACGAGCACGGCGTCGACAACGTGCGCGCGCTCTGCAACGTCGCATTGGCGCGTGGGTGGCTTGGGCGCCCCGGCTGCGGCCTCTTACCGATTCGCGGGCACTCCAACGTGCAGGGGGTCGGCTCGGTTGGCGTCAGCCCCCACGCATCCCGCGCGTTCGCCGAACGGCTCTCGGCGCTCTACGGCGTGTCGGTGGGAGAGGGCCGAGGTCTCGACACCTATTCTTCGATGGTTGCGGCGCACGAGGGGCGGATCCGTGTCGCGGTGCTGCTGGGCGGGAATCTCTGGGCGAGCACTCCGGACAGTCGCTGGGCGGCGGAGGCGCTCCGTCGCATCCCGCTCGTGGTCTCGCTCACGACCAAGCTCAATCAAGGGCACACCATCGGACGCGGTCACGCCACTCTCGTCCTGCCGGTCTTGGCGCGCGACGAGGAGCCGGAGTCGACGACCCAGGAGTCGATGTTCAACTTCGTTCGACTCTCGGAGGGCGGGAAGCCGGCGGTCGCGGGCGAGATGCGGAGCGAGGTCGACATCATCGCCTCGATCGCCGAGCGCATTCTCCCCGAGGGGAGATTCAGCTGGGAGGCGCTCCGCTCGCATGAGTCGCTCCGCGCCGCGATCGCCAAGACGGTGCCGGGGTACGGTCCACTGGCCGAGATCTCGACCACCAAGCGCGAATTCCAGATCGAGGGGCGCACCTTCCACGCGCCCCGTTTCCGCACTCCCGATGGCCGAGCCCGCTTCAGCGTCACGCCGCTGCCCCGCTTCGCCGCGGGGGCGGATGAGTTCCGGTTGATGACCCTGCGCTCCGAGGGGCAGTTCAACACGGTGGTCTACGACGAGGAGGACCTCTACCGCGGCAATACGCGGCGCGACGTGGTGATGATCGCGGAGGCGGATGCGCGCCGACTGGGACTCACCGAAGGGACGCGCGTGCGGGTGGTAAGCGCGGCCGGCAAGATGGAGGCCTCGGTCGCGATCGTCGACATCCGCGCGGGCAGCCTGGCCATGTACTACCCGGAGGCCAACGTGCTGGTCCCGCGCCGACTCGATCGCGAGTCGGGCACCCCCGCCTTCAAGTCGATCGCGGTCAAGCTGGAGCTGCTGCCGCCTCGTTGACCGCCGATTTCGCGCGTTTCTATACTGCCCGAGGCCGGACGGGTCGTCCGGACGCAAGGCTCGATCGGTGACCGCTGCAATCCGTGCGGCCCGTCACGACCGACGCGGGTGGTTCGAATGGGAGGTGTCGGATGGCGTCCACCATGATGGCCCTGGTCAAGACGGAGCACGCGAAGGGGGCGGAGCTTCGCGAGGTGCCGAAGCCGAAGGTCGGGCCGAACGATGTGTTGATCAAGGTGAAGGCGTCGACCGTTTGCGGCACCGACCTCCACATCTACGAGTGGAACGAGTGGGCGGAAGAGCGGGTCGGCCGGCGTGTGCCGCAAACGATGGGCCACGAGTTCAGCGGCATCGTGGAAGAGGTGGGCTCGCATGTGAAGCGGGTCAAGCCGGGCGACTTCGTCTCGGCCGAGACGCACATCCCCTGCACCAAGTGCGTGCAGTGCTTGACCGGTCAGATGCACATCTGCAGCCAGCTGACCATTCTCGGCGTCGACACCAACGGCAGCTTCGCCGAGTTCATCTCGGTGCCCGACTTGGTGGTGTGGAAGAACGATCCCAAGCTCCCCTACCACGTGGCGGCGGCGCAGGAGCCGCTCGGCAACTCGGTCTACACGACGCTGGTCGAGCCGGTCGCGTCGCGCAACGTCTTGATCTACGGCGACGGCCCGACAGGGCTCTTCGCCACCGGCGTGGCCAAGGTGAGCGGCGCCGCCCGCATCTACCTCGTGGGCATGTCACCGATGCGGCTCGAGATCGGCCGGAAGATGGGAGCGGACGTGCTGCTGAACGCCGCCGATCGCAAAACCGAGCAGCTGATCATGGACGAGACCGGCGGGGTCGGCGTCGACGTGGTGCTCGACATGGTGGGCCGGCAGTCGGTGCTGGACGAGGGGCTCAAACTGGTGCGGAAGGGAGGCCGCTATTCGGCCTTCGGGCTTCCGGACGGGCGCCTCTCGATCGACATGAACAACGGCATCATCTTCAAGGGGCTTCGCCTCTACGGCATCAACGGCCGCGTGATGTACGAGACGTGGGTGCAGGTCTCGAATCTCCTGGCGAGCGGGCGACTCGACATCACGCCAGTCATCACCCACCTCTTGCCGCTCGAGCGGTACCGCGAAGGATTCGATCTGATCGGACAAGTCACGCCGCAGGCGGGCAAGATCGCTTTCGTCTTCCCTGATTGAACGACGCGCGCGATCGAGAGCACACAACCGCCCCGGAGCTAGCGCCCGGGGCGTTCTCGCTTCTGGCGGAAGTAGCGACCCAGTCGATCGCGCAAGGTGGCGCGGGCCTGCTCCAGCCGCCACTTGACCGCGCCCAGGGGGATCTCGAGGGCGCTGGCGGTTTCCTCGTTGGAGAGCCCGTTGAGGTCGCGCAGGGTCAGCACGGTGCGCTGGTCGATCGGCAGATCGGAGAGGGCG
This sequence comes from Candidatus Eiseniibacteriota bacterium, assembly GCA_046327845.1. Classification (GTDB taxonomy): domain Bacteria; phylum Eisenbacteria; class RBG-16-71-46; order CAIMUX01; family CAIMUX01; genus JADJQY01. The sequence continues at coordinate 18,147 of JAXLXQ010000048.1, read as the reverse complement.
CGGTCCAGCAGCTCGAGCGCCTCCTTCCGCAGCATCCCATCCAGGATCGACTCCGACCAATCGACGATCTCGACCGGCCCCGACTCCGAGTCCTGCTCGCGTGGCGAGTCGATCGAGAAGACGTCGGCGCGGCGCTTCCGCAGCTTCATCAAGGCCTGATTGACGGTGATGCGATGGAGCCAGGTGTGAAAGCGCGACCCGCCGCGAAACTCCTGGATACCGCCGAGCGCGTTCAGCACCGACTCCTGCACCACGTCCTCGGCGTCCTCGCGGCTCCGCACCATGCGGAGCGCGAGTCGATGGACCGCATCGAGGCTCGGCGCGGCCAAGCGCCAGAAGGCCTCGCGGTCGCCGTCCTTGGCTCGCGCGATCAGCTCGTTCTCTTCGGCCTGGTCCCGCACCCGGATTCCTCCATCGATCGCCCAATGACGGCGAAGTGTACGCGCTCGACGCGGCCGAGGCGAAGCGAGCGCGCGGCTTTTCGTCGCGGGCGCGACTCTGCTAGGTTGCGGGCATGGCGAAGGATCGCGGGAATAGACGTGGCGCGGCCCCCCCGGCCCGCGGCGAGGGGATCCATCGACGGCTGGGATCCATGCTCGCGATCGCGGCGGCGCTCCTCGCACTCCTGGCCGCCGTGCTCAGGCTCGCAAATCGCGGGAGCGAAGGGCATCCGCTCCGCGCGAGCGAACTCGAGGGACGCGGCTGGAACGTCGTCTTGATCTCACTCGACACGGTGCGGCCCGATGTCCTGCGCGCAACCGGCGGCGACGCGGCCCCCGTCCCCTCCCCCGGGCTCGATCGCCTGTTAGGCGACGGGGTGCGCTTCACAGAGATGGTGACGCCGGCACCGGTAACCACGCCGGCCCACGCGAGCCTCTTGACCGCGCTCAACCCGTATCGCCACGGCGTGCGCGAGAACACCGAAAGTGCGCTGCCACAGCGCTTCGAAACCCTGCCGGAGCTGTATCGCCGCGCCGGCTATCGCACCGCGGCCTTCGTCTCGTCCTTCGTGCTCGATCGCCGCTTCGGCTTGTCGCAGGGCTTCGACCGGTACGACGATCGCTTGAGCGGCCCTGAGCCGGGACTGGGCGCCGGCACGGTCGAGCTGCCGGGCGCGGTCACGATCGCACGCGCCGCGCGCTGGCTCGAGGAGGGCCGTGGGGCGAGCGCGCCGTTCTTCCTCTTCGTGCACCTGTACGACGCCCACGCTCCCTACCGCCCGCCGCAGCCCTTCGCGGCGCAGTATCCCGCCGCGCCCTACAACGGCGAGCTGGCCTACCTCGACCAGTGCGTGGGACAGCTGCTCGACGCGATCGAGGCGAGCGGCGCGGGCGCAAACACGCTGGTCTGGTTGGTGAGCGATCACGGCGAGTCGCTCGGTGAGCATGGCGAGGCGAGTCACTCGCTCTTCATCTACGACGCCACGCTGCGCGTCGCCTCGCTTCTCCGCCTGCCGCCGAAGGACGGGCACTACCGCGCGGGCAAGCCGCGGCTCGAGATCGCGCGTCAGTGCGGCTTGATCGACGTGGCGCCCACCCTCTGCGCGATCGGCGGGCTGGCGCCGCTTGCCGGGCCGCTCGACGGTCACTCGCTGTTGCCGCTCCTCCGCGGCGAGCAGGATGGCGAGCCCCCGCTCTACTGCGAGACCTTGAGCCCGCGGGTGAGCTACCACTGGGCTCCGCTCCGCGGCGTGCGCACGAGCCGCTGGAAATACGTGCGCGCTCCACAGCCCGAACTCTACGACCTCGCGAAGGACCCGAAGGAGAAGTCGAACCTGGCCAGCTCGAACGGCCCGGAGCTCTCGCGCCTCGCAGCCGAGCTGGATCGATTCCTGAGCGACGACTCGGGCGGCAATGACGCCAAGCGCACGCCCAGCGCGGAGGAATTGGAAAGACTGCGCTCGCTCGGCTACCTCTCGGGGACCGGCGCCGTCGAAGAGGAGTCGACGCTACCGGATCCCAAGCGCATGGTCGCCTTCTTCAATGGCCAGTACCAATCGGCGAAGAACCTCCTCTACGCCGGGCGCTACGCGGAAGCGGCCACCGCCTTCCAAGAGGCGCTCCAAGTCGACCCGCTCAACAATTCGACCTATCTCTTCTTGGCCGCCGCGCTCCGCCAATCGAACCAGCTCGATGCGGCGGGGCGGGCCTATCGCGGCGCGCTCAAGCTCGAGCCGGCGTCGCCCCGCGCCTGGTACGGCTGGGGGCAGGCGCTGCTCGAAGCGGAGAAGGCGGACAGCGCGGCTTGGGCCTTCCACGCCGCGATCGCGCTCCTCCCCCGCGCGCCCGAGCAGTGGTCGGCACTGGGAGAAGCGGAGTGGAATCGAGGCCGGCCGCTCGACGCCTTCGCCGCGTTCGACTCCGCCCTGACTCTCGGCGGCGACGACCCGCGCACCCGTGGTCTGCTTGCGCGCCTCTACCTCGAGGCCAATCAGCCGACCCAGGCGCAGCCGCTGCTCAAGGCATATGGCTTTGCGCTCGGCACCACTCCGGAGGAGGCGGCGAAGCGCTTGCCGATACCGCGCGGGCGCCCGACCGGTCGTTGAGGGAAACCCTCCCCTTTGTTACCCTCCGGTTCGCCGCGGCCCCTCTCGCCGCCGGCTCCCCAAGGAGGACGCATGCAGCAAGCTCCCGCCCTGCCGATTCGCGAGATCGACCACGTCGAGTTCTACGTGGGAAACGCGCGGCAGGCGGCCCACTTCTACCGCACCGCCTTCGGTCTCGACCAGATCGGCTACCGTGGCCCTGAGACCGGAGCGCGTGATCGCGCGAGCTATCTCCTCACCCAGGGCAACATCCGCTTCGTCTTGACCACGCCGCTCGAACCGGAAGGACCGATCGCGCGGCACATCGCGAAGCACGGCGACGGCGTGCGCGACATCGCGCTTCGGGTCGACGACGCGACCGCGGTTTACGAGCAGGCGCTGGCTCGCGGTGCGCGCTCGGTCGAAGCCCCAACCGTGATCGAGGGGATGGGCGGCCGAATCAAGCGCGCCGCGATCGCCACCTACGGCGACACGATCCACTCCTTCATCGAACGCGACGGGATCGAAGCCCCGCTGCTCCCCGGCTTCCGCGAGGAGCGACGTTCCGGCGGCGGCGCGGGGCTGGCCGCGATCGACCACATGGTGGGCAACGTCGAAGACGAGAAGATGGACGCCTGGGTCGACTACTATCGCGACGTCTTCGGCTTCGAGCACTTCCTCACCTTCGACGACAAGGACATCTCGACCGAGTACACCGCGCTTCGCTCCAAGGTGGTCTCGAGCGCGAATCATCGGGTGAAGTTCCCGATCAACGAACCGGCCCCAGGCAAGCGACGCTCGCAGATTCAGGAGTACCTGGACTACTACCACGGTCCCGGCGTCCAGCACATCGCACTCTTGACCGGCGACATTCTCCGCACGATCGGCGAGCTGCGCGCGCGCGGGGTCGAGTTCTTGGAAGTGCCCGACAGCTACTACGAAGCGCTTTCCGAGCGGGTGGGTCCGATCGCCGAGGACATCGAGCGGCTGCGCGAGCACCGCATCCTGGTCGATCGCGACGACGAGGGATACCTGCTTCAGCTCTTCACCCGGCCGGTCGAGGACCGACCGACGCTGTTCTTCGAGGTGATCCAGCGGCGGGGTTCCCGCGGCTTCGGCAAAGGGAATTTCAAGGCGCTCTTCGAAGCGATCGAACGCGAACAGGCGCTGCGCGGCAATCTCTGAGCCGAGCGCGGCGCGAGGGAAGGAAGGGATCGTGCCTCTCTACCACCAACAGGGCAAGCTGCCCCGGAAGCGCCACGTCGCCTTTCGCGGCGAGGCGGGCAACCTCTATCACGAGGAGTTGATCGGCAACGAGGGTTTCAGCGGCCTCTCGTCGCTGCTCTATCACCTCTATCCGCCGACCATGGTGGAGAAGGCGGGCGGCTTTCACCCGACCCGTTGGTACGCGGGAGAAGATCCGTCCTGCCGCCATCGTCACTTCCGCACCGCCGGTTTGGTCGCGGGCGGCAACGTGGTCGAGCACCGGCACCCGATCCTCTGGAATTCCGATGTCGCGATCCTGCTGGCGCGACCGTCGGAGACGGCGAAGGCGTTCTATCGAAACGGGCAGGCCGATGAGCTGCTCTTCGTCAGCGACGGCACCGGCGTGCTCGAGTCGAACTACGGCACCCTCCCCTATCGTCGCGGCGACTACCTGGTGATTCCACGCGGGGTGATCCACCGGATGGTGCTGGACCCGGGTGAGCACCGCTATCTCGTGGTCGAATCGCGCGGCGTGGTGCGCACGCCCAAGCGTTACCGGAACGCGCACGGGCAGCATCACGAGATGTCCCCCTTCTGCGAACGGGACTTTCGCCTGCCCGAACTCCAGCCGCCGCGCGACGAGAAGGGGGAGTTCGACGTGCTGGTCAAGCAGCGCAACGGGATCCACGCCTATGTCTATGCGCGCCATCCCTTCGACGTGGTCGGCTGGGACGGCTACTACTATCCCTGGGCCATGAACGTCGAGGACTTCGAGCCGCGGGTCGGGCTGGTGCACCTGCCGCCGCCGGTCCACCAGAGCTTCGAGGGAGACGGCTTCGTCATTTGCAACTTCGTGCCGCGCCTCTACGACTTCCACCGCGAGGCGATCCCGGTGCCGTATCACCACACCAACGCGCAGACCGACGAGGTGCTCTACTACGCCAGCGACCGCTTCATGAGCCGCCGCGGCATCGAGTACGGTTCGATCACCCTGCACCCCGACGGCATTCCGCACGGCCCGCACCCAGGCTTGATCGAGCCCTCGATCGGGCAGAAGGAGACCGACGAGCTGGCGATCATGATCGACACCTTCCGTCCCCTCACGGTCGGCCGTGAAGCCGAGGAAATCGAAGACCGCGAATACTGGCGCACCTGGCTGAACGCGTGAGCGAGGTTCGCACCTTTCGACCGGAGGCGATGAAGCGGGGCGAGGTCTACCAGCTGCTCAATCGGCTGATCGTGCCCCGCCCCATCGCCTTCGTCGCGAGCCTCTCGGCCGAGGGGATCGCAAACCTCGCCCCCTTCAGCTACTTCAACGCCGGCGGGGCCAACCCGCCCTCGCTCTGCTTCTCGGTGCTTTACGATCGCGAGGGAAAGCCGAAGGACACCCTGGTCAACATCCGCGCGACCCGCGAGTACACGGTCAACATCGTCTCGCGTGCCCTGGCGGAGGGGATGAACGTGGCCTCGGCGGAGTGGCCGGCGGAGGTGGACGAGTTCGAGCGCGCCGGTTTGACCAAAGCGCCGTCGCTGCGGGTCGCACCGCCGCGCGTGGAGGAAGCGCCGGCAACCTTCGAGTGCAGGCTGCACCTGATCGTGCCGCACGGAGACGGCCCGGTCTCCGCGCACTACGTGATCGGCGAGGTGGTGGCGGCCCACGTCAAGGAGTCGGTCTTGGACGAGGCGGGACTCCCCGACGCGGCCAAGCTCGACGTGATCGGCCGCATGGGCGGGGATTCTTACGTGCAGGCCGGACGGGACGCCCTCTTCGAAATGGCGCGCCCCGTCTCTCCCGAGAAGCGCGGCTAGGGCCGCGCGAAGCTGCTCTTGGTCACGCCGGAGTTGAGCTGCACCGCGGTCGTGGTCATGACGCTGAACTGCTCGCCGTTCAGCTGAATGGTGCGGGTGTAGGGCCACATCAGCCCCGAGACCGGACGCCAATCTGAGTAGAACTCGTCGGCCACCGCGGGCGATCCATCCACCGGATGCGTTTCCTTGTACTCCATCTTCGCGATCAGGTGAGTCTTGGGATCGAGGAACACCTTCCATCCCTTGACCGCGTCGCTGTGGATGTAGACCACATCGGTCGACACCCCGTTAACCTCGACGCTTCCGCGGAGCGCCTGGGCCTTGAGCTTGGCGGCGTCCTTCAGGAACCCGAAGTATTCGCGGTTCCACTCGCGCCGCTTGTCGGCGAGTTGCTCGGGGCTCATGTCCTGCACCCCGCGCGGTGTGTTCATCCAGGCATCCTCGCCGCTGACCGCGAGGGTGATCGTACCGAAGGGCAGCTTCTGCTCCTCGCGTTCGAAGTCCGGGAAGAGCCGCACCGACTTCAGGCCGACCGGCAGCTCCTGCCCCTGCACCGTGATCGTGCCCTTGACCTCGAAGGTCAGATCAGAGAGCGAATTGATCGCATTGAGCCCGGTCGCCTTGGCCGCGGCCAGGAGCAGCTCGCGACCGCGCGCCCAGTCCGCGTCGGTCGCGGGAGGCAGCGGTTCCTCTTCCTCGGGGATCTTGATGTCGATCGGTTCGAAGTCGCCGATCATGGGGAGCGCGGCCGCGAACTTCGGGGTGTTCCCCACCACCAGCGTCGCCATTTGCGGCTGAATCGTTCGCGCCGCCGCCGCCTGCACCTGCTGAGCAGTCACGCCCTGCACCGCTGCCTGGTACTTCTGCAGGAAGTCGCCGGGGTAACCGTAGTACTCGTAGTCGGCCATGCGATTGAGCACCGCGCCCTTCGAGGAGAAGTCGAAGACGAGACCGTTCAAGATTCCATCCTTCGCCTTCTGCAGTTCATCGGCGGTGACCGGCTGCGTGCGGATTCGCTCCACCTCGCGCTTCACGTAAGTGAGAGTGCTGACGGTGGAGTCGGCTTGGGTCAGTGCATACGCGACGAGCGCGCCCGGATGGTGCAAGCCCGCCCCGATGCTCGAGCCGGTGGCGTAGGCCAGACCGCGCTTGGTGCGGATCTCGTTGAAGAGGCGGCTGGAGAAGCCGCCGCCCAGGATCTCGTTCATCACCGCGAGCGTCGGGTAGTCCGGGTTGTCCATGCGCACGCCCTGCTGCGCCAGCACCACCCCTGAGTTGGTCATGTCGGTCTTCTCGATCAAGTAGTTCGAGGTCAGCTCGCTCGGCTTGACCTCGGGATCGGGCGGCAAAGGTTCGGTCGACTTGGCCCAATCGCCGAAGGCCTGGGTCAGCATCGTCTTCATCTCGGCCGAGGTGAAGTCGCCCGACACCGTCATGATGATGCGATCGGGGTGAAAGAAGCGCGCGTGACAGGCGACCAGGTCGTCTCGCGTGATTGCGTTGACCGTCGCGTACTCGGTCATCCGCGCGTAGGGGTGATCCGGCCCATAGACCAGCCGCGCCGCCTCGCGAAACATCACGCCCATCGGGTCGTCGTTGCGTGAGGAGATCGAGGTCTTCTCCTGCTTCTTCGCCAGCTCGATCTTGTCCTCGGGGAAGGCCGGATGGCGGAGGAGATCGGCCAGCACGCGCAGCGACTGCTCCGCGTTTTCCGCGAGCGCCGAGACCCGGGCGTCGCCCCGCACGTCGTCGACGTTGATCTCGACCGAGGCGCCTATTGATTCCAGCTGGGCGTCCAAGTCATCGCCGGAGACGGTGGTCGAGCCGCCGGTGCGCATCACCTCGCCGGTGATCATAGCCAGGCCGACCTTATCGGCCGGATCGTACATGCCGCCCACGCGAATCAGCGCCCGCGCGTCGACCGTGGGAAAGTCGTGATCTTCGAGCAGGTAGATGATCATCCCATTCGGCAGCTCGAAGCGCTCAGGCTTCGGCACCTGGATTGGATTGAGCGGCGGGATCTGCATCTTGCGCGGATCGCCCCAGCGCGTGTCCTTGGCGGCGGCGGCCCCGGCGAGCCCCAAGTTGGTCACCGCGAGGATGGCGACGAGAGCGCCGATCCATCGTCGCGAACCACGCTTCGGATCGAGTCGATTCGAGAAGTTCATGGAGAAGCTCCCTCTTTCGCGCCGCATCAGGAGGCGGGCTTGCGGATGATGCCGACCACCCGGTTCTTCTTCACCAGCACCTTGGCCGCGGCCCGTTGGATGTCGGCGGTGGTGACGCGATCGATCTCGTCGAGGTAGTCGAACAGCTTGTGGTAGTCCCCCATTTGCCCCTCGAAGAGGGCGAGCTGACCGGCCAGCCCCAGACTGCCGCGCAGGCCGCGGATGAAGTCGGCCTTGTTCATCGTCTTGACCTTGGCCAGCTCCCCGGCGGTCGGTCCCTCGTCGATCAGGCGCTGCATCTCCTGGTCGAGCTCCTCCTCCACCTGCTCCGGCGTCGCATCCTTCGAGACCACGCCACCGATCAGGAGGAGCGACGGGTACTTCGAGCCGGGGAAGCCGGCCCCGGTGAAGACCTGCGCCGCGACCTTGTCCTGCTTCACCAGCCGCTCGTAGAAGCGCGAGGAGCGGCCCGAGCCGAGGATGTCAGCCAGCAGTTCGTAGGCGCGCCAATCGGGGTCGAAGCGACTCGGGATGTGGTATCCCATCATGACCATCTGCACCGCGTCCTCGATCAACTCGAGGCGCACTTCGGCGTTGTGCTCCGGCTCGACGGTTCGGACCGGCGCCGGCTTGGGTGCGCTCGACACGCCGCCGAAGTACTTGTCGGCCAGCCGACGCACCTCGTCGAACTTGACGTCGCCCACCACCGCGATCGTGATGTTCGGCGCGGTGTAGTGCTTGGCGAAGAACTCCCGCGCATCGGCTCGGGTGATCGCCTTGAGATCCGAGCTGAAGCCGATCGTCCCGATGCCGTAGGGGTGAGCCTGGAAGGCGGCGTTGATGAACGCGTAGAAGAGTCGTCCCTGCGCCGACGACTCGCCGAAGCGTCGCTCCTCCTGCACCACGTCGCGCTCCTTGTAGAACTCGCGCAGCACCGGCTGGGTCAGGCGATCGGCCTCGAGCCGCGCCCAGAGCTCGAGTCGGTTCGAGGGGAGGGCGTAGAGGTACTGCGTGTAGTCGGTCCCGGTGAAGGCATTGAGTCCGACCACGCCCTGCTCTTCCAGCACCTTCGAGAAGTCGTTCGATACGACGTACTGGCGCGCTCCCTCTTGGGCCGCGGCGAAGCGATCGAGATCACGCTTGAGCGCGGTCGAGTCGGCGGCGTAGCCGCGCGCCCGCTCCTTCGCCACCACGTCCCACGCGCGATCGACCGCATCGAGAGACTCGGCCTCGGCCGCGTAGTTGGTGGTACCGATCGACTGCGTCCCCTTGAACGCCATGTGCTCGAACATATGCGCGATACCGCTGATGCCCGGCACCTCGTCGACGCCGCCGGCGTCGACGAACGTGCGGAAGGCAAAGACCGGCGCGGTGTGCCTCTCGAGCACCAGAAAGGTGAGTCCGTTCGGCAACACGTACTTTTGCACGCTCGATTCCAGGTCGGCAAAGCCGACCGCCGGTACCTTCGCGGGTCCGGCCAGCGCGACGAGCAGCGCGACCCCGAGCCAGCCGCGGCGGGCATGAGGTGTCATGGAGGCTCCCTTCTGACTCTCGATCGAGAGGGTTCTTCTGCGCCGGCTTACTGCAGCTGCCGGAGCTTGTTCTTGGCCAGCGTGGCCTCGTCCGAGTTGGGGAACTCGTCGATTACGCGGTTCAGGAGTTGCTTCGCCTCCGCGCTGTTCCCCAGCTGGATGTCGCTGTAGGCGATCTTGAGCAACGCGGCCGGCATGCGATCCCCACGCGGGTAGTTCTCGCTGATCTTGTTGAGCTCGGCGATCGCGGTCTGGTAGTCCCGTTGCGCGTAGTAGGCGTCTCCGATCCAGAACTGCGCGTTGTCGGAGAGGTCTCCGCTCGGCACGCGGCGGAGGTACTCGCGAAAGCCGCTGACCGCCAGGGTGTAGTTCGACTTGGTGTAGTCGAGGTAGGCCTGGTCGTAGATCCGCTTGGCGTCGGCTTCGGGATTGTCGCCGCTCGACACCTGCCCCGCCGGCGAGCTGATGACCGGGATCGAGTGGCTCGAGGTGGTGTCGGGCGTGGCCATCGGCGGCGGCGGCACGTAGCTCGATGAGGTACTCGAGCCGCCGCGGCGCGTGAGGAGATCCTGCAGCTTGCTGTCGATGCCGAGAAGCTGCGCCTCTAGGTCGCTCTTCTGGGACTGGCTCTCCGCCTTGAGCTGACGGAAGAGATCCGCCTGCTTCGCGATCTGATCCTCGAGTGCGCGGAGGTTCTTGGCCTGCTCGAGCTGCTGCTCGCGCAACGCCTGCATGCTCTCGGCGATCTCCGCGACGGTGATCGGCTGGCGAACCATCTGCTTGCCGTAGCAGCCAGAGAGGAGGAGCAAGGCGACGACCGCGGCCCGTCCGGCCGCGGTCGCATCACGCATCCTGCGAGGGGCGATCTCCATCTCCGCTACTGCCGCGCGAAGTGGACGCGACGGTTCGCCTCCCAGGCGTTCTCGTCGTGGCCGGGATCGAAGGGCTGCTCTTCGCCGAAGGAGACGGTCGAGAGGCGCGCGCCGTCGACGCCGTAGCGCACCAGGTACTCCTTGACCGCGTTGGCGCGCTTCTCGCCGAGCGCGAGGTTGTACTCTTCGGTGCCGCGCTCGTCGCAGTGTCCCTCGAGCACATAGCGGAGGCCGGCCGCGTCGATCAGGACCTTGGCGTTGCCGTTCAGCGTCTCGCGCGCGTCGTCGCGGAGCGCGAAGCGGTCGTAGTCGAAGAAGACGTCCTGGATCTTCGAGGCGTCCTTCGAACCGTTGTCTCCCTGGTTCTCGGTGCTGCCCGAGTTGCCGTCACCCGACGGGTTGGTGTTGCCGCCGGTGGTTCCGTCACCCGTGGTGGTGGGCGGCGTGATGACCGGCTTCGGCTTCTTGGCACAGCCGACCGTGACCATCAACGCACACAGGGCGAGAATCGCGAGCGGACGAATGGCCGCATGGATCGCGGTCATGACATCTCTCCTTCTGGAAGCTCGTTCCTTGCTGCGCAGGCGGATGTTCCGACTCCCTGGCGGTTCACGCTGCGCTCGTACCTCGCCCGACCGGAGGGCGGGTCGCCTGAGCGCTGCACCTATTCCGAAGCGCGTAGCGGCGGCGACCAGGCGGGATTGTATTGATCGCCTTTCCAACTCGTCAACGCGCGTTTGCCCGAGCCGTCGGCCATCATCACGTAGAGGCGACGGTCGCCTCCCTGTCGCCGCGCCGCGACGATGTGCATGCCGTCCGGCGCCCAGTGCGGGTTCTCCCACGAGCCGGAATTGGCGGTGATCCGCACCAGTCCCGACCCGTCCGGCCGAATCGAGCAGAGGTCGAAGACATCGTCGATCAACGCGACGAAGACGATCTTGTCTCCCTTGGGCGACCAGTCGGCCGAGTCGCACCACTTGCCGGAGAAGGTGAGCCGGCGGACGTTGGCGCCGTCCAGATCCATGATGTAGACGTGCGGCTCACCCGAGCGGTCGGAGGTGAACGCGATCCGATCGCCGCGTGGGCTGAAGGTCGGCGAGGTCTCGATCGAGGGGACGAGGGTGAGCCTCTGCGCCTGCGCGCCGGTCTCGTCGAGCAGGTAGATCTCGGCGTTCCCCTCGAAGGAGAGGCTGGCCGCGATCTTGTCTCCCTTGGGTGCGTAGGCCGGTGCGCTGTTGATGCCGCTGCGGGCCGAGAGGGTTGTGATCTTGCCGTCGGCGAAGCGGAGGGTGACCAGATCGGGCCGCCCGTTCAGATAGCTGGTGAAGACGAGCTTGTCCCCCCGCGGACTGAAGGCGGGCGACATCGCGATCTTGTCGAGGCGGGTCACCTGCCGCGGGTTCGCGCCGTCGTAGTCGACCATCCAAAGGTCCTTGTGCCCTTCATTCTTTCCCACGAACACGATGCGCGTGCCCGACACGCCCGACTCGCCGGTCAGGTAGTAGAGGATGTCGTCGGCGTAGGCGTGGATCACGGCGCGCGAAGGGGGGCTGCCGAGCGGGTAGCTCTTGCGGAAAATCGGCGTGCCGGTCGCGGCCTGCAGCACCTCGGCCTTCAGCACCACCTTTCCCCACTCGCGGCGCACTTCTCCGGCCACCACCGCCCAGACGTCGCGGCGCGCATTGGGCAGGGTGTCGTTCGGGCTCGGGGTGTGCGCCTCCTCTCGCTTCACGGTGAAGAAGTCGCTGAACGTCAGGTCGCGCGCCAGCACGTCCTCGCACGATTCGCCCCCCTCGAGCGGCGCCTCCAGCGTCTCGATGTAGCCGAAGTCGCGCACTTCGAGCTTCATCTTCCCGCCCTGGCCGTCACGCGTGATGACGATCTGCCGAAGCGGATCCTGGGCCCACGCGGAGGAGAGAGGAACCGACCCTGCGAGCGCGAGCAGTGCCGCGACGATGGCCTTCCGATTCAAGGAGCCTCCCTGCTTCGAGCCTGGCGATTCAGGCTATGGATGATAGACGAAGGTGATTTCGAGCCCGAGGTCTTGGGCGGCGTAGTCCGAGGGCAGGGGCGGCAACGTTCCCGCCGCGGTCAGGGCCTGCAGCATCGCTCGATCGAAGAGGTAGTTGCCCGACGGCTCCTCGACCGAAATGCTCGCCGGCGGCACCGTACCGTCGCGCTGGATGCGGAAGCGGACCGACGCGGTGATGCCGTCGGATCCGGAGCGCAGATCGGTCGGCGGATCCCACTCGCGCGAGATCTTCTGCTGCACCAGCTGCAGGTAGTAGGAGAAGGGATCCATCGGCCCGTCGACCTTGATTGAGATGTCGCCGGTCGCGTTGCCGACGTGCGGAAGATCCGACTTCGGGACCTTGAGCGTGTCGGCCGAGCCGGCCTTGGCGGGACGATCCGGTGCGTTCTCCGGGGCATTCCGCTCGTGCGTCTTGGGCTTGTCGTCCTTCGAATTGGTGGAAGTCTTAGCTGCCTCCGGCTTCGGCTTCTCCTGCTTCGTCTCCTTCGGCTTCTCGATCGGCTTCTTCTCGAGCGCCGGCTTCTTCTCCTCGACCTTGGGTGGAGTGATCGGAGGGGCCGGCTTCACGCTGGGACCCGAGTGTGGCTTGACCCGCGTCGTGGTGCCCGGCTCCGGCGCCGGCAAGCTCGCGAGCGAGACCATGACCACTGGCTCGCGCTTCGGTTTGGGCGGATTGAAGCTGGGCCGCGCGATCCCGGTGATGAGCACGAGCAAGACAAGGTGCGCGATGATTGACCCGGCCATCGAGCGACCCATCGGCGACCGCGGCAGGGACGGCCGCCCGAGTGGCGAGCGGCGATCCGCGCCGCGTTGCATCGCGCCCGACGAGAGTGGATCTCCACGGCGCGAATTCGGCTGTCGAGTCATGGGTCTCCTCTTGCTCGTCGCGGCTCTTGGGTCGTCGTCCGTGACGACGCCGCATGATAGCTGGTGCCTCGCCGCGCTGTCTGCACCCTGGGGTGCGACCCACCGCTCTCAGGACGGGTCGAGCCCCGCCCTTGCGTACACGCCTCGCGGCCTCGGTGGCGCGGGATCTCGGCTGGCCGACCGCAACCCGATGCCCTAAGTTCACCGGTCGGCCTCGACCCTGGTCTGAAAAGGAGTACGTCATGCCCCACCCGATCCGCGTCGCGCTCTTTGGTAATGGGTTCGCGCGCAGCACGATGCTCCCCTGCCTTCGACATGTTCCTGAAATGGCGGTGGTGGGCTTGGCCAGTCCGAACCTGGAGCGCGCGAAGGAGACCGCCCGCGCCTTCGATATCCCGATGGCCACCACCGACTACCGCGAGCTCTTGCGCGACGCGGCGGCCGACCTGGTCTTCGTGGTCACTCCTCCCCATCGCCACCTGGAGCAATCGGTGGACGCGCTCCGCGCCGGCAGCCACGTCGTCTGCGAGAAGCCGACCGCGATGTCGGCCGGCGAGAGTCGCGGACTGGTCCTCGCGGCCGAGCAGCATCCCGATCGCCTCTGCTTGATGGACCACGAGCTGCGCTTCGATCCGAGGCGTCGCCAGCTACGCGATCGGATCGCGCGCGGCGAGCTGGGCGACATCTGGCGCGTGGAATACAACCTGACCTCGGGCGGGCGCCGCGATCCGGCGCAGCCCTGGACTTGGTGGAGCGATCGTCATCAGGGCGGTGGTGCTTGGGGCGCGATCGGGTCGCACGCGGTCGATACGCTGCGTTGGCTCTTGGGCGAGGTGGATGCCGCGCGGGGCTCGCTCCACACGCTGCACCGCGAACGCGTCGACGCGGAGACCGGCTCACCGCGATTGGTCACGGCCGACGACATCGCGCACGCGACGCTCCGTCTTCGCTGCGGCGCGATCGCCGAGATCTCGATCTCGCTCGCCGAGGTCGAGCGGCAGCACGAGATCGTGGTGACCGGGAGCAAGGGTGCCGCGCGTTGGCGGGAGCAGGCGCCGCTCGAGGTCTATCACGTCGAAGAGGAGCGCTGGGAAGCGGTTGAGGTGGCGGATGAACTGCCGCCGTCGAGCGAGCTCGGCATCCCCGACACCGACTGGGCACGCTCGTTTCTTCGCTACATGCGGGTGGTGGCGGCAGCGATTACGCAAGGGAGCAGCCGCGTCGAGAACGCGTCGAACTTCTTGGACGGCCATCGCAACCAGGAGGTTCTGGACGCGGTCTACCGCTCGTCGGAAGAGGCGCGCTGGCGACACATCGGCGAGTAGCGCGGATCAGGCAATCAGTAGCCTTCTCGATCCGGGTCCCAGCCGTAGTAGGTTCGCATTGATTCCGCATCGAGCCTTAGCGCCAGCGAACGCAGGCCAATCTCGCGTTCATCCGCCTCCGGGTGTCGCAATCGGATTCCCGCGCGAGCGACGGAGTCGGTGAAGAGAATCAGCGAGCGAAGCAGCTCGATTCGCTCTGCCATCGACATCGCGCGGAGCTCGCGCAATTTGGACCTGCTCCGCCTCGTAGCTGGTGTCGGGTGACTGGGTGCGATAGCCGGGGTTCATCGTGCGATCAGCATACGACATCGGGGACCGTGCACACGGCTTCGGTTGCGCTACGGCATCAGCAGCTGAAACCCGACCTCGATCAGGTGCGGATTGGCGAGCCGCGCCTTGTTGAGTTCCCAGATCTTCGGCCAGAGCTGCACCGATCCAAGCTGCGCCTCCGCGATCTTGGAGAGTGAATCGCCCGGCTTGACCGTGTAGGTCTTGCTCCCCTGCGGCAGCGCCTGGAGCTGCACCGCCTCGCTCTTGAAGTAGCGCTTCACCACCGAGTCGAAACCAGGCGCGCCAGTGATCGAGGCGAGCCCTCCGTTGACCGCATCGAGATAGTCGTTCTGGCCGCCCGGAATGCCGACCGAATAGGCGCTCGCGTTCAGGTTGAGCTTCACGATCTTGAGCCGGGGGAACTGCTTGATCTCCTCGACCGCGAAGGGATAGTCGTACACGATCGCTTCGACGTCGCCTTGATCGAGGTGGCGAAACCAACCGGTCCCCTCGTACTCGATCACCTCCGCGCCGGGCGCGTTCGACTCGAGCCACTCCTTCACCGTCTCGTCGTTGTAGATGCCGACCTTGCGCCCGGCCAGGTGCTTGAGTTCGCGAATCGCGCTCCCCTGCTTGACGATCAAGCAGAGCCCGAAGTCGAGGTAGCCGTTCGACCAGTCGACCTTGGCCACGCCGGGGTCGGGCACGTAGCCGCCCATGATCGCATCGACCTGTCCCTTGCGGAGGAGATCGGGCAGTTCGCCGTAGTCGGCCTCCACCACCTCCGCGCGCTGCGCGCCGAGCTTCCGCGCCAGCGACTCGGCGATCTCGTAGTCGAATCCCTTGCGGGTGCCGCCTTCGACGTAGTTCATCGGGGGTGCCTCCCCCTCCATGCCGACCCGCCAGACGCCGGCGCTGCGGATGCTGGCGAGGGTCGCGACCGCGCCACCACGTTCGCCGCCTTCGCGAGACGGCGTGCTCTTCGCCGGGCGGGGCGTTTCCTTCGCCTGCTCCGCCACGCCGCCCGGTCGCGCGCTCTCGCTCGAGCTCTTCGTGCCCGGCTTCCCCGTGACGAGGTACATGCCGAATCCGATCACGCCGAGGATCAGAAGTGTGCTCAGCACCATCCCGAGTGGGTGAACTTCACCTGACCGTTTGCCATCGCGGGTTCCTCTCCTTCGCTCGCTACGATCCGGCCTGAGTCTCGGTCGGGCCGATCTGCTTTGTGACCTGGGGCGCGCCGGGCGACTCCATTTGCACGCCTTGGCTCGCCAAGAAGTCAGCCAGCGCCTGCTGCTCGAGCGCCTTGGTTTCCTTTTCCTTCTCCTGGATGCGCGCGATGTCGGTCATGTCGTTCGCGACCCGGACCTTGCCCGCCGCCTTCTCGAAGCGCTTCTCCAGGATTTCGTCCACGCCCTTCAGCGTGTCGCCGGTGTCCCCCACCTTGAAGGCCACCCCTTGCAGCGCGGAGGTGGCCTCGGCCTGCGCCTCCTTCATCTTCACTTGGGAGAGCTGGCGCTCCAGCTTCCGGATCTTCTCCTCGAAGTCCTTCTGCGCGAGCTTGGCGTTGCGCACATTGACGTCGTAGGCCGCCTCGGTGTCCTTGAGTTCCTCGGCATCATGCACCAGGTCGCTCTTGATGTCGGCCAGCTCGCGCGCGAGGGTGCCGGCTAGATCGAGATTCCCCGCCTTGTGATTGGCGAGGATGCGGGTCTCGAGGTCCTTCGACTTCTGCGTCTTGGTGCGGACCTGGATCTTGAGCCGCTCGGCGATGCCGGCGAGCTGCGCCAGCGCCTGGTTGTAGCGGATCATCTTCTCGCGGAAGTCCTGGCGCGCCGCCTCGAGCAGCGCCTCGGGATTCGCCTCCTCCAAGCCGCTGATGAAGAGGCTCAAGAATCCGCGAAAGAGCCGGCCGACCCGCGCGAACATCGACATGGTTCCTCCTGCCTCTGACTGCTGGGGTTTGACCGCGTGAGCCCGTTCCGTGAGCGAGCACAGTGCCTACGCGCCTGCCGCGGTTCAAGACTTCTTGTGCCCCTCCGGAGCGTCGCCCTTCCCCTCCGGCGACTTCTTCACCGTCGGCTCGACGCTCCCGACCGAGATGATCGAAGGATCGGCCAAGAGCGCGACCACCCGCACGAGCCCTTCCTCCTGCTCGATCTTCTTGCCGAGCCACGCTTCGAAGCTCGCCTCTTCCTTCGCCAGCGCTTCCTTGTGCTGACCGATCGCCTGGGTCGCGAGTCGAATGCGCTCGTCCTCCTCGGCGATCGCCTGCCGCAGCGCTTCGAGCCGATCGGCCAGCTTGCGCCGCGCGAACTGCTCGTAGGCGTCGAGCGCCTGATCGCGTCGCGCCGCGTCCTCTACGATGTCCTGGGGCGGCGCGTTGCTCGCGGCGAGCATGGCGAGGAGCGCCGCCTTCCTCGTGTTCGCGTCGAGCGACTGAAACTGCGGGTTGGCCAAGGCCGCGGCCACCTTGTCGACGTTCCAGCCGTGGGCCGGAGTCGGGATCTTGAGCGCCGCGTAGATCTGGGTGAAGTCGACCGTGAGTTCACGCGAGGCGAGAGGCGCCATCTCCGCGCTGGTCGGCGGCGGTGGGAGATTCACCGTGGGCTTGTCCGCGCGCGCCGGCGGCTTCGCCGCGTCCTTCGCCGCGTGCTCCGCCGACGGTTTGTCCGTGCCCTTCCGCGGCAGCGGCTCCTCCCCCTCGACCGCGATGATGCCGGCTTTCTTCAAGAGGTCGAGCACCTTCATACGAACCTCCGGAGCCCCTCGATCCGCCCTTCGATCTCCTCCGGAGTGAGCGAGCGGAAGCGCTCCGGGAGGAAACGGGCGTCGGTGCACTCGCGCACCGCGACCAGGTCCATGTACTCGAGCTTCTTGCCCGCCGCGTTGGGACGAGCCTCGGCCGCTACGCCGGAGAAGATCTCCTTGAGGGTGCGCTTGGGTTCCCCTTGCAGCTCGAAGACGCGCAGCGCGCGCACGAACATCGCCTCGATTTCGTGGCCACCAAACTCGGAGCCTTCGGGCAGCTCGGGCAGGTCGGCCTCGGCGATCGGAAAGCGCAGCTTGCGCGCGACCGAGACGAGGAGCGCGTGGTACTCCGCCTTGGTGCGTGGGGGAAAGAGCGGGATGTGCACGTCGAGCCGGCCCTGTCGCTTGAGGTCGACCTCGACGAGATCGGGTCGTGAGGTGGCGAAGACCCAGATCACCTTGCCGCGCAGCTCGGTGTTCGACATCTCCTTCGCGAGCATGGCGTAGATGCGGCCGGAGAGGCCGCTGTCGTTGGCGCCCGAATCGCGCTTGCCGGTCATCTGGTCGGCCTCGTCGACGAAGACGATCACCTGGCCGAGCGCGCGCAGCACCGCAAAGATCTTCTCGAGCTTTCCTTCCGTCGAGCCGACCCACTTGTCGCGGAAGTTCTTGAAGACGACGCAGGGGATGCCCATCTCGCCCGCCCAGCAGGTGACGAGAAAGGTCTTGCCGGTGCCGATGCGTCCGGCGATGAGGTAGCCCATCGGGAGGGCGTGGCTCTTCCCCGCGCG
>JAXLXQ010000047.1:0-31073 GCA_046327845.1 Candidatus Eiseniibacteriota bacterium | reverse complement strand
TCGAGAGCGAGGCAAAGCCCTTCTCGCTCACCCCCATTTCCGGTGGGCCGTCACACACGAACGGCACGTACGGCGCGGGCGAAAGGGCGACCCACTCGCGCGGCTCTCCGCTCGACTCGGTGTAGACGTGGTCGTAGGGGAGCATCCGATACTCGAGCTTGCCCGCCGCCTTCCGCGCTTCCGCCTCATTCTCTGATTG
Source organism: Candidatus Eiseniibacteriota bacterium (assembly GCA_046327845.1). GTDB lineage: Bacteria > Eisenbacteria > RBG-16-71-46 > CAIMUX01 > CAIMUX01 > JADJQY01. The sequence continues at coordinate 30,874 of JAXLXQ010000047.1, read as the reverse complement.
CCCAAGGATGGAATAGAACCCGTTCCCGAGCGGCGCGGAGGATGCCGCCGTCCCGTCGCTCGCCGCGCGCGGAGGTCGACTCCCTCCGCACCCAACGAACGCCACCAGCGCGAGAGCTGCGATCACACGCTTCATCTTCGACTCGCTCCTTCTACGGCCGGTGGCGAGCATACAGCACGACCCCGGCACCCGAGGCACCGAGGTCGTGCTGGAGCAACGACGATCCGACGACTCTAGTCGCGGTACCCTCGTTCGCTAGTGGAGTCGAATCAACTTCCGGCTCGACTCGTACCCTGGCGTCTTCATCGCCGCCCAGTAGACCCCCTGCGGCAAGGCCACGCCGCGGTCATCATCGCCTTCCCACACCACCACGTGCGGTCCTCGATCTTGCACCGCATCGATCAGAGTGCGAACGCGACGACCGGCCACGTCGAACACCTCGATCGCCACCGGCTGCCTCTCGGCCAGGCTGTAGTGGATCGAAGCGCGGGGATTGAAGGGATTGGGCACCGCCCGCAGCAGAGCACTAACCACTGGATCACATTGTCGGGCGCCTCGACCGTCAGTGGTAGAGCGCCTTCACCTTCCCCCAGCTCATGCGCCGGGTCGGCACCGGTCCGGCACACGGATTCGGATCGCAGCTCGTGCCCACGCCCTGGAATTCTCCGCTGCACTGCGCGGGCTCCGTCACCACGCAGGAGCCGTCGGCCAGGCAGCAGGCGCCCGTGCTCGGCGCGCAGGACCGCACTGCCGCGGAGATGCCGAGCGCGCTGATCTCGCCCCACAGCACCGATGCGTCCTGCCAACCCTCCACGCCGAACGACCCAGGCGCGAGGCAGATCTTGGGGCAACCGCTCGAGCCGGCGTTGGTGTCGAAGGTGGTGTACCAGTCGTTGTTCTGCCCCGGCCAGTTGGGCCAGTAGCCGATCCACCAGTCGCTCAGGGTGCAGCAGCCGGCGAGGTCGACGATGTGCCGCGAAACCTGCGGCCACAGCGCGATCGGACCAGGATCGACGTTGGCGCGCAGGCAGATCACGTTGCAGGACAACCGCCGAGGTCTTCCCAGACGTAGACGTCCATGTGCGCACCGAACTGTAGCCCGGTTTGCGTGAAGTCGAAGATCGCTTCGCAGACCTCGTAGGCCCCGTGATAGCACTCGGCCCAGGCGCCGTAGTAGGGCGGCTGCACCGCTTGATTCCGCACCGCGCCGCCGTTTTCGTAGGTGCCGTCCGAGTTCTGCAGAATCAGATCGCATGCCCCCTGCGCCGGCGGAGCCGCCGCGCCGAGAAGAAGCGGCGTCGAGCCTACGGACGTGACCGCGACGCGGCTCGTCCGGCTCCACGCAACCACTCCCGGGTCGCCACAGCCGATCGGACCGGCGCAGTCGGTGCTTCCGCAATCAGTGAAGGCACCGTGATAGAGCCCGCCCTCTGCGAAGCAGGCGCTCTCCAGAAGGTCGACACAGCTGCCATCGTCCAGGCAGCACGCGCCGATCAGATCACTGCACGGACTGGGCACGCAGTCGGTGCCCGCGCCCATCCACAGTCCTTGCGTCGCGACGCAGTGCTCCTCGGTCTTGACCAGGCAGTTGGCGTCGGCGAAGCAGCAGGCCCCGGCCGGCGGACAGGTGAGTGGCCCGCACTCGCTCTCTCCCGGATGAAATACGCCGTAGAGCAGGGCGCACTGCTGCGCCGTGACGAAATGGCAGGTGCCGTCCTCGAGGCAGCACGCGCTCGGCGGACAGGGGCTGGGATTGCAGCTGGTGCCGCGCCCGAGGAAGCTGCCGCCTCCACCGATGCACGGCTCCTCCTCCTCGATCAGACAGATCCCGTCGATGAGGCAGCAGGCGCCGTAGGGGCAGGGATAGGGATCGCAGCTCGTGCCTTCGCCGAGGAAGGTGCTGCCGCCTGCGTTGCACTGATATTCGGACATGACCGTACAGACGCCGCTTCGGAAGCAACAGGCGCCGGTGGGCGGCTGCGGGCAGGGATTCGGTTCGCAGAGCGTTCCGGTGCCCTGATAGCTGCCGTTCTGTGCCGCGCACTCGCTGTGAAGAATGTGTCGACATTGACCGTTCGGGAAGCAGCAGGCCCCCGATGACGGTGGCGGACAGGGATTGGGATCGCACGCGGTCCCGGCTCCCTGGAATGTCCCCTGCACCTGATTGCACACGGTCGGCAGGGTCACGAAGCAGAAGGCATCGGTTGTACAACACGCGCCCTGGATCGCGGAGCATGGATCGTCGATGCAGGACTGCCCTTCGAGGAACACGGCGTTCGAATGCGACGCGCACTCCGGGCTCGTCAGATCCATGCAGCTGCCGTCGGGCAGACAGCAGGCCCAACTCGAACCGGAGCAGGGATTGGGATCACATTGGGTGCCGTCGCCTTGATAGGTCCCGCCCGCCGCGGCGCAGGTCTCCGCATCGACCTGTTGGCAGATGGCATCGGGGAGACAGCAGGCACCACCCGGCGGCAACGGATTGGGACAGACTACCCGCCCCTCGGTCGAGAATCCGAGCGCGCCGTAGCCGCCGATCGGATCGAGCAGCGAGGGGACGGAGTCGTCGGCGAAGTTGCCGCCCTGCACGGGATGCGCAGTCAGCTCGAAGGTCGCCGCCGTCGGCGCGTAGTAGTTGTAGCCCGAGAAAAGATAGACCGGCGTGAGTGGCGCAGTCTGCGCGACATTCCACGAGATCGCGGTGCCGGTCCCGCTCGCCGGCCAACCGCCGCTCGGAAGCTCGAAGTCTCCGCAGGGGGAAGCCGAGAGCACCGTCACCGCACTGTCGTACTGGAGACCGAAGGTCACGCCCTTAAGCCGCGGGCTCGAACCTTCGGCGAACGAACTCAGCACCCACCAGTAGTGCGGCAGAGCATCGTCCACCGACACCACCGCGTCGGCGCAGTCCGACAGGCCATGGGTGTCACAGCCGTAGTCCTGGCAAGCGACCGGCAACGGATCGCAGTGAACGATCAACGTACCGCCGGCGTTGGGTCCCGCCAGAGCCTCGGTCGCGATCGCGCCGCAGAAGAAGAGAAGCGCCAATCCGAACAGGTGACCGCGTACGAAGAGCATGGTGTCCCTCCTGCAGAGAGCGGAGGCCGCACCGGCAGGGGGGTCGCACGCGGCGATCGCCGGTGCGCAGGCCGGAAGTGGCGCGCGTGACGTGCGCTGAGCTGTCTCGCTCCGCACGGCTCGCTGAATGCGTGGATGAGTGTAGAAGCGGTGCGGTCCCGGGTCGAGCGGAATCTCGACTCAGGCCGCGGCGCGCCCGCCCGAGCGGTTCAGCCAGCGAGCGAGGCAGTCGTGAAGGTCGCGCGCGTGGAAGGGCTTCGAAACGTAGTCGTCCATTCCCGACTCGAGGCAAGCCTGACGATCCTCTTCCATCGCATTCGCGGTGATCGCGATGATCGGCAGCCGACGTCCGGTCCCCGCTTCGGCCTCGCGCACCGCGCGGGTGGCCTCGTAGCCGTCCAGCTCCGGCATCTGGCAGTCCATGAGAACGACGTCGTAGTGCTTCGCTCGGATCGCCTTGAGCGCCGCCAGGCCGTTCGTCACGCAGTCGGTGATGCAGCCCCATCGCTCGAGCAGCTTCACGCAAAGCGTTTGATTCACGAGATTGTCCTCGGCCAGCAGCACCCGCGCGTCGAGGGGCGCGAGTGGGCCGGCGGTCCGAGGGTCGCTCAGTTCACGCGTGCGCGGATCGACCGAGGCAAAGGTAAGGACGACGCGAAAGGTGCTTCCGACCTTCGGCGCGCTCTCGACCGTGATCTTCCCGCCCATCATCTCGACGAGCTTCCGGGTGATGGTGAGGCCGAGGCCGGTACCGCCGTGGCGCCGCCGCGAGGTGCCGTCGGCCTGGGTGAAGCTCTCGAAGATGAGCTCCTGCGCCGCCCCGGAGATCCCGATGCCGGTGTCCAGCACCTCGAGTTGGACGCTGGTTTCCGACACGTCTCCGCCGAGATAGGACGCGCTCACGCGCACAAAGCCCACGTCGGTGAACTTGACCGCATTGCCGACCAGGTTGAGCAGGATCTGCCGCACGCGCCCGACGTCCCCTTCCAGAAGCTCGGGGATGGCCGGGTCGATCGTCGCCGCCAACTGAATCTGTCGAGCCGAGGCGGAGGGCTTCAGCATCTCGATCACGTCGTGGATCACCGTGTGGAGCCGGAAGGGCGCCGCCTCGATCCGCATCTTGCCTGCTTCGATCTTCGCCAGGTCGAGGATGTCGTCGACGATGGTGAGGAGCGCTTCGGCCGAACGGCGGATGGTGGAGGCGTAGTCCTGCTGCTCCGGCGAGAGCGGCGTCTCGAGCAACAGCCCGGTCATGCCGATGACCGCGTTCATCGGCGTCCGAATCTCGTGGCTCATGGTGGCGAGGAACTCCGACTTGAGCTTCGCCGCGCGGATCGCCGCCTCGCGCTCGCGGAGCTTCTCCTCGCTTAGTCGAAGCTCGAGCGTGCGCGCTTGGACCTCCGCCTCGATCGACGCGCGAACCGCCTCGAGCTCGGCCTGCCGCGCGCGCAGCTCGCCGTTCGATTGGGCCAGCTCCGTGCCGCGCGCTCTCAGGTCCGCGGTCAGCGTCGCCGCCTGGATCGCGCGGTCGAGATGGTTGCCGACCAAGCGAAGGAACGGCAGATGCTCGGTCCTCGGCGGATCGGTCAGCCCACCGGTCGTGCCGGCAGTCCAGCCGAGCAGGATCGCAACCGGCGCCAAGGCCCCGCCGGTGATCGCAACCCAGGCGATGGTCTTGAGCCGCGGCTCCTCGACCGGACCGGCGAAGGAGGTGAGGAGGCGAAGCACTCCGCCGATCGACCTCGAATCGCAGCGCACAACCGATGCGCCGATGAGTGACTCGATCTCGGACCACTCCGCGGTCGAGAGCCGCCGACTCCCCTCCGCGTGCACGATCCGACGGCCGATCGGATCGACCTGCAGCAGCCGCGTGCCGTCGAAGGCGAGCGAGCGCCGAAAGAGCTTGAGCCCGCGCTCGAGGATTACCTCCGGTTGCTCGATGGCCAGGCACTCGAAGGCGAAGTCGGAGAGGCCGCGAATCCTGGCGAGCTGGCGATCGACCGCCATCTGCGCGCGGGTGAGTCGATGCTCCGCCCGCGCGAGCAGTTTGATCTGCTCTTCGAGCGCCGCGTTCTCGGCCAGAACCTCCGAGAGTTCGGGGCTCGGCTCAGGCAGCTCGGTCATAGAGAGCGCAGAGCGCGACAGTGTAGTTGTGGAATCGCGGGCGCCCCGCGATCGGCGCGATCTCGCCGTAGGTGCGGAAGCCCAGCCACGGGACACCGGACCCCACTTCTTCCTGCATCGGTTGAATCACCTCGCCCTCCGCGGCGGCGCCGAAGACGATGCGCCCGCGACCCGCGCAATCGAATTGCAGGATCGCGGCCGGCCGCTCCCCCGGCCCCGCTTCCATCAACTCGCGCGCGCACGACTGCGCGCCCAGGCGCACCTGGTCGAGATCCCGGCGCGTGAAGTGGACGCGCTGGCCGGTCGTCAGCCCACCGCCCGGGAAGAAGAGCGCGCCGGTCTCCTTCTGGAGCGCCATCGCGGTGCGGGTGATGAAGGTCTTGCTGTCGGTCGAATCGTCGAGGTACGTGCCGAGGCAGAGGTGGACCATGCCGTCGGCGTTCAGGTCATCCGGATCCCCGTCGAGGTACTCCTTGAAGACCGACCAAGCCGGCTGGCCGTCGATTTCATAGACCCAGCTCCCCTCCGCTCGGGTCAGTCGCCGCGCGCGACCGATCGGCGTACAACCGTGGCTCACCATCGACACCAGGCGTCCTTCACCGCGCAGCACCAAGGCCGCGACGGCGCCGCTCGCGGCGCGCGTGCCGAGGTACTGATAGGTCTTGGCGAAGCTCATCGAGTCGGCCGCGGTCCCGCCCACCACGGTGTGGCCCGGGAGGAGCGCGCTCAATCGCGCGAGAAAGTCGGAGCACTCACCGGCCAGTCCATCGGGCAACACGATCACGCCGACAGTCGGCTCGCTGCCGACCCGCCGCGCCAATTCCTCGGCGCAGGCAATCGGATCTTGCGCGTACCCCTCGATCAGGTGCGCGTCGATCGAGAGGGTGTCCGACTGAAAGGCCAGCACCGCGACGACGTACTCGTCTTCGCAGGACTGCCCCGGCGAGATGATGCCCTCGCCCGAGCACCCGACGATGCGCGCCGACTCGTCGGCCGCGCGCACCCCCGCGAGCAACGCTTCTTGGTCGTATCCCGTGGTGCCGAACACCAGGAAGAGATCGGCCCGGCGATCCTGCAGTTCTCGCAGCGCTTCGCTCGCCGCCGCTCGCCCTGCTGCAAACGCGTCTTCCAACAGACTCTGCCCAACCGACGTGCGGATGCTCATGGCCGACCTCCCTCCTCTGGGAACCTCGAGGCGCCCCCAAGTTGATCGGCTTGCTGTCGAACGTCGTTGAGACTGAGCGTCGCTCAGCCCACCAGGAGCAGCAGATTCCAGAGCACGATCCAGAGGATCGTGAGGAAGTGCCAGTACAGGCTGAGCGGGGCCAGCTCCTCGCGGTGCTCGCGATCGAGCGGTCGCGAGGAAAGCGCGAACGCGCGGCGGGTCAGGAGCGGCAAACCACCCAGCACGTGCAGGCCGTGGAGACCAAAGAGAAGGAAGACCAGCCCGTACACCCCGACGTGATGGGGCATTTGGCCCCGGTGACGCAGGTACAGCTCGGTCACCCCGGGGATTTGGAGGAGGAGGAACAGGTACCCCAACGCCGTCGCGGCAAGGTACGCGCGGCGCGCGAGACGCGGGTTGTCGAGCTCCGCGAACTGCCCCGCGCCCCAGAGCGACAGGCTCGAGACCATCACGACGAGCGTGCTGAACCAGAACCAGATCGGCATCACCAGATGGGGCAGCGCGACGCCGCTCGACACGAAGGGATTTCGACCGAGGCGCGCGACCAGGTACGCGGTCACGAGCGAGGCGAAGGCCAGGCTGATTCCGAGGGTGGCGAAGCGGAGCGCCAGGGTCGTACGGGCGCGTGCTTCGTGCGTGAGCGAGTCAACGTTCAGGGTCGTGGGGGCGACGATTCCGCGCATGGCAGCACCTCCGACGAGCGACGCGTTGCGTCGCCTCGTTCGCTCGTGCGCTTCGGATCCGGCCGGGGAGGTTGCCGTAGTATGGCGTCCCCAGCATAGACGCGGTCGACGCTGGCTCAAGGCAAATCCCGCTGAGTTGGCGGAAAGGTCGGACCCAGGAGCATGACGTCAGGGTTCGGAGACCTGCTCGCGCTCGTTCCCCCCCCGAAGTAGGACGCATCCAAAACACAAATTCTGGGAGGTCGTCGTGAAGACTCTCATTCTGATTGCAGCGCTGAGTCTGGCGATTGGGTTCATCTCGCCGAGACCTGCGCTCGGCGGGAAGAACTCGGGGGGCGTGGTTCTCCTGTACACCAACGACTCGGTCGTATTCAGCAGCGACGTCGACTATGACGGGTCGTCCGGTGTCGAGTGCCTGGAAGGCGGCGCGATTTGTCCGCCTTACGAGGACTCGGACTGCCCAGGCCAGCAGGCCATCGCCGAGGCGGGGGCGACGTCGCACCTCACAAATCAGCCGGTGGTTTGGTGGCTGCTAGCGGGATGGCCGCAGGAAGCCTGCCCGCGACTCAAGGCGATCATCTTCGGCATCCAGTATGACGAGGCCGAACTCTCCATCTTGGGCTATGGAACCGACGCCAACTTCGAGCTGACCACACCCAAGAATGGCCGCGACTGGCCCGCGCCGTACTCTGGGACCGCGATCACCTGGCTCACGCCAAGCAGTTCGCACCTCAAGGAGGTCTACTGGTTCGCCGGCTACGTCTACTCCGAGCCCACCAACTTCACCATCGGGAACCACCCGACTCAGGGTGCCCCAACTTTCGGCGACGACTCTCTTCCAGCTGGCGTGGACCCCGTGGTGGCGTGGGGTGTCCTGGGACTCGCAAATGCGGCGGGGCACAATCCGCCGATCGAAGGAACGCCTACGGGTGCCTGTTGTCTGACCGATGGGAGCTGCATTGCGACGACAAGCGAGCAGTGCGGGTCCCAATCCGGCACCTACCGCGGCGACGGCACGATCTGCGATGAATCGAGCTGCGTACCCCCTGTGGCCGTCAAGACGGTTACCTGGGGGCGAATGAAGTCTCTATTCGAGAGAGACTACCGCTGAGGATTCAGAGCGGGCGAAGGGTCTACACCGCGGCGCGAGCGTCGAAACCTCGCTCGCTACCGGCGCGCCGCGGTCAGCTCGTAGACCACGACGCCGTGTGGCGCCTCATCGTCGACCGTCAGTTGACCCGTTAGTTCGGGCCGCTCGCGCGGACGGCCACGCCCGGGGGAATGTCGATGCGGTCGTAGGTGAGGACCCCCTCAAGCACCACATCGGTGGTCGGCTCGAGGTCGGATCCCTTGGGCGGCGTCGGCAGTCCGTCGTCCGAGCAGGCGTTGAAGCAGAGCGTGATCCAACAAAGGAACCAGAATGGGCTGCGCAGCAATTCTCCGCGGTTCGCGGGTGCGGCCCGTGCGGGGGCGAGGTCGAGTCTCCTGCTCGCTCCCTGCGCTGTCAATCGCGCGTTGCCTGCTAGGCAATGCAATCCCTAGACTCGGCCTATCCCCCCCTTGTTGCCGCGGTGGAGAGGCCGCGACACGTTGCAATGGCGTGTTCTCGCTGCATGAAGGAGTTTCGAAATGTCGAGCCTGACTCTCTTCCCGGTCGCGCGGGGCTTCATCTGCGCGGCCTGGATCCTCCTCGCTTGCGCTTCGGCTGGGACGGCGCGTTCCCAAGACGAGAGCTCCCGACCAACGACGACGAGCGAAACCGCGCGCGACCCGGAGATCGACGCGGACTTCCGTGGGTTCGTGATTCCGGACCACACCAGATTCGATCACTCCTACTCGTTGACGGCTGGAGGCGCCTCCTCGATCAATCACGACGACACGCGGCACGCGCCCTACTCCAACTCAGAGGGAGCGGCAGGGGCTGAGTTCGGCTGGCTGCGCGATTCCGATCGAGTCCGCGTCGGGGCGGGGCTACAACTCAACGGCAGCGGATTGCGGTCCAGGTTGAGGATTCGCAACGAGAGTTCGCAGTCCGAACTCGCCCCGGGGGAGTCACGCAGGGACATCCAGACCTCCGAGGCGGCGCGCCTCGACCTCGACTGCTACTACTTCCCGTGGCAGGGTCGCTCCTGGGGAGGCCGCCTCCGCGCGCTCGGCCGCATGGAGGATGCGCAGAGGTGGCGATCCCGCCGCGAGGTTGTTCCGATCTTCAACCTCACGAACGAGTGGATGGGTCGCAGCGAGGACTGGGCCTACTCCTCGGCGCTCATCGCGGACCTCGTGCTCGGGTACGGTCGCGTCCGCGATGCCACCGGGGTCTTCCAGGTGCGGCTTCTGGAAGAGCGCCTGACTCGCGATGGACGCCTCGCCCACCCGCTCTCCTCGAATGCCCGTCGATCGCTGGCTCAGCTCTTCTACGCTCGCCCGGTCTACTCTTCGGTCCACGATCTAGAGGGAAAGGCGTTCTGGCGCGACATCGAGCGGATTCTCGTGGAAGACGGAGCGATCGATGCCTCACGATTCGACGCGTATGATCTTCTCCACGCGACCGAAGGCATCGTAGTCGCGGGGAGCCGCTTCACCCGCTCAGTCGGATTCTTCGCCGGCCCCGTGCTGACGGTCGACCATGGTCATCAGGCGACCCGAAGCGTCGAGTGGAGTCGGTCGCGAGAGTGGCGCAATGACCAGCTCATCCGCGAATCAAGCAACCGTCAAGCCCAGCGCACCTGGACGGGAGACGACGCTCTGTTGGCAGGCTTCGAGGGTCAATGGCATCGGCCGCTCGGCCGCAGGCTTCAGATCGATCTGTCGACGAACATCGTCTCGGATCTCGAGGGCCTGAACGTGGACCGCCGCTGGGACACCCAGCTCGGCGCCGCATACCTGATCGGCGAGCGATGGTTCGCCAGCGTGGACTTCTTCCACCAGCGTCGAATCGCGCTGCGCGACGCGCAGGTCTCGACCTGGAACGCCACACTGGAGAGCGCGCTGCACTACTACCTCGAGGACCGCTGGAGTTTGAATTTGTCCTGCGACAATAACCACACGCGGGAGTTCGGGCGCGAAGCCGTCGCGTACCGGCGCTCGACTCAGCTCTCGCTCGGCCTCGTGTATGAGACCGGACGCGCCGATGTGCCGGGAATCGCGCCGCCGATTCGGCCGTTGCGCTAGCCCACGTTCTTCACGGGCCATCTGCTGGGTCGGCGCGCGGGGAATGTCCGCACCGCGCGCCGCCTAGTTCTGCAGTCGCGCCGTGCCGCCGTACGCGCGCAAGGTCATCGGCGTCGAGTAGGTCACGTGCCCCACGGAGTAGGTGTTGCCGTAGAGCCCGAGCGTCGCGCCCCAAGGCAGGATGTTCTTCCCCTCGTTGTAGGTGTCGTACGGGAAGTTGTACGTCCCGTCCTCCGTCGTCCGCGGCGCGTTGGGGTCCACGTAGACGATGCCGAAGCTCGGAATCGACTGCTGGTAGACCCCGCGCCCATAGGTCGCGCAAACCAGCACGTCGTTGCCGGTGTGGTTCACATCGACCACGTACCGCAGATCGGTGACGGGGAGGATTGGCAACCCCGTTTGATCGGGGCTCCAGGTGACGCCGCCGTCATTGGTCGTGAAGACGCCGATGTCGGTGCCGATCCAGAGGACGTTCGGCTCGAAGGGCTTCTGCACCAGGCAGCGGACGATCTTGAGGCCGCTGAGATTTCCGGTCACGTCGTCCCAGGTGTTGCCGTAGTCCCGCGTGTGGTAGATGAGCGGCTCGATCGTCAGGCTGCGCGACATCGTGACCCAGGCCTCGGCCACGTTCTCGGTCGAGGCGTAGATGTTCTTCACGAAGCCGGTCCCGCCGAAGTCGTGACTGCTGGTCACCCACGGACCGCTCAGCCGCGCGACCAAGACGGTCGGAATCGCCGAGCCGGAATCGTTGGTGCAGTTCATGTACAACGTGGTGCCGGTGACGTAGCTCCCCGTCGGCGTGTTCATGACGTGGAACTGTGACGGGATGGTCCCGTCCGCCTGCCAGCCGAGCGGCGAGGCGCCGCAGTTCGCCCCGTAGATCACATTGTCGTCGCCGATCGAGTACATCCAGTTGGCGTACTTGCTGTAGAAGAGCCCGTCCATCCCCTCGGCGGTATTGTTGCTGAAGGTGAGGCTGCTGCCGCGCTGGCGATTCACCCGGATGGCCGGACCGGACGAGCCGGACCCGGCGCTCCAGAACTCGTTGGCGCGATCATCCACGATCTCGCAGTCGAGCCCGTCCCCTCCCGACGAGAACTTCCAGACCGCGCCGCCGTTGGTCGAGTAGTTGACGCCGTTGTCCTGGATACCGATCGCGCGCAGCGCGCGCTCCGCGTCCAGGTAGTCGAGCTGCGTGCAGCTAAGCCCCGTCGACGAGTTGCCGTTCCAGTTCTGCCCTGCACCGCCGACGATCGTGCCGACGACGCCGCCGTCACAACAGAGCCAGAGGAAGTCGGGACCGGTGACGTCGAAGAACCGAAGTTGGGTGAAGTCGGCGTGCGTGTCCATGACCGTGTGCCAGCTCGCCCCGCCGTCGGTCGTGGCCTGCGCTCCGCGCGCGGCGAGGAAGATCTCGTTGGGGTTGTTCGGGCGGAACTGGATCGCACCGGTGTGAAAGAACGACGCCATGTGCCACTCGCCGTTGCCCGCAGTGCCCAACGTGCCGGTGATGTTGCTCCAGGAGGCGCCCGCGTTGAGCAAGGCGTAGAACCTGGAGCATCGTCGGCAGGCCAGACCGCGACGTTGCTCGGCGAACCGGGGCAGACCGTCACGAAGCCGCGAGTGAACGGGACGCCGGAAGGAGCAGCACGTTCAGGTTTCGTCCAGTTGGCGCCCGCGTCGGTCGACTTGAACAGGCCGGCGTTGTCCTTCGTGCAGTACTGCGTGTTGAAGTTGCCCGGGTCCACGCAGAGATCGACGAAGTTGCCGGAGAGCTTGAGCGACCAGCTCGATCCCCCGTCGGTCGACCGCAGCAGCCCGCTGGAGCAAGCCGCCAGCAGAAGATTGGCATCACTAGGTGAGCGCTCGATGCGGCCGAACGAGTTCGGACCGACCGGTAGCGTGACCTGCGCCCAGGTCGCGCCGCCATTCAGCGTGCGGAACATCCCCGCCCCGCCGAATCGACCGGCATCGCCGGTGCCGACCAGAATGTCGTTGTTGTTGTTCTGATTCACCGAGAACGCGCGCACAGAGAGGTTGGGGAGATTGTCGCCGAGGCTCGTCCACACGCCAACGCCGTCGATGAAGTGGTTCCGCCAGAGCCCGCCGCTGCGGGCCCGACGTAGATGTCGGTGTTCATGCCAAGCCGCCACGGTGCTGATGCAGGAGATGCGACCGTTGAAGCTCTGAATCGCTTGGCCGGTGTCGTTCATGATGCCGCCCACCGGACCCATCGAGGTCCAGGCTCCCGCTCAGGATCGAGTCCATCGCCCGAAAGACGCGCCGCCGCCATTCCGGTCTGAACGAGGGCGGGTGCGATATTCGGCCGGTGTCATCGCCGACTCCCAGTACGCGGAGATGCGCGACTCGTCTTCTTCGATCTCTCCCCGGACTCGCCGGACTCGCGCGCCTGCTCGCTCCGGTGTCGCGGTCGTGATCCGGGTCGTGCGTCCCAGTCCTTTCGGCGGCGCGAGCGAGCGGCGAGCACAGCACCGCGAGGACAGCGGGACGAACAGGTGAACGTGACATGCAATTCCTCCGTGGCTGCTTCAGCCACCAGTCGAACTTCAGCCCCGCCGCAAGCGGTGGTCGCCCGCTTGCTCAAGGTGGGATGCTCGAGATAGGTCTGTGACTGCACGTGCAACACCGGCAGCGCGGGCGTAGAGCCGCCGGCAAACACCGCTGCGACTCCAGCCTGCGGCGAGGGGAACGGACAGGTCCAGTGCGTTCAGGGCTGGGCGCGCTTTCGTCGCACGTCGAACTGCCGGATCGCGCCAACCTTCGCGGTTCGATGCGGTGTTGGTGACGGTCGCGGCATTGAAGCGATTGTCGTCGTTGCAGTCACCCGTCCACACCGCAGGGCTGACCATCGAACGTGACGCCGAAGTTCGACCAGATGCCGATGCGACTGAAGAGGGAGGGTCGGTGTCATGCATATTACCGTCCGCCAGCCGAACTGGCTGTTGAAGCGGTGGCGAAGGAGTAGCAGTTGTTGTTGCAGCCCGAGCCCGCGTCCTCCTTGTTGTGCGCGCAGCCTTGGAGGTGGCCGATCTCGTGCGCGAAGCCAGGTATTTCGACGCACGGAGTCCAGTCGACGACTTGCGCGAAGCCCTCGGGGGCGCCGCTCGGCAGGCAGAACGCGATGCCGCACCCGCCGGCGTCGCTGTCGGCGAAGAGCGCGACGAAATCCTTCGCCATGCGCATCCCGGTTCGCGTGCACCTGGTCCATGAAGCCGTCGCTCGTGCCCTTCAGCCGATCGCGATCGGTCTGCAACCAGCCAGCTTCTCGGTGTAGCTGATCTCTTCGCGAGATCGGGGTCAGGTGATTGGTGATTTGGCTGTCGACGGTTTGGTTGGCGACGTCGCCGCGGAGTTGAGCTGCCGCGTTCGCGGCGGAAACGCCGCCCGCCTCGATGCGCGCGTCGGCGTGTAGTAGATCATGACGCCATGGTCCGGCGACGGCTGCGCGAGCAGCGCTGGTCAGAGGCGAGGTCACGCGCTCGGCGCTTCCACTGGCGGCGCCTCGGATCCTTCGTCGACGTTTTTGATCTGGAATCTCGATCGGCAGATCCGGGTGATCTGGCGCCGGCATAGCGGAAGTCGGTGAGGCGCCAGCGGGCGCCTGGGCCAGGCGCGGCATCGCGTCGCCACGTCCAGGCGCGAAGAGGCGAAGCCGTCGGGCTCAGGCGCTCGAGCCGGCGGCCACGCTGACCGACGAAGGTAGGCCTTGCAGCTCGACCCGCGTCTCGATCGCGGTGACCACGCCGTGGATCGAGGTCGAGCGCGATCGCGTCGTCGGGCGCGGCATTGCCGTCGTCGAGGTCCATCGCCACCGGCCTCGCATCCAGCGGGTCGCGCTGCGGCAAGGATGCCGGCCACGAAGTGGGAGCGCAGCAGATCGAACGTCTCCGCGCTCGCCGGGTCCGCGGCAGCGGCCAGCCGCCGGCCAGGAAGATGCTCCGGCATGTGTCGTCGCCATGGCCGTCACGATCCTCCTCGAAATCGGTGTATTGAAGCTCACGGCGGGAGCACCAGCTTCTGGGTCTTCTGATCCAGGGCCGCGGTCATCCGCAGGAAGTAGATCCCGCCGGCGACGCGGTTGCCCGCGTTGTCGCGCCGATCCCACGCGCGGCGATGGTGTCCGCAGCATCGTGTTCGCTGACGATCGTGCACCTGGCCGGCCGCCGGCATCGAAGACCTCGACGCGCACGTCCCGCGCGGCTCGCCGACAGACGAGGAACATTTCCTCCGCGACCGGATTGGGGCTTGGCGCCGACACGTGGAATTCGAGCGGCAAGGAGGCCGGCTCGATCGGCGTCTCTGCGCCTTGCCGTCCTCTTCCTGCCGCGGTGACGCCGCCGCCGCCAGACCAGAACCCCGCGCTGACCGTGAAGGAGCCCCCGCTTCGACCTGCTGGCCTGCCCCTGCCCGATGGTCCCACCCAGTCCGAAGGCGCCGCCAGTCGTACGCGTCGCGCCACCGGTGGCAATGACGAAGCGCGGCACTGCGAGCTGCGCGAACGCGGGGCTGCCGCAGCAGACGATCGCGGCTGTCGAGAGCGAAGGCTTCGTGTTCATCTTCGTTCTCGCGTTACTGCGGGTTCACGAGGACGAGGATCAGGCCACGTCGCTCGACAGTCCGGTCATCGCCTTCTTCCCGACGATGGCGCCGGCGGCGCAGCACCGCCGATCGGCGGCTCCATCGCGATGCCCAGGTGTCCGGGTCGTCGTCCGGTCACCGGCGGCACGTGCGCTTGCTCGACGCGTCGCACGAACGTAGCAGCGGCCGGTCGAGCAATCGCCGGCGCATCGCCCATGGCCCGGGAGGTTTCCGAGGACGGCGCCAGCTTGTGGAAGTTGTTCGCGCCGCTGACCACGGCCACGCGGTGGTTGTACCTGCCGCGCCCGTGAAGAGGTTGCCGGAGTTGTCGTCTTGATCGCGACCAACATGCCGGGCTCGACTGCGTCCGTGGTCGGAAACTTCTCCGCGAGATCGGCGCCGGTGATCTCGATCACCGGGACCTGCGACACCGCCTATGCCCGGGGTGATGCCGTTTCCACCCGTGCGCTTGTTGAACACCGAGAAGTGCGGGCTCCCCGGAGTGCCGAATCACGCAGGCGGTCTCGATACGTTCGAATCCCAATATCCGGCAGCCGGATTGCTGCGTGGGCAGGTCAGTCCTGAGCACCATCTGGATTCTGGGCGCGGACCTGAACAGGCGCTGCCGGGTTGCTCACCTTCGATCACCGATCCCGCCGTTGGCCGCTACGGTGAACGCTTGATTCGCGCTGGGCTCGGCTTGCAGCGGGCACCGCCGCTGCCGGGTAGATCGCGACGTCGCCCCCACCGCGGGTTGTAGATGGAGAACTGGTGCTGATCGTACCGAATCCCATGTATGCCGTCTCGGCAGGCGTGTTGTTCGAAGGCCACCGTAGTACTTCTGGTTGCACGCAGTCGCCGCCGTGTCCTGCAGGACCAGACGGCGCGTTCCCCTTCACGTGCAGCAGCGGAAGCTGGGCGTCGTCGTGCCGATGACGTTGCCCGCCGCATCCACCGCGAGCCGTCCACCAGGCTGCTGCATCAGCGCATCGAGCAAGTACCCGTCGACCCCGCGGGTCTTGAGGTGAAGGCGATGCGGTGATCTCTTGCCAGCGAAGAAGACGTAGGCGTCACGAACGATCCGCTTTCCCGCCGGACTTCTCCTGATCTCCAGCCGCGCTCGCCCAGGTCGAAGACGCGGTCGCGCCGAAGTCGAGCGTGACGGTAGACGTCCATCGAGCACGGACATGCGTTGTTGGCCGACAGGTCGACGATAGATCCACCAGAACGGCGCCGAACAGCTTGAACTGGAAGTCCGCGGTACCGCTCGCCGGCGCGCCGGAGAGGTCAACCTGCTGATGGGTGAAGTCCGTGCGGTGAGGTCGCCCAGCGCGACGCCGATCGAGCAGATCACCAAGAACAAGCCGAGGCAGCAGGCCAGGCTTCGCCGAGTCATGGTCATCACCGCGCTTCTTCTCGTTGATGGCGGTCGATCGACCGGGTTCACTGCAAATTCACCAGGACGAGGACCAGCCCTTGCCCCGACGCGAGTCCGGTCATCGCCTTGCCCAGCACCGCGCCGTGCGAACGGTCCGGATCCGTCGCCTTCATCGCGTAACCCGGCCGATCGGAGGTGGTGAGGAAGTCGCTCGGCGCAATCGGGGCCGCGCTCGCGTCGCACCAGACGTAGCAGCGACCGGAGAGCGCGATCGGCGGCGCGTCCTGGTGCCCCGGCAGGTTGCCGAGCACGGCGCCGACCGAGAAGTTGTTCGCGCCGCTCACCACACCCGCGACCGCGCGGTTATAGGCGCCCCGAGCCAGGCACAGCTTCCCGGGATCGTCGGGGTTGATCGCCATGACCATTCCCGGCTCCACCTTCTCGGTCGTCGGAAACTTCTCCGCGAGGTCGGCGCCGGTGATCTCGATCACCGGGACTTGGACGACACCTCCGGCACCCGGAGAAAGCACGACATTTCCACCCGCGCGCGCATTCACCACGGAGAAGTGCGGGCTGCCGGCCGTGCCGTAGCCCACCCAACCCGTCTCGCTGGTCGCATTCAAGAAGCTGAGGTACCCGGTTTGCGTCGAAGCTGAGCCGGGATCCTCGAGAGCCAACGACGGTGCGTCATTCCGAATCTGCAAAGTCCGCGAGGGAGCGGTGGTGCCGATCCCCACGCGACCATCGGCCGCCACTGTGAAGGCGCCGGCGACCGGTGAGAGCTTCACGGCGCCGCCGGTGCCGGGAAAGAGCTCGATGTCTCCGCCGCTCCGCACATTCGCGATCGAGAGGCGAGGGTTGCCGAGGTGTCCGAACCCCACCCAGCCAGTCTCGGCCGAGTTGTTCCAGAAGGAGACGAAGCCCATCTGGTTCGTCGCCGTCGCCGTGTCCTGAAGGATCAGCGAGGGAGCGTTCGCCTTGACGTGCAGCATCGAGCTCGGCGTGGTCGTTCCGATTCCGACCTGGCCGTTGTTGTCGACCGAGACCGCGTCGACCGGCGTGCCGTCGGCGGCGTCGAGGGAGCGGCCATCGACCGCGCGCGCTTTGAGCGAGAAGGGAGCGGCGGTGATCTCCTGCCGAGGAGAGAGCGTATTGAACGTCCCACTCCCCGCCGGGCTTCGCACCGCGATCTCCAACCAACGCTCGTCGCCGAGGTCGAAGGCGGTAGCGCCGAAGTCCAGGGTCACGGTGAACGTCCCGTCCGCCACGGTCACGCTATTGGCCGACACGGTCGAGCCGACCTGCGTGCCCCCGGAGACCTGACCGAAGAGCTTGAATTGGAAGTCCGCGGTGCCGTTGACCGGCGTACCCGAGTTATCGAGCCGTCCCTGGTAGGTGAAGTCGGTTCCGAGCGGGCCCGACCACACACGATCTGCCGCACTCGCGGGCAGTGACGCGCTGAGCAGGATTGCCGCACCGATCTGAAAGTGACGCGCATCAGTAATCCTCCTGGGTTTGCACTGAGAACACGGGCGGCAGGCAATGCCGCACACCGGCGGACGAATTTCGGCTGACGGGCCGGCGGAAAGCTGTTGGACGACGACATTGGGCCCCGGGGACGTCTCCGCGCGGTGACGCCGCCGCCGAGAGCGGTTGACGGAGGGTCGCGAGGTTTGGGCGGACAAGCGCCAAAACCGCTCGGATTGGCTCACGGGAAAATGCGCGGGGGCTGAAAACGAGAATTCGGTTCGCCGACGTCGGCGCTTCACCCCGCACCTCGTGCCGCCCCGGAACGGCAGTTCGCAACTCGGTCGTCTCCAACCGGCAGGCCACCGAGAAGGGGGCGTTCGCTCGACGTCGTGCTGCGCGCTGAGTGCCGATGCAGGTGGCCCGCTCGCGCGCACGGGAGAAGTGGCTAAGGGGCCGCCGCTAACCGGCGACCGTTTCGCCGGCCGCGCTTCAGCAGGCTCCGCAAGGTGTCGGCGTCCTGGCCGTAGCCCGCACCAGGGTCTCTCGCGTTCCAGCGGTCCAGCGTCTCGATCGCCATGCCGAGCATGCGCACGGTTTGATCATCGAAGAGGGAGAGGGAGGAAGCGGAAGCGCGGAGCAACGCGACCGACTCGGTTCGCTCTCCACGACCCATCAGGGCGAGCGCCAGCCGCGTCCGCGCGAGGTCGAGCACCTCGGCCTCCTTGTCCCGGCCGGTCATTTCCCGAACCAGCGGACGAAGCACCGCCTCGGACTCGCGATAGCGACCCTGCATGAGAAGCACTAGCCCCTGCACGTCGCGCGCGATGTCGGTGTCGGGGTGATTGTCCCCGCGCAGCGCGCGCGTCTCCTTCAGCGCACGCTCGATCATCGGCTCCGCCGCCGCGGCCTTGCCGTTGAGCGCCATCGCCTGTGACAGCAGCACGAGGGAGGTGAGCGTGCGCGGATGCTGGTCGCCCAGCGCGCGGGCCCTTCCCTCGTACGTTGCTCGATGCCCCGCCTCGGCCTCATCCCACTCGCCCAGGATGCCGTGGACCTCGGCAACGTTGTTCATGCTGTTCAGCGTGTTCGGGTTCTCCGGACCGAAGATCTTCTTCTTCGCCTCGAGCGTCCGCGTCATGTAGGTCTGCGCCTCGCGCATGCGCCCTTGGTTGGCGAGCACGTTGCCCAGGTTGTTCAAGATCTGCAGCGTCTCCGGGGCGTTCTCGCCCAGGGTGTGCAGATCGCTCTCCAGCAATTCGCGGTTGAGCGCCTCGCACTCCGCGTACCGCCCGGTTCGCTCGTAGATGTTCGCCAGCCTCGTCATCGTGCGCTTGGTGTTCTCGTGGTTCGGGCCAAGACTGCCGCGCTGGAACTCCAGCACGAGCGCGAGCAGGGATTCCGCCGCCGCGAACCGTCCGCTGTCCTCGTCGAGCACCGCCAGCGTCGACTTCCATTCCGCCACGTCTGCCGCCTCGACCTTTGTCGCGTGCTGCTCAAAGCTCAGGACCTGATGCAGTTCGCGCTCGGCCTCCTCGGTGCGGCCGAGGCGAAACAGGGTGAGCGCCTCGCTGTGGCGCGCCCAGGCGGTCGACACATCGCGCTCCCCTTGATGGCGGAGGCGCAGCTCCACCTCGCGCTGAAACTGAGGCAAAGCGTCGGCATAGTCGCCTGACGACAGGTAAGTGCTGCCAAGCGTCCGGCGAATGGCCGCCTCGACCAGCGGCTTATCCGCGAAGCGGCCACCGGGTGCCGCCGACTGCTCGAGCCGCGACGCGGCCACGTCCAGCACCTCGCGCATGCGGACGTCGATTCCCTGCCCGCGCTCGGCCGAGGGGGCAACCGCGGATAGCAGGTCCTTGTTGAGGAAGGCGTTCACCGCCTGCGCGATGTCCGCCTGCTCCTTCGCCTGACGCTCCGCCTGCCGAGCGCGCAGGAAGCCCCACGTGCTTCCGGTCACCCCCAGCAGCAAGACAACGAAGACCGCGGCGAGCGCGCGGAAGGCTCCACGGTTGCGGCGGACCAGCTTCCGGAAGCGATAGCCTGCGGTCGGTGGCCGCGCGATGACCGGCTCATCCTTGAGGTACCGCTCGATGTCCATCCCGAGCCCGTTGGCGGTGTCGTAACGGCGGCCGCGATCCTTCTCCATAGCCTTGAGCACGATCCAGTCGAGGTCACCTTGCAGCGAGCGGAGCAGCCGGTGCACGTCGGTCGCGCGGCGCTGCGCAATCTCCGCCGCACCCGCTCCGAGCGTTTCCACCTTCCTGCTCGGAGTGAGCGGATCTTGCTCCCGCACGATCCGGCGCATCTCGTCGAATCCGGCGCGGCGGAGCGACTGCGAGTCGAAGGGCAAACTTCCGGAGAGCAGCTCATAGAGCATGACGCCGAGCGAGTAGACGTCGGTGCGCGTGTCGACATCCTCGTTCGTCAGGTCCGCCTGCTCGGGACTCATGTACTCGGGCGTCCCGATCAGCGTCCCCACCTCGGTGAACATCGTCTGGTCGGTGAGTCGGTGCGCGGTCGCCTTCGCCACGCCGAAGTCGATGATCCGGGCGGTCGGGGTTCCATCCACCTCGGTGACGAGAACGTTGCTCGGCTTGAGGTCGCGGTGGATGACCGCCTTCTGGTGTGCGTGCTGCACGCCCTGGCAGACGCTGACGAACAGTTGCAGGCGCCTTCGCGTGTCGAGCTGATGCTGGTCGCAGTACTGATTGATGGGCAGCCCGGGCACGTACTCCATCACGAAGTAGGGACTGCCGCTCGGCGCGGTGCCGGCATCCAGCACGCGTGCGATGCACGGGTGGCTCATGAGCGCGAGAGCCTGGCGCTCCGCCTCGAACCGGGCGATGACGGAGCGCGAGTCCATGCCGCGCTTGATCAACTTGAGCGCGACCTGTCGCCGGATCGGCTGCGACTGCTCGGCGAGCCAGACCTCGCCCATCCCGCCTTCGCCCAGCTTGCGCAGCAGGCGATACGCGCCGATCACCTGCGTTTCGGTCGCGGCGCGTGTGTCAATCGGCGTCGTGTCGTCTTCGGGCGGCATCGGCGCCGTTGGGGGATGGGAATCCGGCATGCGCGGAGTCTATCCGAGGCCAGCGCGGACTACACAATCCTCTGTCCGCGCCGGAGGCCGGTTCCGGGCGAACGGACCGGCTCGTCTACTCTGACCCGAGAGCCCGCCTCAGCTCTTCAATGGCGCCCCGCAGTTCGGCGCCTACGCCCCCGTGAAGGCGGCCCGCGATCGACTCGGCGGTTTCGGCCGCATCCAGGGCGGCGCGGCGGCGACCGGCCATTCGCTCCACCTCTCCGCGTGAGACGAGCAAGCGACAGAGCTCGCGCCCAACCGGGAGGTTCTTGAGCAGCGACTCGCCGCGATTCACCGCCGCCCCCGCTTCGGCGAGTCTTCCGGCGCGCGCTTCGATCAAGGCCAAGCCGGAGAGCACGTCGGTCTCCGCCAAGGCCTCGCCGATCCCGCGCAGCACCTCGATCGCCTGAATCATCCACCCGCGCGCTTCCTCCAGCCGGCCCTGGTCCGCGCGAAGACTCCCGATAGCGCCGAGGATCACCCCCTCCTGGGAGCGATAGCCAATCTCCCGCGCCACCTCGAGAGCGCCTTCCAAGGCCCGCTCAGCGGACGCCAAATCTCCGGCGGCCCGGTGCGCGTTCGCCAGGTTGCTCAGAAGGATCGCCTCCGACTTGCGGTCGCCGACCTCATGGTGTGCGGCCAACGCGTGAAGATATGCCTCACGCGCCTCCGACCAGTTTCCCACCCCCGCGAACAGCAGGCCGAGGTTGTTGAAAGATGCTCCCTCCCCGGAGCGGTTGCCGACCTCGCGCGCGATCTCGATCGACGCTTCGTACTGCGCCCGCGCTTCCTCCATCTCGCCGAGGGCCCAATAGCGCGTGCCGACTTGATTGCGCAGCAACCCCTCTTGCCTGCGATTGCCGAGAGTGCGTTGGAGCGCCAGCGCCTCGAGCAGGAGCGCGACGCTCTCTTCGTTGCGGCCGACCGTGCCGAACGCTGCACCCAAGCAGCGCAGGGCGCGCGCCCGCTGCAATGGGGTCAGCGACTCGACATGAAGCACCGCTTCTCCCATCTCGACACCAAGTGCGTAGGGCCCGCAGAGCTCCAGCACGGTCCATGCGGCCGCGAGTGTCGCCGTCGCGGTCTCGCCGTCGCCTCGCGCCACCGCGCGACGGCAGGCCGCCGCCACGTTCTCGAGCTCGCCTCGGAGGGCGCGGAACGTCGAGGCCGTCTGCTGCCGACCCAGGGCGCGCATCGCCTCCGCCGAGCCGAGGCGCGCGAAGTAGGCGCCATGCCGCGCGTCCAGCGTGTCGATCGATCCGGCGCCCGGCTCGTTCCACTGGCGCAGCTTCACCGCGGCGTAGGCGGTGGAGGCTGGCGTACATGCGGAAGCGCGGCCGCTCGTCTCCGGCATGCGTGTGGAGCCAGCTCTTGTCGAGCAGCGCCTGCACCACGTCGAGTACGTAGTCTCCCTCCGGCCACGCGCTCAGATCGAGAACCTCTTCGGCAGCTTCGAGGGTGAACCCGCCTTCGAAGACGGAGGCCTGCACGAGGGCCGATTGTTCCCACGGGCGCAGCAGGTCCCAGGACCAATCGAGGGTGAGCTGCAGCGTCTCGTGCCGCCCTCGCCCGGAGCCGCGCAGCACGCGGAAGCGATCCCCGAGGCGATCGCGCAGTTGTTCGAGCGAGAGGGCGCGCAGGCGCGCGGCCGCAAGCTCGATGGCCAGCGGCAGTCCGTCGAGCAGACGCACGATCTCGAGCACGATCGGCCGACCCTCCCCGTCCGCTCGGAACTCGGGACGCTGCGCCTGAGCTCGCTGCTCGAAGAGCGCTACCGCATCCTCCGTCAACTGGAGTGGCTCGACGACCAGCACGTGCTCAGACGCCGCTTGCAGCCGCTCGCGACTGGTCGCCAACACTTGGAGCTCCGGCGCCCGCTCCAGCCAGCGGCCGACCGCCTGCTCGGCAACGGTGACCACCTGCTCACAGTTGTCGACCAGCAGTAGCGCCCGGCCGAGCTCCTTGAGGCGTCGGCCAAGTTGATCGACCGCGTCTCCTTCGCCGAGCGAAATCTCGAGCCCGTTGGCGACGGCAAGGGCAACCCCCGGGAGATCGCGGACCTCGGTGAGGTCGACGAACCAGATGCCCCCGGGCCAGCGTGGCAGGCGCGTGGTGGCGTAGCGGCGTGCAAGCCGCGTCTTCCCGGTGCCGCCGGGACCGAGCAGACTCACGAGGCGCGCGCCGCCGTCGAATTCGCGGTCGATCGCACCGAGTTCTCGGGTCCGGCCCACGAAGCTGTCTCGCTCCGCGGGCAGCGAGTGCCGGGCAGCCGCGGTCGGCCCCGGTGCGCCCTCCAGCACTGCCACCGCCTCAAGCGCGGAAGCGAAACGATCCTCCGGTGCTCGGGCCATGAGTCGGCGCGTGACCGTCTCCCAGACCGGAGCGAGTCGGGTGAAGGCAACGTGCGGGCGCGGATCCTGTGTCAGGCGCGACAACATCATCTCGCTCTGGGTCGCGCCGGCGAAGGGAAGCTCACTCGTGATCGCCTCGAAGAGGACCACGCCGAGAGCGTAGCGATCGGCCGGCGCTCCCACGCGATCCCCACGCACCTGTTCGGGCGCCATGTAAGCCGGAGTGCCGCAGATCGCGCTCACGCTACCCTCGCGCGGTTGCAGGCGCGTCTCCTCCGCGGCGATCGCAAGCCCGAAGTCGGTGATGACCGCGCGCTCGTCGCCCGGCTCTCCGACCAGCATGATGTTCGAGCTCTTGAGGTCGCGGTGGACGATACCGGCATCGTGGGCGGCGTCGAGCGCGCGCGCGCCACCTGCCGCATGAGAGAGAAGGCCACGCGGCCGGCGCGAGCGCCTTCGGCCGCGATGCGCGCGGCGAGCGTCCTCCCTTCCAGGTATTCCATGGTGAGGAAGGCGACCGATCCACGCTCGCCCTGGTGGCGTCGAGATCGAAGATGCGGCGAACATTCGGGTGGGTGACCGATCGCGCGAGCAGCACCTCCTGCTTGAACGCGCGCAGCGCTTCGGGATCGGAGGCGATCCCGTCGCGGATGGTTTTGAGCGCGACGATCACACCTAGCTCGAGGTCGCGCGCGCGGTAGACGTCGCCCATGCCGCCACGCGCCAGGAAGGCTTCGATGCGGTATCGCCCGGCGAGCAAATCTCCTTCGGCCGGGGCCGCCGTGAACCGTGCGTCGACGATGACCGTCTCGGCGGCGCCATCGCTGATCACCGTGGCATCGTCGGCCGCCGCGCTCCAGGCTGCCTCGTCGCCAGGTGGTGTCGTGTCGTCCCTGGGCCGTTGCGCTGACCTTGAGACATTGTCCCCGAGAAGCGCGCGGAAGAGAACAGGCGAGACTACGCCGGCGTGGTTCGGCGCGGAGGCCGGTGAGGCCCGGCACCGACCCGTGGTCCGCGAGATTCCGAAGCACGCGGATCGCCGCGCAGGGATCGATCGGCAGCTTCAGCCTTTCGGCAGGCCGCCAGGCGGATCGACGCTACCCAGCTGCGGGCAGCCTTGGCGGGGAGGGGAGCGCCCGCTTGGTGCGTACGCGCTACGCCGCCGCCGACAGCTCGTGCAGGATCGCGGCCGAGCGTACCTCGCGGGTGTGACGCACGTCGGCGTAGGGCACGATGCGGAACGCTTCCTCGAGCGTGGTGAACCCAGCCAACGCCTTCCTGAGCGCGTCTTCTCCGATGCTCCGCATGGCGGGTCAACGCCTCGGCGCGCAGCTCCGAGCTGGGCGCTTCCTTGTTGATGAGGAGCACCTCGTGCGAGCTCGGTTGCCAGAGCTCGGCCACGGCGACGCGACCGGAGAAGCCGGTGCCGTGGCAGGTCTCGCATCCCTTGCCGCGCCGTAGCGTGAGTGCATCCGGCACCGAGAGGAACCACTCTTCGAGGAGATAGCGTTCCGGTTCGTAGCTCTCGATGCAGCTCGAGCAGATCTTCCGTACCAGGCGCTGCGCCATCACTCCGATCACCGACGACGCAACGCTGTTCGGCTCCATGTCGAGGTCGAGGAGACGCTGCACGCTGGCGGTGGCATCGTTCGTGTGCAAGGTCGAGAGGAGGAGATGGCCGGTTTGCGCGGCGCGGAGCGCCATCTCGGCCGTTTCCGCGTCGCGGATCTCGCCCACCATCATCACGTCGGGATCCTGGCGGAGGAAACTCCGCAGATAGCGCGCGAAGGTGTTTTCGATCCCGGGATTGACCTCGGTCTGGATGATGCCGGGGTGCGTGTACTCGATCGGATCCTCGGCGGTCAGGATTTTGATGCCGGGCTGGTAGATCGTGCGGAGTGCGGCGTAGAGGGTTGAGCTCTTGCCCGATCCGGTCGGCCCGGTGATGAGGATGATGCCGGTCGGCCGCTGAATCATCGCGTGGAACTGCTCGAGCACGTCGAGCGAGAGGCCGAGCGACTCGAGCGAGCGCGGCGCCCGCTGCTGCTCGAGCACGCGGATCACCACACTCTCGCCGAAGCGCGTCGGCAGCGTCGACATGCGGAAGTCGACCGCGGAGAGCGCATCCTTGGTCTTGCTCATCATGCGGAAGCTACCGTCTTGCGGGCGTCGCCGTTCGGTGATGTCGAGCTGAGCCAGGATCTTGAGCCGCGACACGACCGATCGGTACATCGAGCGGAACGCATCCTGCATTTCGCCCAGCGGGTGCTGCTGCAGCACGCCGTCGACGCGCAGGCGCAAGCGCGGCCCCGACGCCGTCGTCTCGAGGTGGATGTCGCTCGCGCGAAGCGAGAGGGCGCGGCGAATGATCCCCTGGACGAGGTTCTGCACGACCTGGGTGTCCTCGCCGCCGGAGTAGCGAGAGCGCGGCGCGTCGGTCGATTCCTCTTCGATCACCTCGAGTGAAGGTCCTTCGTTCCATGCGGGCTCGGCCGGCTCCTCTGCGCCAAGAAGGCGCGTGCTGGGGAGCATCGACGGGTCGAATCCCTCCCCCGCGGTCGAGTCGGACCAGGGCGAGAATTCGCGACGGAGAGCGTCCTCGTCGCTCAGGAACCCGCGCTCGGCGGCGCGCAGCGGGCGCCGCGCCTGGCGCTGTTTAGCTTGCGGCGCTTGGAATGGAGATGGCTCGAGCTGCGGCCTACCCTTGGTGCCGCTCAACGGCGGCTCGACGTCGAAGGGCGATTCGAGGCTCAACGGTGCGTCGAGTCGCGGCGCGGGATCGATGGTCGACAACGCGGTCGGCAGTGCCAGGTCTTGGGCTCGACTCGGCTTCATCGTGGCCTGCTTCGCCCGGGCGTCCGGGCGATCGAGAATCGCCGTGTTCGAGCTGACGCCGTAGAGGCACATGAACGCGCTCTCGATCTCCGACGGCGGCGACAGCACCGCGCGCGTGCGGAATCCGGTCAGGGTGGTGAGTTCAGCGAGCGGCTCCGGCTTGCTCGGGTCGGACACCGCCACCGTAAGCAGGCCACCCGAGAGGGAGATCGGCACGAGCCCGTGCTGCGCTGCGTAAGGCGCGCTCACGACCTCGGCGAGCTCCGCCGCCGGCGCGAGGCTCCCCACCGGCACGAAGGGCAGGTTGTATTGTCGCGTGAGCACCGAATAAAAGGACTTCTCACTCACGAACCGCTCGCGCAGGAGAATCTCCCCGAGCCTTCCGCCGCTCTGCTCCTGGATCTCGAGCGCCCGCGCCAGGTGCTCCCCCGAGATGATCCCGCTCGCCACCAGCATCTCGCCGAGCGGCAGCCGCTTGCCGTAGCGATGGAGCAGCAGCTGAAGCCTCTCGCGGGAAAGGAATCCCAGGTCGATGCACACCTGCCCGAGTACCACCCCGGGCTTCCGCGACTGCTCACGCAGCACCTGCTCCAGCTGCGAAGGAGTCAGGTAGCCGTTCTCGACCAGGATCTCGCCGAAACGGCGGTTGGCACTCTGTGCTGCGGTCATGTCGGTCCTCCGTGGAGCAGGCGCGTGATTGGATCTCCATTCCGGGGACCCCGCCTAGATATCGGCCTCCCCGATCCACCCGCTTGACCCCCGTGGTGCGAAGATTCGTGCTCTGCTCGGCCGAACGGTTTTGTTCGCAAGGGGTTTGGCGGGCTCACGGGTCCGGCAGTGACAAATTCCGCTAGACGCCTGCCTCAGTAGGGGTTGGGGGCCACCAAACAATCTTCGCACCACAACCTTCGGCCTTAGCGAGGGGGCGGCGAGTGGGTATGCTCGGGAGGGCTCGGACCAACCCAAGCCCCTCGGCGCAAACCCCTTCACAGCACGGAAGGAAACCCGTTGCCCCAATCACCCGACTCGATCCTCGGCCAAGACGCGGACCCCGTTCCGCGAGATCAAGTGTTCCTGCGCGCCTGCCGGGGAGAGGCGGTGCCGTACACCCCGATCTGGATCATGCGGCAGGCCGGCCGCTACCTGCCGGAGTACCGCGAGCTCAAGGATCGACACGACTTCCTGACCATGTGCCGCACGCCGGAGCTGGCCACCGAGGTGACGCTGCAACCGATCCGGCGCCTCGGCGTGGACGCGGCAATCCTCTTCAGCGACATCCTGATTCCGGTCGAGCCGATGGGAGTGGGCCTGCGATTCGACCCGGGCCCGAAGCTGGGTCATGCGCTGGACAATGAGGAGGCGATCGGCGCGCTGCCGCCGGTCGAGATCGAGTCGAGCTGCGGCTTCGTAATGGACGCGATTCGCATGCTGCGCCGTGAACTCGACGGCGTGGCGCCGCTCATCGGCTTTGCGGGGGCGCCCTTCACCCTTGCCGCCTATCTGGTCGAGGGACCGAAGACCAAGGAGAAGGGGGCGCCCGGCTTCGACAAGGTGGTGCGCATGGCCTTCGAGCGCCCCGATCTGCTCGAACGGCTGCTCAGCTACCTCACCACCGTGACCGCCGACTACCTCTCGGCGCAGATCCGCGCCGGTGCACAAGCGGTGCAGCTCTTCGAGTCCTGGGGCGGCATCCTGGGACCTCGCGAGTTCTCCCGCTTTGCCCTGCCCTTCGGGCAGGAGGTGATCCGCCGGCTGCCCAAGGACCGCGGGCCGGTCATCTACTTCACGTTGAACGGCGGACATCTGATGAGCCTGCTCGACGAGTCGGGGGCCGACGTGATCGGCATTGATTGGCGCACGCCTTTGGACGAGGCGCGGCGTCGCCTCGGCTCGCGCGTCGCGCTTCAGGGGAATCTCGATCCGCGCGCGCTCTATGCGTCACCGGAACGGATCGGCGAGTTCGCGCGCGACGTGCTCGATCGCGCGAGCGGCGGCCACGTGTTCAACCTGGGACACGGCATTCTGCCCGACACGCCGGTTGAGTCGGCCCAGGCCTTGGTCGAGCATGTACACAACTTCTCGCGAACGGGAATCGAGGTGCGATGATGGACACGTCGCTCAGGGTCACGCCGGAGCTGCTCAAGAAGTACGATCGCCCCGGCCCGCGCTACACCTCCTATCCCACCGCGGTCGAGTTTCACGAAGCGTACAACCACGAGGCCTACGCGCAGTCGCTCGAAGACGCGGCGGCGCGGGGCAACGAGCCGCTTTCGCTCTACATCCACCTTCCGTTCTGCGAGGAGCGCTGCTCCTTCTGCGGCTGCCACGTGATCATCACGAAGAAGCGCGACATCTCGGCGGAGTACCTGACCTACCTCCACCGCGAAATCCGCGAGGTGGCGAAGCGGCTGCGCGGGCGGCGCAAGGTGGTGCAGTACCACTGGGGCGGCGGCACGCCGACCTACCTCGCACCCCAAGAGATGCGGGCGCTGCACGCGATCGTCGCCGAGAACTTCGAGATCCAGCCGGGCGCGGAGGTCGCGATCGAGGTCGATCCGCGCGTGACCACGCATGAGCAGATCAATCTCCTGCGCGAACTGGGTTGGAATCGCCTTTCGATGGGCGTGCAGGACTTCACCCCGGCGGTGCAGGGAGGCGATCAATCGGCATCGGCTCCAGCAGCAGGACTCGCGCGCTCTATCGCTACAGCCGCGAGGTCGCCTTCTTCACTGATCACCCCTATCCGACGTGATGCCGGCCAGCCGCCCGGGAGAGTCTCAGTGCGTTCATGCACAGCGTTGATGTACGCTCGAGCTCCGCCCCGACTTCGCGGCGCTCTACTCCTACGCCACACCGTGGATCAAGGGCCCGGGGCATGCCGACGTCGAGCAGTTGCCGAGCCCGACGAGAAGATGAAGCTTCGCCTGGCGCGCGATCGTTTCCTCGAGGCCGGCTACACCGCCGTCGGCATGGATCACTTCGGCGCCGCCCGAGGACGAGAGCTCTTCGACGCGATCGAGCCGCACGCCCACCGGAATTTCATGGGCTACACGGTCATGACCGCGCCCGGCGATCGGGGCCGGGGTCTTGGCCATCGGCGATGTCGGCAGCTATGTTTCCAGAACGCAAGCAGCTCGGTCTACTACCAGGAGCTAGACGCCGGGCGCCTGCTGTCATGGCCATCGCCTGTCGGACGACGATCTCGCGCGGCGCTACGGTCATCACGCAGCTCATGCGCAATTACCTGGACAAGCGGACGGTCGAGGAGCGGCCGGCCTCAGCTTCGACGAGTACTTCGCACGCGAGCGCGAGCTTGCTCGAGGCCGGACGGCCTGATCGATCATCGTCGGCATGGGCGAGCACGAGATCGAGGTGCTGCCGATGGGCCGGCTTTCGTGCGCAACGTGGTTGAGTTCGATCGGTACCTGCGTGAGAAGGACGATCCAAGCCGGTCTTCTCGCGGACGGTCTAGCGAACCCGCGCGAGCGGCGAACACGGAACGGTCGCAGGATGCTTCGCCCTCGACCGGTGACAGGTGAGGACAGAATGGCCGCCAGGTGCGTGGTCGTGGTGGGTGGCGGCCCCGGGCCTTGCCACCGCGTATCGTTCTTCTCGCCGATCGCGAACTCTTCGGTCGGCACGCCCACTGGTGGGCAGCGGATGCAGGGAACGCCGCGCTTCGCGGAGCTTCTCGCCTGCGCCTCGAGGTGGTGGTGGTGGAGCCGAACTCGAGGGCGGCGGCAACATTCAGGACGGAGACCATGCTTCACCGTCGAGTAACCTGAACGGCTTCCCCGACAACGCCGAGACGCCGCGGCTCGCGCGACAACTCGAACGAGCCGCAGCCCTACCCGCCGGCGATGCGGCGGCCACTCGCTACATCTACGTGCGCGGGAAGCTGCGCCCGGTCCCGCTCGCGCCGCCGGCGTTCCTCTTCTCCGACATCCTGACCGTTTCTGGGCGACTGCGCGTGCTGATGGAACCGATGATTCCGGCGCGGCCCGACTTCAATGAGTCGGTCTACAACTTCGCCGCGCGACGGATCGGGCCGGAAGCGGCAAGTGTGCTGGTCGACTCGATGGTGGCGGGCGTGTATGCGGGGGACTCGCGCGCGCTCGAACTCGGCAGCTGCTTTCTCAAGCTGCACACCTTGGAGCGGGACTACGGCGGGCTCATTCGTGGAATGATCGCGTCGCGCAAGGCGGCGCGCGCGAAGGCCGAGGCGGAGGCGCGAGCGGCCACGCGCACGGGCGAAGCGAAGAAGCAGAAGTCAGGAGGCCCGGCTGGACCCGGCGGCGTGCTCACTTCATTCGATCGCGGCATGCAGGTGTTGACGCAGACGCTGGTCGCGGTGCTGCGGGAGGAGGGCGCGGCACTGCGCCTCGGATCCTCGGCGGTAACGCTCGCGCGAATCGACCGGGCGGCGCGGCCCGACCAGCACACCGAAGTGGGATCGCCCGCACTCGCGCCCGACGCGCGCTGGCGGCTGCGCCTCTCGAGCGGAGAGCAGCTCGACGCGCACACCGTGGTGATGGCGGCGCCCCCCGAAGTTGCCGCGGATCTCCTCGAAGCGAGTGATCCCGCGATCGCCACGCCGCTTCGCGCCATTCCTGGTTCGCCGCTCGCCGTCGTCGGGCTCGCCTTCGATCGCGCGCAGCTTCGGCGGCCGGTCAACGGCTTCGGTTTTCTCGTGGCCAAGGGGCCGGGCGCGCCGCGCTGCCTCGGCGTCCTCTGGGACTCCGCGATCTACCGCGGCCGTGCGCCCGAGGGAAGCGTGCTGATGCGCGCGATGATCGGCGGCGCACGCGATCCGCAGGTGGTCGAGTGGGACGATGCGCGTCTCCTCTCCCAGATCGCGGACGACCTGCGCCTAACCATGGGAATCGACGCGGTGCCGCGGCGCACCTGGGTGTTTCGTCA
>JAXLXQ010000046.1:0-31327 GCA_046327845.1 Candidatus Eiseniibacteriota bacterium | reverse complement strand
GTCCAGCTCGTCCGTCGAGCACGAGCTCAATCTCATCGTCGACAGCGATCCGGACGACACCGCGCTCGAACGAATCCCGCCCGGTCGCGCCGAGCCGCTCGCGCCCGGCCTCTATCGAGTTCAGTTCACCGCCGGCGCGCTCCTGCACTCGCGTCTGCGTCGAGCGCAGGACCTGCTGCGCCACCGGATCCCAAACGGTGACCTGGCGCTCATCCTGGACCTCGCGCTGCGCCTCCTAATCGAACGAATCGAGGCGCGGAGGCTCGGACGGGTGGCGCGATCGATTCGCGAGCGGAATGCACTTCGCGCGTCGCGCTACGTGCCGGTGGCGTTGCGGCGCGAGGTCTGGCTGCGCGACGGAGGCCGTTGCGCCTTTGTCTCGGATGCCGGGGTCCGGTGCGATGCAACGACCCTGCTGGAATTCCACCACCGACACCCCTTCGCCCTGGGAGGACCACACGCGGCCGCAAACCTGGAGCTGCGCTGCCGGGGCCACAACCAGTACGAGGCCGATCTGGTTTTCGGCGGGCAGGCGACAGCCGGTGCCTCGCCCCTCGCCGCCCGGGCAGGGCCGACCTGAGCCATTCGGTGAAGAGCTGGGAACGTGTCCCACAATCGCCCCCCGCGCGGGCCGCCCCGTCGTGGTCCGAGCGATGGTCGAATCCATCCATTCGCCGCGTGATTCAACCCGATCGCGCTGCTTCACCCGCGCGCCCCCGGTCCGAATCCTCCCCACTGCCCGCGCATCGGTGGCAGGAAGACAATTCGCGGAACCCCCAAGTTCGCGCCCGCCCTCGATCAAGAAGGCCGGCCGCGGCGCCGACAACGAAAGTGCCCAGGAGTACCCCCGACGGCTCCGGGATTGCACACACGTGAACAGCACTCGAAGCGACCCCGCCCGCGCTTCGAACACAGCGATCGTGATCAAGGCGGGGAGAGAGATCGGGCATGCAAGGGATCATTTTCAATCTGCTCGAGCAGTTCATCGTCGAGCAATGGGGTGCCGAGGCCTACGGATCCATTCTCGGGTCCTGTGCACTCAGCACGTTCGAGCCGCTCGGCCAATCCTCGGTGCGCCCGGACCGCGACCTCGTGGTGATCATCAATCGGTTGGCCGAGGTGCGCGGAACAACTCCCGCGGAGGTGCTCCGGACCTTCGGTCGCTTTGCGTTTCCCCGCTTGGCGGCGCGTCACGCCTCTTGGCTTCTCGGCCACGATTCCGCTCTCAGCCTGCTCCTCGCGGTCGAACACGTGATTCATCTCGAGGTGCGGCGGCGTGACGAGCACGCCCGTCCGCCCCACTTCGAGTTCGAGTCGCTCGGGCCGGGCATCATGCTCTTGCGCTACCACTCCGAGCGCAAGGTCTGCGCGATGGTCGCCGGCATGATCGACGGCGTGGCGGATCACTTTCACACCCAGATCCAGTGTGAAGAAATGAAGTGCAGCGCGAAAGGCGCGCTCTGCTGCGAGTTCCGGTTGACCTTCGCACCCGTTCCGGTGGAGGCGCTATGAGCGAGATCCCGCGCGAGACTGATTCGACCGACAGCAATCTCACGAACGACGATCCCGCCACGCTGCGCACCAACCTCAAGCGCGCGGAGGACCGCATCCGCATCCTGGAACGCATGATCGAGGAGAGCGCCCGCGAGGTCTACGTCGCGCACGAGGCGTCGATGGTGGCGAATCAGTTCCTCTCCGGCGTGCAGGACACTCTGCCGGTCGGGCTTCTCGTGGTCATTCCGGACAACATCATCACGCGGGTGAACTCGCAGACCTTGGGTCTCAGCGGCTACAGCGAGGCCGAGCTGATCGGCATGGACGCGGAGCGGATCTTCCCGGTGCAGCTCCTGACCGACGCCTGCTCCAACCAAGGCGGCTGTCATCGGGAGACCTATTGGAAGACAAAGGGTGGGACCGACATCCCCGTGCTCATGTCGGTTCGCGCCATGCTGAGCGACGACGGCACCTGCACCGGCTTCGTCTGCATCGCCATCGACCAGACCGAGCGGCGCCGAATGGAACTCCAGCTCCGCCTGGCGCAGAAGTTGGAGTCGATCGGCCAGCTCGCCGCCGGCATCGCGCACGAACTCAACACCCCGATCCAGTTCGTCGGCGACAGCCTCCACTTCATCGCCGAGTGCTACGGAGCGGTCTGGTCGCTCAACCAGCACTACCGCTCGCTGCTGCGCGAGACCGACGAAGAGCGGCGCGCCGAATTGCACTTGGAAATCGAGCGGGACGAGGCCGATCTCCCCTACTACGAGGCGAACGTGCCGCCCGCGATCGAGCGGACCCAGAAGGGCCTCGAGCGCATCGCCAACATCGTGCAAGCGATGCGCGAATTCTCGCACCCGGCGCAGCGCGAGATGCTCCCCACCAACCTGCACAAGGCGATCGAGACGGTCCTGGTGGTGGCGCGAAACGAGTACAAGTACGTGGCCGAGGTCGAGACCAGCTTCGGCGACCTCCCCGAGGTTACCTGCGTTCCGGACGACATGCACCAAGTGCTCCTCAACCTGATCGTCAACGCGGCGCACGCGATCGGCGACGCGCGGAAGGACGGGAGCAAGGGCCTGATCCGGATCTCGACGCGACGCGATGAGGACTTCGCCGTGATCTCGATCGCGGACGACGGCTGCGGCATCGCGGAGCAGAACAAGACCCGAATCTTCGACGCCTTCTTCACGACGAAGGAACCGGGCCGCGGCACCGGGCAGGGGCTCGCGATCGTCCACGCGCTGGTGGTGGAACGACACAAGGGAAGCATCTCGGTCGAGTCGGAGCTGGGCAAGGGCACCACCTTCGCGGTGCGCCTACCGATCCAAGGGGCGGCGGAGAGGAGGGCGGCGTGATCAACATCCTGTTCGTCGACGACGAACCGGAGCTGCTCGACGGCTTGCGCAATCGACTCTGGCGGAAGTGGCGCGAGTGGCACATGGTGTTCGCCCTGGGCGGCGAGGCGGCGCTCGAAGCGCTGGGTCGCCACACCTTCGACGTGGTGGTCTCCGACGTGCGCATGCCGGGCGTTGACGGCATCGCGGTGCTCGAGCGCGTCCGCCGGGATCAGCCCACCGCTGTACGCATCCTTCTGTCGGGAGAGACCGGCGTCAAGGTCACGCGGCACCTGCAGGTCGCGCAGCAGATCCTCGGGAAGCCCTGCCCGATCGAACTCCTGGAAGAGACCATCACGCGCACCCAACGAGTTCGCGCGCTCATCTCCGACCTCAAAATCCAACGGCGGGTCGGCGAGCTTGCGGTCATTCCCTCCGTACCGGAGCTGGTCACGGAGCTGGACGACGTGCTGATGGATCCGAACGGATCGCTGCTCGACGCTGAGCGCGTCATCCTACGCGACCCGGGGCTCGCCGCGCGCGTCCTCCAGGTGGCGAACTCGGGCGTGTTCGGCTCGCCGCGGGTGATCCACTCGATCGAAGAGGCGGTCGCCATGCTGGGCATCGAGTCGCTCAAGGCGATCGCGCTGGTGCACGAGATGCGGAACACCGTGACCGCGCGTAGCGCCGAAGCGCACTCACGACTGCTCGAAATCCAACTGCACTCGCTGGCGGTGGCGCGGGTGGCGTCGCGCTTCTTTGACGAGGCGGCCCTCCGCCGCTCTGCCTTCGCCGCCGGGCTGCTCCACGAAATCGGCACCACCCTGCTCGACCCCGAGTTCACCGCGCATCCCGCGCGCCCACGGAGCGGGGAGGACGACCCGCCGCACTGCGCGGTCGGCGCCTACGCCGTAGCGATCTGGGGCCTCCCCTACTCGCTGGTCGAGGCGGTGCTGCACCATCGCGATCCCTGGAACGCGACGCCCAATCGCTTCGACCTTCCGGCCGCGATCTACGTCGCCAATCAACTTGCCGAGCCGCGTTGGCCTGGGCCGCTCGAGGTGCGACCCGAGGAGAGCGAGTTGAACATGGACTACCTCGAGTCCATCGACGTCGCACGACGTTTACCCGGTTGGCGCGCGATGGTCGAAGAGATGGGCGCGGAACAGCGGAGGGCAGCGTGAACATCGAACAGCCCTCGGAACGGATCCGCGTACTCTGTGTCGACGATGAACCGGAGGTGCTCGAGGGGCTAAAGCTCCAGCTTCGGCGCGGATTCGTGGTCGAAACCGCGACCGGCGGCGAAGAGGCGCTGCGCAAGATCGCGAGTCAGGAGCCGTTCGCGATCGTCGTCTCCGACATGCGCATGCCAGGGATGGACGGCGCGACCTTCCTCGCGAAGGTGCGGGAGCGGACGCCCGACACGGTGCGCGTCCTCTTGACCGGCCAGACCGACCTGACCGCGGCGATCGCGGCGGTGAACGAGGGGCAGATCTTCCGCTTCCTCACGAAGCCCTGCCCGCCTGCCTCCTTCCTTCGCGTGGTCCAGGAGGCGGCCGAGCTGCATCGACTGAAGGACGCGGAGAAGACGCTGCTCGAGCGCACGCTCAAGGGCGCGGTGCAGGCGCTCTCCGAGGTCCCGTCGCTGGTCAATCCGATCGCCTTCGGCCGCGCCTCGCGGGTCAAGCGAACCGCGGTCGGCATCTGCGAGAAGCTCGCGGTGCAAGACCGCTGGCAGATCGAGTTGGCGGCGCTCCTCTCCCAACTTGGGTTCGTCACGCTGCCGGAGGCGACCGCGCGAAAGGTGTACTTCGGTCAGGAGCTCGACCCGCAGGAGAAGCAGCTGCTGGCCAAGCTCCCGGAGATGACCTCGCGGATCCTCGGCAACATCCCACGGCTCGAACCGGTGCTCTCGATTCTGCGCGGCGAACGCAGCGGTCCGCACAACTCGACGATCAACCAGGGGATCGCGATCCTCGAGGTGGCGACCACGCTCGATCGGCTCGAGGCGACCGGCAAGGCCGACAGCCTCGCCCTGGCCGAGCTGCGCCGCCTCCACCCGAACGAGAGCGCGATCATCGAAGCCTTGGAGTCGATGCTCGAGACCGCGATCGACGGGGTGAAGCCGAAGGCGATCGGGCTGGCCGACCTCCGTCTCGGCATGACCCTGGCGGAGGACATTCGAACGCGCGCCGGCCTGGTCCTCGTGGCGCGCGGGTTCACCGTGAACGAAGCCTTCGTCGAGCGCATGAGGCTCTTCCGCTCCGACCTGGTCGTGGAACCGATCTTCATTCTGGAACACGCTGCCCACGGCAAGGAGGCGGCATGAGACCCCGCGTGCTATTCGTCGATGACGACGTCGATCTCCTCGCGACCACCCGCCTCGGGCTGAGCACCGAGCACTACGACGTGCTCACCGCGACGAGCGCGGAGGAAGCGCTGCGCCTGCTCGCGCGCGAGGAGGTGGCGATCGTCGTCTCGGACGACCGCATGCCGGGGATGCGCGGGGCCGACTTCCTCTCGGTTGTCGCCGAGCGCCACCCAACGATCACGACCATGCTCCTGACCGGCTTCGGCGACCTGGACACGGCGATGCGCGCGATCAACGAGGCGCGGGTCCATCGCTTCCTCCTCAAGCCCTGCTTCCTGCCGGAGCTGAAGCAGATCCTCCGGGACGCGCTCCAGCTCCGCAGCCTGGCCGGCGCCAGCACCAGACTGCTCGAAGTCGCGCGGCGGGAGCAGGCGGCGCGGCGGGAGCTCGAGGCGGAGAACCCAGGGATCACGGAGGTCACCCGCACCGACGACGGCGCGTTCGTCATCGACGACGAAACCGCGCCGACCGCCGCCGCGGAACCGACCATGCCTCGCTCGGTCGACTCGCTCATCGACGAGATCGAGGAGGTGGTCGATCGACTCCGCCGGCACAACGCCGCCTAGCCCAAAGCCCCCCAGCCTCCGCGATCGGCTATCATCGTAGGCATGCTTCGACGGCCAACCGGGCCGACCTCGCGCCTGCTCGCGCTGATGGCCGGCGTCCTCCTGGCGGCGCTCCCTTCGGCGGGCGCGCGCGCCCAGCTCTTCGCGCCATCGCGCTTCACCCACGCCGATTCGACCGTCATCTCCTCCATTCGCGATCAGGTCAAGCGCGGCGAGGCGGCGGACGCCGACGCCCGCGCGCGCGGCTGGGTGCACGAACTGGAGCGGCGCTACGGCCGTGAGTCGCTCGAGGTAGCCGCGGCGCTCGCGCTGGTCATCGAAACCACCTGGGCCACGGGGCAGCAGACCGACGACGAGGCGATGCGGGTGGCCGAGCGCCAACGGGCCATTCGCGCCAAGCTGCTCGGCGCGTCCCACGCCGACTACGCCGCGAGCATCTACACGATCGGGAACCTCTACCTCGCGCGCGGCGAGTATGCGACCGCCGACTCGCTGCTCACCCAGAGTCTCGCGTTGCGCGAGCAGGCGCTGGGCGTCGATGCCCCTCTGGTCGGTGGCACCCACGCGCGCATGGCCTACATCAAGCGCCTTCAGGGGAAATTCGATGAAGCCGAGATCCACGCCAAGCGCGCGATCGAGATCGCGGAGAAGAACTCAGGGCCGAACTCGACCGACGTGGCGGTGGCGCTGACCTCGCTCGGCAACACCTACATGATGATGGGGCGCTTCGCCGACGCGCGCGTGCAGGCCGAACGCGGGCACG
Source organism: Candidatus Eiseniibacteriota bacterium (assembly GCA_046327845.1). GTDB lineage: Bacteria > Eisenbacteria > RBG-16-71-46 > CAIMUX01 > CAIMUX01 > JADJQY01. The sequence goes on along the minus strand of JAXLXQ010000046.1, from coordinate 24,796 downwards.
CCATCTGGACCTCGAACTTCCCGCCCGATTCGCGCGAGGTGGTGAACTCGCTGCACAACCTCTCCTGGATCGCGTACAACCTGGGCGAGTACCAGCGCGCGCGCGAGTACGCGGAGCCGGCGCTCCATGCGCGAGAGACGACGCTCAAGAACGACAAGCCGAGCCTGATCGATCTCCTGAGCAACACCGCGGCGATCGACTGGGCGCTGGGCGATCTCGACCTCGCGGCCGCGCGCTACGAGCGCATGCTGGGGCTGTCGCGTGAAGTGCTGGGGCCGGATCACCCCAACTTCTTCCAGGCCGAGAACAACGTCGCCAGCTTCTACAAGGCGCGCGGGCAATACGAAAAGGCGTTACCGCTCCTCCTCGACGTCGAGCAGCGCGGCCGCGCGATTCTGGGCGAGGATCACCTCGAGTACGCGCAGAACTTGGGCGCGCTCGGCGAGCTGTATCTCGACACCGGAGATCTCGCGCACGCCGAGGAGTCGATCGAGGAAGCGCTGCGCCTCGAGCGCGCGCATCTCGGCGAAGATCACCCCTACGTCGCCGACCTGCTCGATCTCCTGGCCGAGACGCGGAAGACGATGGGGCGCGTCCCGGAAGCACGCGAGATGCTGCAGCAAGCGCTCGCGATCAAGGAGAAGGCCTCGTCACCCGACAGTCCGGAGCTTTGCCAGATCTTGGAAGACCTCGCCTCGGCGGAGGCGCTCGGTGGAGATCGAGCCGCGGCGCGGCGCACGCTCGAACGCAGCTTGGCGATCCAGGAGAAGTCGGTCGGAGCGGAGACGCCACACCTCGCGAGCACCCTCACGTTATTGGCGCGGCTCGACCGCGCGGAAGGTGCATTGAGCGCCGCGGAGTCGCGCCTGCTGCGCGCGCTCGCGATTCGCGAGAAGGTGTTCGGCGCCGAAGGCCCGCTGGTCGGCGCCTCGTTGCAGGAACTCGCCGAGCTGCACTTCGCCACGGGGGCGATCCCCGCGGCATTCGAGGAGGCGCTTCGCGCCGAGCGTCTGGGGCGCGAGCATCTACGCGCGATGGCCGACGTCTTCAGTGAGGAGGAGCTGCTTCGATACGCGGCTCTGCGTCCCAGCGGCAAGGACCTTTTGCTTTCGCTCCTGGCGGACCATGGAAAGTCATTGCCGAAGGGGGCGGCGCGGAAGACCTGGGACGAGCTCTTGCTCTCTCGCGCGTGCGTGCTCGATGCGGTCGCGGAGCAACGGCACGGGCTGACCGTGAGCGGCGACACGACGCTGGCTGCGCTGTCGGCAACCCTGCGGCGCGCCACCGCGCGGCACGCGCATCTGCTGGTGAGTGGAGATCCGACGCAGAGTGGTTTCGCCGCCGAGCTCGAACGCGCCCGCGCCGAGCGCGTCGCGGCGGAGCAGTCGATGGCGGCCGCCAGCGCCAGTTATCGCCTCCGCTTGGCCGGCACGCAGGCCGACTTGGCGTCCGTCGCGACCCAACTCCCCGCGAAGGCGGCGCTCGTGGCGTACTGGAACTACCAGAGCGTCCCATCGAAGCGTGAAGACTCCCCCGCGGGTGCGTACGTCGCGCTCGTGCTCGCGGCCGAGGCAAAGGAACCGATCCTCGTGCCGCTAGGCCGGGCCGATGCGATCGATGAAGCGGTTCGAGCGTGGCGCGACACCCAAGAGGATGCGAGCGGCGTGGCGCTCCGGAAACTGGTGTGGGATCCGATCGCGGATCGCCTCGGGCGCTGTGATCAACTCTTCCTCGTGCCCGACGGTTCGCTGCAACTGGTCAGCTGGCTCGCTTTGCCGATGGGCAAGGACCGTTACCTCGCGGAGCAGCCGCTGCTGGTGCACACGCTCGTCACGGAGCGAGACCTCGCGCTGCCCGCGCCGGCAAGCGGCGGCGCCCTCCTCGCTCTCGGCGGAATCGACTTCGACGCGGACTCGCCGCGTGAAGAGCACCCCGACTGGGTGAGCGCGATCGCGCGACTCTTCCGCGGAAGCGAACCCGACTGCGCGGAGTTCCGCTCGACTCGCTTCGCGCCGCTCCCTGGCTCCCGCCTCGAGGTCGACGCCATCGCGTCGCTCTGGCAAAGCGCGCAGACGGAGGAAGCGATTCGCGTCTCGGGGACCGACGCCACCGAGTCCAACTTCAAGCTCTCGGCGAGCGGCAAGCAGGTGCTCCACCTCGCGACCCATGGCTTCATCCTGGGGCGCGGCTGCGTTGCCACCGCCGCGGGCACGCGTGGCATCGGTTCGCTCGGCGCGCTCCCCAATGCCGGGACTCCGCGCGATGACCTGGCGGCGCCGCGCCCGACCCGAGATCCCGCTGATCTCCGCACCGCCGGACTCGCGCTCGCCGGCGCGAATCTCCGTAGCTCGGCGGATCCGGAACGCGACGACGGCATCCTCACCGCGGAAGAGATCGCCGCGCTCGACCTCTCGGGGACCGACTGGGCTGTGCTCTCGGCCTGCGACTCCGGCCTGGGCGAGGTGACGGCGGGTGAAGGAGTGCTCGGCCTTCGTCGCGCGTTCCAAGTGGCCGGCGCGCACAGCGTGATCATGTCGCTCTGGCCGGTCGAGGACGACGACGCGCGCGAGTGGATGGTCGCGCTCTACCGCGCGCGCTTCGGCGAACGACTCACGACGAGCGAGGCGGTGCGCGCGGCATGCCGCGAACGACTCCGCGCGCTCCGCGCCGCCGGTCGGGAACCGCGCCCCGCGACGTGGGCCGGGTTCATCGCGGCGGGGGATTGGCGCTGATGCGCCTACTCACCGATTCAAGGGGCGCCGAGTGCGCCGAACTCGACGCGTTCAATCTCGACGGACTGCTCTATGGACTCACCGTGCGGTGGCTCCCGGAATCCGACGGGGATCTCGACCTCGCCGCGGCCGAGCGCGAGGCCCAAGCGTTGATGGCGTCGCTGCGAGCGAGTGGAGCGCGGCACTTCGAATCGCGAATCGTGCGCGAGACCACCGGCGTGGATCCGATCCTCCTGGCTCGACGCGCGGCGAGTCACACGTCTCTCCTTCGCGCACTCGGCTTTGAACCGCATGGCGGCAGGATCGAAGTGCGCCTACCCGTCGATCAGGCGATCGATCGAATCACGCTCCGCGTGCGGGAGCCACGGCTGGCGTGGCAGACCATCGCGACCGAGCGCGGTCCCGATCTCGATCGCGCGGCGGCACTGATGCAGATCGCCTGCGTCGGCGACCCGAACTCCAGTCCGGACGACGACGCGCTCGGGTTTCTTCTGGCGCGGCTCGACGACGAAGACACGCTGCACACTCCCGAGACGCTGCAAATCGGCGTTCGCGACGGGAGGGACGCGGTGATCCTCATTCTGGCCGTCAACCCCGCGAACGGATGGTGCAGCCATCACTACCTTGGGGTCGCGCCGGAGCATCGCCAGCTCGGGCTGAGCGTGGAAGCGATGCTCCACGGGTTGCGCACCATGCACGCACTGGGTGGCCGGGAGTATCACGACGGAACCAGCGCCGGGAATCACGCGGCGCTGCGTCTGCTCGAGGCACTGGGGCCGGGGCGGCGGACCGTGCTGGAGCAGTGGGCTCAGCGCTCCGCGACCTGAGCCACACCACTTCGCATCACAGTCGAGCGTCGCGAAGTCCGCCGGGAGCGGGTCGGCAGCGAGCGGGCGGGTTAGCTCGACTTCCGCGTCTTCTTCACGCTCTTCGCCGCGACCTTCTTCGTGGTCTGCTCGGATTCCGCCCGAGGCGTCGGTCCCTTGGACTCGAGCATCAGCTTTGCCGTCCGAGTGAGCATCTCGAGCAGCACGGCGCGGTCGACGTCAGCCAAGGCCTTGATGTAGAGGCATCCCTTCCCCGCCTTGTACTTTCCCAAGCGGGGCAGCAGGTCAGCGTGCAGATCGAATCCGCTGACGAAGTAGACGGAGATTGCATCCTTGCGCGGAGAGAAACCGAGGAGGCAAGCGTCCCCTTCGTGTCCGCTCGCATACTTGTAGTGGTACTGACCGAACCCGACGATCGTCGGGCCCCAGAGCTTCGGAGCCTCCTTCGTCACCTTCTTCATCATGGCGATCAGGGCTTCGCAGTCGTCACGGCGCTCACCCTTCGCCACACGATCGAGGAATGCGTCGACGTCCGCGCCGGTTGCCTTGGTCTTCTGCTCCGCCATCTCTCCTCCGCTACGCCTTCCCCGGCACCTCGTTGTACCAGCTCCGGCCGTCCTGCTGCATCAGGCGATCGGCCTCGAGGGGGCCCCAGCTGCCGGCTTGATAGAAGGTGACCGGCACGCTCGGGTTGTTCTGCCAGTAGTCGACCATCGGCGTGATGAAGCGCCAGGCGCGATCGACCTCGTCCTCGCGCGCGAAGAGGGTGGAGTCGCCGTTCATCGCATCGAGCAGAAGGCGCTCGTACGCTTCGGGCGGTCCCTGGTCGAAGGTGGTCGAGTAGCGGAACTGCAGCTCGACCGGATCGATCTCCACCCGCCCGCCCGGACGCTTTGAACCGACGCGCAGCCAGATCCCTTCCTCCGGCTGAATCTGCAGGAGGAGCAGGTTCGGCTCCGGCAGCTTCGACTGGCGGAAGAGGGTGAGCGGAGGCTGGCGGAAGTGGATCGCGATCGAGGTGGTGCGCCCGCCGAGCCGCTTCCCCGCGCGGAGATAAAACGGCACGCCGGCCCAGCGCCAGTTGTCGAGCGTGCAGCGGAAGGCGACGTAGGTCTCGGTGAGCGAACGCGGGCTCACGCTCGGCTCATCGCGATAGGCCGGCACGCGCTGCCCGCCGATCTCGCCGCCGACATACTGACCGCGCACCAGTTGCTTCGCGAACTCCTCCGGGCCGAAGGGGTGAAGCGCCATCAGGACCTTCACCTTTTCGTTTCGCACCTGCTCCGCGTCGAAGCGAATCGGCGGCTCCATGCCGACTAGGCAGAGCAGTTGGAGCATGTGGTTCTGCACGATGTCGCGGAGGATCCCCGCCTCGTCGAAGTAGCCGCCGCGTCCCTCGACCCCGAGCGTCTCCGACACGGTGATCTGCACGTGGTCGACGTAGCGACGATTCCAGAGCGGCTCGAAGATGCCGTTGGCCAGGCGGAAGACCAGGATGTTCTGGACCGTCTCCTTCCCCAGGTAGTGATCGATGCGGTAGACCTGCTTCTCGTCGAAGGTGCGGTGCACCTGCTCGTTCAGCACACGGCCGCTTTCGATGTCGTGGCCGAACGGCTTCTCGATCACGATGCGGATGCGGTCGGCCTGATCGCGCGGCGCGAGGCCGGCGGTCGAAAGATGCTCGAGCACGACCGGAAACTCTGACGGCGGCACCGCGAGGTAGTAGAGGCGGATCGGATTCTCCGCGCCGGCGGCCGACTCCACCTCATCCAGCTTCGACTTCAGCCAGGTGTAGGTCTCGACGTTCGAGAAGTCGCCGCAGACGTAGAAGGTGCGCGAGAGAAACGCATCGAGCTCGGCGCGATCCGGGGCGCCGGCGCGGCTGAAGCTCGAGACCGCCTCGCCCATGTCGGAGCGGAACTGCTCGTCGGTCTTCTCACGACGCGCCACCCCCACGAGCGAGAAGCGCGACGGGAGATGCCCCGCGTGCTTCAGCAGGAAGAGCGCGGGGACCAGCTTGCGCTTGGTCAGGTCTCCGCTCGCTCCGAAGATGACGACGGTGGCGGGGGTATCGGCGTTCACTTTCGCGGTCATGGCTTCCCTTCCTCTCTTCGCCCAACGTCGGCCGGACGGCCGAGCATACGACCCGGGTCGTCCACTGGCTATCCCTCTGCGTGCCGGCCGCACCGGCGGAGATCCTAGAAGTGATCGGCCGGCTGGGCGGAATTCCCCAGCAGGAAGAACGAAGCGCCGGCAGGGTCAATTCGACCGCGACCAGACCGCGTCGTAGTCTGCGGGCTCGACGACGTGGAAGGTGATCTCTCGGATCGCCTCCGATTTGGCCACGGCGTCGCGCAGCGTGACGACCGCGCGGTACTTCCCGGGGCGCAACGACGCGGTCGAGATGACCACCCCGGGTAGCCCGCGCGATGGCTCCTGGATCAGGCGCAGGCTTCGCTCCGGGAAGGTGACGGTCTGGCTGTTGCCGGGGTCCAGCGTCACGTCGCCCGCCTGGTCGCCGAGCGCGCCGAAGCGTGAGCGATCCGACTCGCGCAGCTTGCCGCTCGCCGCTCGCTTGCCGAACTCTTGGCGATAGCGCACCGGCACCACCTTGAGCTCGACCGAGCAGCGCCCGTAGTCGAGCCCCTTGACCGACGGCGTCAGGTTGTACAGCTCGTAGTAGAGCACCGTCTCGTCTCCCTGCCTCACCGCGCTCAGCACGTTCGGCAGGAAGGGGAGGTTCGGCTGACGCACGACTTCGCCGGCCCAGCGTTCGCTTCCCGGCATCGCGAGCGACAGCTCGCTCAGCTCGAGCTTCGCCGGCTCGAAGTTCGGCACGTCCAGTCGGAAGCGGCGCGTGCCGCTCTCGCCGGCCGTGGAGTCCTCGATGTGGAAATCGAGGTGATAGGTGCCGGGCACGAGGTCCAGTTCGCTGCCGATCAGAAGCACGCCCCCCGCGCTGGGGACGCCGGTGTCGTAGAAGTGCCGCTGCTCGACCTTCTGCGCCGCGCTCGCCACGATCAGCCCCTGGCTGTTGCTCAGGTCCCAGGAGTAGCTGGCGCCGCGCCACCACGCCGACTGAGCCCCCCAGGGCGGAACGCACACCACGAAGCGTTCGCGAGTGCGCCCGGCGGCCGCGCGGAATCCCGCCGTCGAGAGGTAGAGACCATCGATCGATTCGGGCTTGATCGCCGCCACCACCGGCGGCAGCTCGGGCGAGTTGGTGAGGTGGAGGGTCGAGAAGTTGGCGGCCGCGTAGGAACCGTCGACCGAGCGCTCGAAGGTCAAGGTGATGCCGCCCGGATAGACCAGCTCGACCTTTTCGTTCTCCGCCCCGCGCGTGCGATCGTGCACGACGCCGAAGGTCGGGTCGCTCACGCCGGCAGCGGCCGAGAGGTCGTCGTAGGTGGGATTCCATTCCGACTTCGCAGTCGGCAGGCCAAATCGCTGCACCGCCTGGCCCACCATGCTCACCCCCTCGCCGTCACGTCGCCGATCCGGAAAGTAGAGGAGCGCGAGCCCTGTGTTGTAGAAGTACTCGAGCTGCTCCGGAATCAGCTCGCCGTCGTCGCTTCGGAAGCCGTCCCAGTAGGCATCGGCGAGCGCGCCCCGCTCCATCGTGTCGGTCGCCCCGCGAAACCGAGGGTCATCGTTCAGCTGAAGCGGCACGCGGAAGATGCTCTTCCGCTGCACGTCCATGAGCGAGAGCATGTGCTCGAACCAGAGCGCGGCCTCGCGCGGCTCGTCCAGGTCGAGCGCCAACATCGCGCGGATCATGCAGGCCTCGCTCGACACCCCACGGGGATAGCCCGAGGTGATCGGCGCGAGGAGATCGAGAGCCTCCCGCGTGAGCCGCACCTTCTCGCTCAAGCGCGTGACACCCCGCTTCTGATGAAAGAGGAGCAGGGCCTTCTGGTAGCGCGCGGTCTTCTCCTCCTCCCGCTCGAAGCGCGAGAGGGTGCTCTCCGAGGCGGCTCGCGTTAGCCCGCGCAGGACCCCATCCAGCTCGCGCGTCGCCTCGGAAAGCCCGTCGAGCGAGAGGTCGTCGAGCATCGCGTCGATCAAGGAGCCGCTCAGGAGGAGCCGCGCCTCCCACGCGGTCGAGTCGACCGCCGCAGCCAGGCGAAACGCTGCCCGCGCGTCGCTGCCGCGGTTTCCGTCGAGGTAGGCTTCGCCCCGGAGCAGGTGGTAGGCGGGCGAATCCCAGAAGCGGGTGCGCAGATCTTCGAGCATGGCGAGCGCGCCGTGGCGCCCGTCGGCCGTTCCCTTCGCCCACAGTTCGATCGCCTGCCCGAGCCGCACCGAGTCGGCATCCTGCGAGGCGAGCGCGCGCGGTTCGATCTCGACCAAGATGGATGCTTCTCGCGCGAGAGAGCGGCTGCTCACCATAACCGCGGCGACGGCGAACGCGAGAAGCGCGGGAACGAACCGGTGCGGCCGCCGCATCACCGCCGAACGCCTCAACGCGCTCGACGAAAGAAGGGATCGAGATCCGCCGACGTCGCCAGCCCGGCCGCGGGATCGAAGCTGCCCGACTCGAGCAGGCGGCGGGCCGCGCGCAGAAATCCTCCCCAGGCGTGTCGCGCGAGGGCCGCGCCCACCGAAACGCGCCGCACGCCGAGCTCGGCCAGCATCGGAACGCTGATCGGCTCGCTCGGCTTGTAGAGGAGCACGTTGAGCGGCTTGGGCGCGACCGCTTCGACCAGCGCGCGGATCGCCGCGGGATCTTGCACTCCGGGCGCGTAGAGGCAATCGGCGCCGGCCGCGGCGAAGGCCGGCAAGCGATCGAGCGCGGTGCGAAGCGGATCGGGATCGCCGACCAACCAAGCCTCGCATCGCGCGGTCAGCACCACATCGGTCGCCGAGGCGTCGATCGCCTGACGCGCGGTTCGAATCCGCTCGATCGAACGCGCGCGATCGAAGAGAGGCTCGGCCGGATCTTCCGACGCGTCTTCGATCGAGAGACCGGCCACGCCCGCTTCGGCGCAGAGCCGTACGTTGACCGCGAGCTGCTCCAGCTCCGCCGCATAGCCCGACTGGAAGTCGGCATTGACCGGGAGCGGCGTGGCCGCGGCCATCTCCCGCACGTGCGCGAGCATGAGCTCGCACGGGATCGCGCTTGGATCGTCGGGCAAGCCGTGCGAGAAGGCGAAGCCCGCGGAGGTGGTGGCGAGGGCTGGGAATCCGAGCTTCTCCAGCACCACCGCGCTTCCGATATCCCATGGGTTCGGCATCACGAAGCAGCCGGACTCGTGCAGTCGGCGGAAGTGAGCGGTCTTCTCCCGATGTGAAGGAGGCGATGGGTTCATCTCTTGCCTTTCCTGCGTGTCCCTCGGCCAACTACTCGCCCGAGTCGAGATGGGGCGCCACGATCGCCCGCGTCTCCGCGCTCGGCACGACTGGGACGATCTCGAAGGTCACGCCCAACCCACGCCAGCCGAGAACCCACTGCTGCAGAAGTCGAGCATCCTCGCACTCCATGAGTTGAAAGCAGCGCGCGAAGCCGGGCTCGATCCAGCTGTCGACGTAGCGCAGCCCCTCCGGCAGCATCCGTCCGCCCTCTCGCACGCGACGGTAGACCGGGATCATGTCGTTGTCGCGGAATCGTTCGATGACCATGAAGAGCATCTGCTTCTCCGTTCGGATGCGTGGAGCGGCCGTGGCTGTTTCCGCGCGCTAGTGTCGGCCGTGAGCCGCCTTCTTGGCAAGGAAGTCCGCGGCGCGGTCGAGCAGCGTCACCAGCTGAAACGGATCCTGGTAGCTCGCGGCGCAGAAGGACAGCATGGCTGCATGCTCGAAGGTCGGCGGGAGCGTGTAGGCGAGCCGCTCGACGCCGAGAACACGCTCGTTCAGGAACATCACCATGTCCTCGAACGCCCGGTAGACGATCCCGGGCGCGTGACGACCGGCGTCGTCGACCGCCTTCTTCACCTGCCCCAGGATGTGCGTGCCGATCTCGTGGCTGACGAAGTGGCAGGTCTGCTTGAACGGCTTGTCGTAGAAGAAGAGATTTCCGTCATAGCCGAGGGAGTTGTAATCCGGTCCGCCTCGGTTGGAGTAGCAGAGCATGATTTCGTACCTGGGCGCGAGGAAGGGAATGCTCAGGTATCGTTCCCAATCCGCGATGAGGTCACGCCGCGCGAACCAGGTCGCCAACTGCAGGCGCCGCGTCTCCATCGCCGCGCGCGCCACAGGCCACACCGCGGTGGCGTAGCGCTCGAAGTTACGGACGTAGCACTCGGCGATTTCGTGGAAGGCGAGAGTCTCTGCCGGCGCCGGCTGGAAGCGATGTCCAGGCAGGTGCAGATACCACGGATCTTCCCAGTTCGCGTCGGGGAATGCGGCGGCAAGCGGGGCGAAGGAGCCGCACTCGAGGCAATACTCGGCCGTGTCGAGATAACCCCGAAGTGCTTCGTGCGATTCGAGCCGCAACCAGCCGGGAAGAAAAGCCAGGAGCGAGGTCAGGCTCCCGGTCTCGCCGTTCCCAAAGCGAATTCGGGCGCCGTGTCGCTCGAGAACGTTGATCGCGTCGGCATCGACGCTCTGACGGTAACGATCCGCGTAGTCGGAGTCGTAACCGACCCGGGCCGCGGCCAGCAGATGCCAGAGGTAGTTCACCCCAAGGCGTGAACGAAATTCGACAGGCTTGCGCCAAGACATCGCGGGTTCACTCCCGTTTGAATCACATTCGTCCGCGAGAGAATCGAGTCCCTTTCAAGTATCGGCCGTGACGCACGCACTGGGGGGAATCCGGGTACGTCTCGCCGCACAGTGTACAACGGTTCTGGCGCGAACGTCCCGCGCTCTTTCCGGACCAAGCGCTTCGGACATCCCGCTAACTGAGCCGCTTCTCCATCTCAACTTCGCGCGGCGCGGCCTCCGAGTGCTGAGGGGCCGCCCCGGTCAGTCGAAAGCCGGCCCGCTCGTAGGCACGACGCGCCGCGGCATTGTCCTCGACCACATGGAGCAACAACCGCTCCACTCCCTGATCGCTGGCCCAGCGGTTGAGTGCATCGATCAACATCCCGGCCGCGCCGCGGCCGCGGGCCTCCGGGTCGAGCCACATCGCGCCCAGGAACATCGTGCGGGGATCGCGATCGTGGGGATCGGCCGCGACCATGCCGTGAAGCTGGCCTTGGAGCTCCAGCACGAAAATGGCGCGAGCGTCGAACCAGCGGCGCCACTCCCGGTCATCCCACTGCCGCACCACCTCGAGCGAGTCGTCGAAGTCCAGCGGCGCACCGGCCAATGCCCGGAGACGAAGCTGTCGCACCGCGTCGAGGTCGCTCTCATCGGCGCGCCGCACCGAAGCGGCCGGCGGCGTCATGTTTGCGCGGTGTACGACCAGTGCGTCTGGATGATCCGCCACCCATCGCCGCGACGCCGGAACACCTCCGTGCAATTCCACCGCGACGGCTCCTCCTTCTCGCCCCAGGAGACGAAGTTGAAGGTGAGCACGGCGGCATCGCCGATCAACTGGACGTACGGTTCGATCATCTCGAAGCGCTCGACCTGTACTTTTCCACGGATGGACTCGTAGTAAGCGGTCAGCGCCGCGAGTCCGTTCATACGCCGTTCGAGGTAGGGGTCGAAGTAGACCACGTCCTCTGCGCAAAGTTCGAGAAAGCCGGACGGATCCCCCTTGCACCAGCGGCGAAGCGCCGCCTCTTCCAATGCCAGGATGTCTTCCGCCACGATGCGAATGTGCGAGGCCTCCAAAGCCGCGGTCATCGACTCGTCCCTCTCCGCGGCCGGTGGGGGTCGCTGCGATCAAGCTTCGTTCGCGGCTCGAAGCGGGTCGCGGAGAGAATCGCGAGATGCGAAGCAAAGCGCAAGAGGGGCGTGATAAAGTGGGGCGCGAATCGGACTCACCATAATCGACGGGGGGCGCATGGCGCGAATCGGGTGGATCGAGGAGGATGAGGCGACGGGCGACGCAGCCGCGGCCTATGCGGAGTGGTTTGCCGCCAACCCGGGGCGGCAGAAGCTCCCGGGCATCTTGAAGTGCTTCAGCCTGCGCCCGGACTTCTTTCGCGACGTGGTTACCTTCTCGGAGCGGGTGCACTTCTCCGATGGGCACCTGACCCGACGTCTGAAGGAGATGATCGCGACCTACGTATCGGCGCTCAACCAGTGCCCCTACTGAGTTGGCAGCCACGCCTTCTTCCTGCAGTTGCAGGAAGCCGACCCGACCGTTCACGAATCACTCTCCCAAGCCAAGCTGGAAGCGGCGCCGCTCAGCGAGGCGGAGCGCGGCCTGCTCGACTTCGTTCGCCTGGTCACGCAGACCTCGTACAAGGCGCGGGACGAGGATGTGGTGAGATTACGCGGGCTCGGTTGGAGTGATCCCGAGATCGCGGAGTGCATCTACATCACCGCGCTCTTCGCCTTCTTCAACCGCGTGGCCGATGCCTTCGGGCTCGAAGACCCGGGCTACTTCGAGTCACCCCCGCCGGTGCGCTGAGGTACGTGGGAGCCCTTCCGGCGTGGCCTCAGGCGATTCCGATCCCGAGACAGGCTTCGGCCTCGAGCACCGGAGCGCCGTCCTTCGCTTGCGCCCGAAGCGCGGCGACGTAGGCGCGCCCGACCGCGGCCACCTGCTCCGGCGAGAGCCGACCGAAGAGGTAGGCGAGCGGCGGCGCCGATCGCGTGAACGCCGTCCAGTAGGCCTCCGGATCCTGAAGCTCGTGTCGCGCGATCATGCCCGGGGCAAAGTCGGTGGCGAGCACCGTCGCTCCACGGCGCGCTGCGAGCAAGCTCAAGGCGCCCGCGCCAGCCGCGACATCGAGCACGCGCTCGCCCGCGGAGATGCCGAGGGCATCGAGCGTCTGTTCGGAGTACTGGCCGCTCACCCGTTCGAAGGCCAGCTCGTACTCCTGTGCGATCTCCCCCCAAGCTTCGGGAGACTGATCGGGGCTCGACCCACTTCTCTCCGGGTTCACTGGCGTCATCCTCCCGCGATCGCGCCGACGATCAGAAACGGCTCTTCGCCGATCTCCACCGCGCGCGGCAGCGGCGCGTCCAGCGGCTCGTGCGAGAGATCCTGCGCGCAAGCGAAGAAGCGGAGGTAGGGCCTCCGCTCCTTCGTGTAGTGGTCGCGAATGGTGCCGCGCAGCACCGGGTACCGCGCCTCGAGCTGCTCGACGACCGCGAGCGGCGTGACCGCTCCGTCGATCTCGAGCTCCACCTCGCTACCAAGGCCGGCCAGCTTCCGCAGGTGATACGGCAGCACCACCCGGATCATGCGAGCGTCTGCACCTCGACCGAGAGCACCGCAGGCAGGTCCCGCACGATCGGCGCCCAGTTGTCGCCGCCGTCGGGCGAGCAGTAGACCTGCCCTCCGGTCGTGCCGAAGTAGATCCCGCAGGACTCGAGCGAGTCGACCGCCATCGCGTCACGGAGCACGTTGACGTAGCAGTCGCTCTGAGGCAGCCCCTTGGTCAAGGGCTCCCACTCGTTCCCGCCCTTCTTGCTCCTATAGACGCGCAGCTTTCCCTCGAGCGGGAAGTGCTCCGAGTCGCTCTTGATCGGCACGACGTAGATCGTCTCCGGCTCGTGGGCGTGCACGTCGATGACGAATCCAAAGTCGGTCGGCAGATCGCCGCTCACCTTCTGCCAGGACTCGCCGGAGTCGTCGCTCCGCATGATGTCCCAATGCTTCTGCATGAACAGTGTGCTCGGCTTCGCCCGGTGCATCGCGATGCGGTGCACGCAATGACCCACCTCCGCCTCGGGGTCGGGAATGTACTTCGAGTTGAGCCCCTTGTTGATCGGCTTCCAGCTCGTGCCGCCGTCGTCGCTGCGGAAGGCGCCGGCCGCGGAGATCGCGATGTACATCCGCTGATGGTTGGTCGGATCGATCAAGATCGTGTGCAGGCACATGCCGCCGGCGCCCGGCTGCCACTTCGGACCGGTACCGTGATTGCGCAGCCCCGGCATCTCCGCCCAGTTCTGCCCCCCGTCGGTCGTGCGGAACATCGAGGCGTCTTCGATGCCGGCATAGACCAGATCGGGATCGGTGAGCGAAGGCTCGAGGTGCCAGACCCGCTTGAACTCCCACGGGCGAAGCGAGCCGTCGTACCACTGATGCTGTCCAACCTCGCCCTCGTAGGCGAACTTGTTGCCGACCGCTTCCCAAGTCTTCCCGCCGTCGTTCGATCGCTGGATCATCTGCCCGAACCAGCTGCTGCACTGCGAGGCGTAGATCCGGTTGGGATCGACCGGCGAACCCTTCAGGTGGTAGATCTCCCACCCCGCAAAGTGCGGCCCGCTCACATCCCACTTCTGACGCTTGGCGTCCGAGGTCAGCACGAACGCACCCTTGCGTGTGCCGACCAGGACTCGTACTCCACTCATGCCCTACTCCTTTCCCCCCTCTTCGGAACCGGCGAGGATACTCGATCAGCCGTCGTTCCGCTTCGATCGAGAGCGCAGTTCTTCTTCCTTCGCGCGGAGCTCGGGGGTGAAGGCCTCGCCGAAGTCATCGGCCTCGAAGATGCGGCGGATCTCGATCTCGCTCTCGCCGGGCATCGGGTTGGGGCAGCGCTTGACCCAGGCGATCGCTTCCTCCATCGAAGGCAGCTCCCAGAGCCAGAAGCCGGCCACCAGCTCCTTGGTCTCGGCGAAGGGGCCGTCGATCACGGTGCGCTTCGGGCCGTCGAAGCGAACGCGCGCGCCGCGGGAGCTGGGGTGGAGCCCCTCGCCCCCCTTCATGACGCCGGCGTTGACCAGCTCCTCGTTGAACTTGCCCATCGCGGCAAGGAGTTCGGTGCTCGGCATCACGCCCGCCTCGGAGTCCTTCGTCGCCTTGACCATGACCATGAATCGCATCGCTTGCTCCTTCGTTATCCAGCTTCGAGTGGTCGGCGCCCCGAAAGGCCACCGGGGATCGTTCCACTCAGGCGACGGTCGAGGCCAGACGGAATCGACACGAGCAGCCGAAAATATTCGCCGCCCGAGGGCGCTAGCGGGCGGCTGCGGGCCACCGCCCGGCGAGGACGGTCTCGGCTGAGGGGAAGAAGAGCTCCGGCCGCTCGACGTGGGGAAAGTGGCCGCTGCCGGGCACGACCAGCAGCCTGGCCTGAGGAAGCGATTCCGCCCACTCGGTCGCTGACGCCAGCGGAATCGGATCGCGCTCCCCGTGGATCACCAGCGTCGGAATGTCGAGCTTCGAGAGCATCGGGCGAAGGTCCCACTCGCCCAGGGAGGCGAAGAGCCACTTCGAAACCGTACTCGCATTCCGCAGCGCCGCCGCCGGCATCGCGCACACATCCCCTCGCATTCCGGTTGGCGGGTGCTGCGGGTCGGCGAAGTATCCCCGAATGAAGAGGGACCAGTAGTCACGACAGGCCGTCACCGGATCGGCCGCCTGCTTCCGCGCGGCCGAAAGCGCCGCCACCTTCGCCTTCGTGGAGTCGTCCATCCAAGCACGCAGGTTGCCGCCGAACTGAGGCCCGTAGGGATCGACTCTCGATGGCATGGCGTCCACCAACAGCATCCGCTCGACGCGCTCCGGATGGCGAGCGGCGTACTCCGCGGCCAGCCCCGCTCCCCAGGAGTGGCCGAGCAGTTTCATGGCGCGGAGGTGGAAGTGCGCGCGCAACGCCTCGAGGTCGGCGACGTGCGCCTCGACCGTGAGCGCGCTGGAGTCGGAGATCACCGTCGACTCCCCGCTTCCGCGCTGGTCGTAGTAGATGACCGTGTGCGCCTTCGCCAGTGGCGCGAGATCCGGTTCCAGATACGCCATGCTCAGTCCGGGGCCGCCGTGAAGCACGACCACGGTGTCCGCGGACGAGCCGTCGACTCGATAGAACAGTTCGACTCCGTTGTCCGCGGAGATCGTCCCGGCGTTCGTGGCGAAACCCTTGGCGGCCGGAACGGCAGTGACCACGATCGTGATCCAGGCAGCGAACACCGCCACGACTCGCCAGATGCTCGCCGCGAAGGTCGGTACTCTCACCTTGCATCCTGCTGGGTGGTCTCCGCGACCCGCTTCAGATTCGCCAGTCCCTCCTCGAAGTCCTTGCCGATCATCTTATCCATGTTCATGAAGATACCCATCAGCTTGGACATGAAGTTGGCGGGACCGGACATCGTCCAGGTGACCTTGGTGCCTGGGCCTTCGGGCGTGAGGGTGAACTCTGCGGTGTTGTGCGCCTCGAAGGGCTTCAGGAAGTCGAGTTTGATCGTCACCTGTGACGGCTTCACCGTGTTCGTGACTTCCATGCGACCTTGGCCGACATCGCTATTGCCCGACCACTCGTAGATCGCGCCCGGGCCGGCGGGTGAACCGCTGTGCGTGCGTTGCATGTTCGGATCGCGCTTCTCCCAGGGCGACCAGCGGGCCCAGCTGTGAAAGTCATCGATCAACGGAAACAACTGATCGGGTGGCGCCGCGATCGAGGTGGATCGACTCACGCTGAAGTGGTCGGGCCGACTGGCGGCGAACCCCAAGAGCACCGCGATCGCCACCAAGAAAGCCAGGACGATGTTCCGAACCATGAATCCTCCGGGGATGTGGAATCGAACGGGGCGCCGAGCGGCCGTGAATGAAACGCCGCGCCGTCGACCCATGGAACCGTGGCGGGGAGAAGATACCCGATCGGGGCTGCTCGGTGAGATCAAAGCAGTCGCATTGGCTTCTCGGTGGCGAGAGTAGAACGGAGGTCGAACGCCGGTGCACCGGTCGTAGGGTCGCCTAGATGCGGGACGCCACGCGCCGGCATCGTTGACCGACGAAGAGCACGGTTGCTACCTTCCGCGAGTGCCGTGCGATCTGCCACCCAAGGGCCCGTCTTCGGTGCGAGTTCAATCGACTTCAACATCGCGATCGTGGGCCCTGGTGCTGCTCGCGCTTCTCCCCTACCTCAACTGCCTCGGAAACGGCTACGTCTACGACGACAACTTCCTCATCCTGAAGCATCCGGCGCTGGTCGGGCCGTTTGATCTCGCCAAGATCCTCGCCGCGCCCTACTGGGGGGAGATCCACTCCGCGCTTCTCTGGCGACCGCTGACCACCCTCTCGTTTTCGCTCGGGCCCCAACTTGGGATCGACTCGGCGTTCCTGCCGCACCTCATCAACCTGGCGCTGCATGCCTTGGTGACGGTGCTTTGGTATCGGCTGCTCCTTCGACTGTTCGCGCAGGCCAACGTGGCCTGGGCGGCCGCGGCGATCTTCGCGGTGCATCCGCTCCACACCGAGGCCGTGACCTGGATCTCCGGACGCGCCGAGCTGCTTTGCGGCGCTTTCTCGCTCGCCGCGCTTCATCTCGCGCTTTCGGAGGAACGCCGCCTTCGTTGGCTCTCCCCGCTGGCGGTGCTCCTCGCGGTGGGTGCGAAGGAGAGCGCGATCACACTGCCGATGCTCCTCTTCGCGATCGGACGAACCGGGCGCCCCGCGCAGTCGGGCCCGGCGTCGAGCTCGCGTCGCGCGCCAACGCTCGGGCTCGCACTGGCGTCGTTGATCCCGATCGCGTTCTACGTCGTGCTGCGTCATCAGGTGTTGGGATCGTGGAGCGCGCCGGCGACAGACGCCGCCGACAACCCGATGATCGGGACCAACCTCATCCAGCGCTTTCCCACGATCCTCGACTGCGCCGGCCGATATCTCGGGTTGACCCTCTGGCCGGCGCGCCTCGCCGCCGACTACTCGGCGCCGGTGCTGTCCTTGTTGCGGGCGCCGACCGGATTCATGGGGCTCGGGGCGATTGCGCTCCTCGGTCTGGTCGCTCTGACCGTTCGACGACGCGAGCGCATCGAGGGATGGGGCGCGACCTTCACACTCATCTCCTACGCGGTCGCGTCGAATGTTCCGGTGCCGATCGGGACGATCTTCGCGGAGCGGCTGTTCTATCTCCCTTCCGCCGGGCTCATTCTGGTTTGCGTGGCCGCGGTCGCGGCGCTCGCACGCTCGCGGCCGGCGTTGCTTCGACCAGCGCTCGCCCTGCTCGTCGTCGTGATCGTCGCGGGTGCGGCGCGCACATGGGTGCGGAACGTCGACTGGAGAGACGAGGCATCGTTCTTCAAGGCTGGCGCAGCCGCGCAGCCGAAGAGTCCCAAGCTGCAGGCCGGCGTGGCGGTCGTTTTCAATCGCGAGCATCGCCCCGAGGAAGCGCTCGCCCAGGCCGCAATGGCGATGCAGCTCGACCCCACCGCGCTGCCGCAGCGGGAGACCTATGCCGCGACGCTCGAGCTGCTCGGGCGCACCGATGAAGCGCTGGCGTTTCTGCGCGACGTCGTGGCGCGTGATCCTCGTGACCGTGCGTCGCGGAAGCGACTGCTCGTCCTTCTCGACGGCCGTGGCATGCATGACGAGGCCACGGCGGTCGCGGCGGACGGTCTGGCAAAGGACCCGGGAGAGATCTACTGGAGCGTCGCGGCGGCCAAGGCGGCGCAGTCCGCGGCGACTACGATGCGGCGAGTTCCGCGTGGGCCGAAGTGGTGCGGCTCGCTCCCGACGCGAAGGACCGCACCGCTCTACCACGCGTTCTGTCTGCTCTGGAGTCGGTCGCTGGGCGGCGGCGAAGGACGCCTACGCCGAGGCCCTGCGTCGTGATCCGCGCTCGGCAGCGGCGATGAACGGCCTTGCCTGGACCCTGCTCGAGACCAAGCGGGTCGGCCGATGAGGCGGTCCGCGCTACGCCTCGAGGCGACGGCGCTCGATCCGAGCGCGCAGGGCTTCGACACGCTGGCCGAGGCGCGCTGCGTGCGGGAGATCGTGGCACGGCGCTCGAGGCGGCGAGGAGGGCGGTGGAGTTGGAGCCAGGAAGCGAGAAGTACCGCCTCCGGGCGACGAGGCTCGCCACTCCCTAGCTCCCGCGCCTCAACGAATCAGGATTGCCCGCGTCCTCGATTCGCTCGCGCCATCGTCGAGGCGAATGAAGTAGATCCCGGCCGGAACCAGGTCTCCCGACTCGTTCCGCCCTTCCCACTCCACGAGACCCTCGCGGCCGGGCAGAACATTGGGGATCAACTTCCGGATTGACCTTCCGGAAGCGTCGAACACCTGCATGGTCAGGCGCGCCGCTGGCGTGCTCCCGAGTCGAATCCGAACTTGGGTCGATCCACTGAATGGATTCGGGCTGATCCCGGTGATCGACGCGGGGACTTCTGACCGCGGCGGCGATCCGGCGGCACCAACCACCCCGCAGCCCACGGGCCACGCTCCGACCTGGCCGCGGGCAGGATTGGATTCTTCGGCGCAGGGCGACGCCGCGTCGAGATGCAGGTCGCGGTTTCCGCGATCGCAGTACTGTGGGTCCGACGAGAAGTTATCGTTGGTGTGTGGCCGAGCTGCCCGGCCAGACGCGAGGGCCAATCGCCGCCCTGATTTCCATGGGTATCGCATGCTCCAACCGTGACGACCTTGCCGCCGCAGCGGATGGCAACGCCAGTGGTCCCATAGGACACGATCGTGTTCTGCGGCTCCAGATTTCCGGCGGCATCATCGGAGTAGATTCCCGAAACGGTGGCAGCGCTGTTGTCGGAAACGGTGCACCCAGCGACGGTGGTGTTGCCGGCTCCGCAGTGGAGCGCGCCAGCGGTCGTGGCCTGGTTCGCGATGAAGGTGCATCCGGCGATGCTGGTTGAGCACCCGTCGACGTAGACGGCCCCTGCTCGACTGGCGCTGTTGCCGACAAACACGCAGTCCTCGATCTGGACCGGGACCCCGATCGCCTGAACCGCCCCGCCGTTGGTCGCGGCATGATTACCCTCGAACCGGCATCGGCGTAGCACGATGGATCCGTCTGGCCAGACGATCGCGCCGCCCCCTCGCTCTCGCGCGACGTTCGCGCGGAACACGCAGTCCTCGGCGACGAAGTTGCCGCCTCCTTGAATGGCCCCCGCTCCACCTTTCGCCGAGCATCCTTCGAAGAGATGCAGTTTCGAACGACGAACGAGCACCCTTCGTAACCGTGAATCGCACCCCGGCGACGAATGACTGGGCGTTGTCCGCGATGTAGCCTCCCCACGATCTTGATGCCTTCGTCGTTGGGCGATTGCTTTCGCCCTGCGCCAACCAGAAGGCTCGATGACCGACGGAGGGCGAACTCGCAATCGATGACGCAGAGTCTGGGATCCCCGACTTCGAACAGATGGTCAGGTGCGTGTCATTCAACTGAATGTCCCGATTGCCCGGGCCGCGGTGGAGCACCGTTTCCAGGTTCAATCACGCTACCGGGGGCCGCGGTAGATCGCGTCCTGAATCGTCGGCACGTCGCCGGTGCGGTCCGGTCGCAGCGTGAATACGCGCGGAGCCGGGCAAGGTGCGCTCGGTCTGACCAAAGCCAAGCAGGCCGTATCCAGCGATTCCGTCGAGGTGTGTCGGGACGTGATCGTCGCCGAAGTGACCGCCGTTCACTGGGTGCGGCGTCAACTCCAACGTCGGCGCACCCGCCAGCGACGAGAGGTAGCCCGCGAACCAGTACACAGGAACGATTCGCTCGGTCTTCGATTGAGACCACGTGACAACCGTGCCTGTACCGCTGGCTGGCCAACCGGACATCGCGTCTTCGACTTCCGCGCAACTGCCCCAGTCATCGATCAACACACCAGAGTAGGTGACGCCAAACTCGACGCCGCGCAATCGCGGCTTGTTCCCGGCACTGAAGACCGCGAGCACCGTATAGACCTGGAGCGGAGCGCCGGAGGATGTTGGATTGATCGCCTCGCACTCGCGAGGCGGCGTCTGGTTGCAGTAGACACTTCCGTCCGTCGTGTACGTGAGGTCGAGTGCGTGCAGCACGAGGGTTCCGCCGGCGTTGGACCCGGCACGTGCAAGCGAAGTCAGAAGCGTGAGCATGAAGAAGGCGAAGAACACCCTTCGCATTGATTGCCTCCAAGAGGAGAGCTGCGGCGTCCGGGGGGCGCTCTGGACGCATTTAGGGTAGCAGCCGGCAATCTCAGCGGGAAGTAGCAAACCCGGGAGAGGCGCGCGCGGTGGCGTTGCTTCGCGAAAGGCGGTGTCTCTGCTCCCTACCCCCCATCCCCCACCCGCGGCCGCCAATTCAGGCACTGCTCGCAGGTCTCGCGGGGAATGAGGCCCATCCGCATCAGCTGATTGAAGAGGAAGCAGCCTGCACAGAAGCCGAACACCGACTCGAGCAGCGCGAAGAAGGCAAGCACCACCAGCAGCCCGCGCGCGACGTCCCACCGTGCGATGGCGAACCACGCGATGCACGCGCCGGCGGCGAAGAGCAGCCCGATGCACTGCGCGAAACGCTTCGGCGGACCGGGCGTCGGCCGGTTGGGCAGCCGGAGGGCGGGCACGACGAGGTGATTGGCGAGTCGCGCGAAGATCGAGATCCGCGGCCCCGCGATCACGCGCGCCAAGAACTCGTAGGTCAAGAGAGCGAGCAGCCACGGTTGCTTGGTCACGAGGATCGCGACCGTCAGAAGCGCGCTCATCCCGCCAACCACGCGTGCTGCGCTTTCGTTGACGGGATGAGGGAAGCGAAAGAACTCACGCACGTGAGTCGCTAGGCTCCTTGCTTCAGGATCGTGCGTGCGCGCTCGGCGATCGCCGACGGGGTGAAGCCGAACTTCTCGAGGTTCACCTCGCCGGGCGCCGAGGCGCCGAAGGACTCCATCGCGATCGACGCGCCGCGAGGATTGGTGTACCGATCCCAGCCCATCGGTGAGGCGGCCTCGACCGAGATGCGAATGCCGTTGGCATCGCCTAAGACCGACGCGCGATAGGACGGTTCCTGCTCCTGGAACAGCTCCCAGCAAGGAAGACTCACGACGCGACAGCCGATGCCGTCTTTCGCCAGCAGATCGGATGCGGCGAGCGCGGCCGAGACCTCAGAGCCACTGGCGACGAATGTGATCTTGGCGCCGCTGGCCTCGCGGACGACGTAGCCGCCGCGCGCCACACCTTCGGCCGCGCCGGCCCCGCCGGCCGCACGGTCGAGTTGCGGGAGCTTCTGTCGGGTGAGCACGAGACAGGTCGGCCCATCGTTACGCGCGACCGCCGCGCGCCATGCTTCGGCGGTTTCGCGCGCGTCGGCGGGTCGAATGATGTGCACCCCTGGAATCGCGCGGATCGCCGCCAAGTGCTCGATCGGTTGATGCGTCGGTCCATCCTCGCCCAGCGCGATCGAGTCGTGGGTGAAGACGAAGATCGACGGCAACTTCGAGATCGCCGCGATGCGCAACACCGGACGGAGATAGTCGGAGAAGACGAAGAAGGTGGCGCCGAAGGGTCGAATGCCGCCGTGGGCGGCGATGCCGTTCACCAGCGAACCCATGCCATGCTCGCGCACGCCGAACTGGAGGTTGCGCCCGTCGCGATGCTCGGCGTCGAAGTTGATCGACGCCGCGATAAAGGTTTTAGTCGAGGGATCGAGATCGGCCGAGCCGCCGACGAATTCAGGGATGGCCGCGGCGAGCTTCTGGATCGCCTTCGAGCCGGAGTCACGTGTCGCCTCGGGCTTCCCGTCGGCGCCGAATCCATCGAGCGAAGTCTCCCAGCCGCGGGGCAGCTCGCCGCCCATCACGCGTTCGAACTCGGCCGCGAGCTCAGGATGGTCCCGCTTGTACAGATCGAAGCGCGAGCGCCACTCGGTGGTCCACGCCTTGCCGCGCTCGACCCAACCCTGGAGGTGCGAGCGGACCTCGTCCGGCACCAGGAACTGCTCATCCTCGGGCCAGCCGTAGACTCGCTTGGTCAGCTTGACCTCGTCGGCGCCGAGCGGTTCGCCGTGCGCCTCCTTGGTCCCGGCGCGGTGCGGGCTGCCGAATCCGATGATCGAGCGCACGAGGATCAAGGTCGGGCGATCGCGATCGGCCTTCGCTTCCTTCATCGCGCGGTCGATTGCGCCGAGGTCGTTGGCGTCGCCCACTCGAATCGTCTGCCAGCCGCACGCCTTGAATCGCGCCTCGACATCCTCGGTGAAGGCGAGCTGGGTCGAGCCCGCGATCGAGATCTTGTTGTCGTCATACAGCACGATCAGCTTGCCGAGCTTGAGGTGGCCGGCGAGGGAGCAGGCCTCGTAGGACACACCTTCCATCAGGCAACCGTCGCCCGCGATCGCGATCGTGTGGTGATCGACGATGGTGTGGCCGGACTGGTTGAAGCGCGCGGCCATCATGCGCTCGGCGATGGCAAGCCCGACGGCGTTGGCGATGCCTTGACCGAGCGGCCCGGTGGTTACCTCCACGCCCGCGGTGTGCAGTCGCTCCGGATGCCCCGGCGCCTTCGATCCCCACTGGCGGAAGCGCTTGATCTCGTCCAACGGCAGATCGTACCCGGCGAGATGAAGCGTCGAGTAAAGCAACACGCAGGCGTGTCCGTTCGAGAGTACGAAGCGATCGCGATCGGCCCAGTCAGGCTGGCGCGGATCGAAGCGGAAGTGATCCTTCCACACTTCGTAGATGACCGGCGCCAGCGCCATGGCGGTGCCGGGGTGCCCGGAGTTCGCGGCCTGCACCGCGTCCATCGAGAGCGTGCGAATCGTGTCGACGGACAGGCGATCGATGTCCTTCTGCGTGCTGGTCTCCGGCGAACGAGCGGTCATGGTTGCCTCCCAAGATCCTGTCGGTACGGCCTTAGCCCCCGGGGCGCACTGCTAAAGAATCGGCCAGAAGCCGGCCGATAGTGAACTCTTCTACCGCTTCCGCTCCGACGCGTGCCGATAGGCGGAAATCCAACCGAGCAACCCCAACTGCACCATCGCGCCGGGGGCGAGGCTGGGTGGGTTCTTCCCGTGGATCACGCGCCAGAAGAAGGTGGCGCCGTGCAGGTCGGGGGAGAACTCCCGCACCGTCTCGACGTTGCCTTTGAAGTGCAAGACGAGCCCGGCGATGCCGGCGAGCACGAAGGTGGCGCTGGTCACGCGGAAGGCCTGAACGCTGGCCGAGCTCCCCGCCTTCGAATCCCAGATCAAGAGCACGAGCCCCACCCCGAGCAGCACGAGCGGCACGAGCTGCAGCACCTCCTTGGTGTGCACGAGCAGAAGCAATTCGGTCCCTAGGCCGAGCGTCCCGACGACGAAGAGTAGACGGAGCATCCGGCGCAGGGTCGCGAGCACCGATCCATCACCCAAGGCAGCGTTCATCGTGTCTCCTCCGTTGATCGGTCGCCATCATCGCCGACATCGGTGCGCAGCACCACCTGCCGCACCGCCTCGAGGGTGCTGGACTTCGCGAACTCACGTGAGGTGCCGGCGCTTCTTCGCGCGACGAGGTCGAATCCAACAGCGACGACGCGCCGCCCTTCGCGCGGCGCGAGGAATGCGGCAGGGAGCGGCAGAGAGCCATTGGCCGCGCGGAAGATCCCGGGGCCGATGCTCTTCTTGATCGCCTCGGGGTCGTTGGCGCTCCCCGCCTCGATCACGTGATTGCCCAGACTGTCCGTGTAGGTCCAGGTTCGATAGGCCCAGAGATCGATCGGCTCGGCCAGGTCCCGCCAGGTGAGGGCGAGCGAGGCGCCGGGCCCGATCGAGTCGGGCAGATCGAATTGCTCGACACCAAGTCGCTTCGGCGTGCGAAGACGCCCCAGGCGATGCACCGTTCCGTCGGTCCAGACCACCTCGACCAGATACTCTCGATCCGCTTCGATCGGGTGGCGCGCCACGTCGAGTTCGTGCCAGGGATGATGCTCGCCGTAGTTGCCGGTCTGCACCTTAGAGGTCAACGGCTCGCCGTCGAAGCGGATCGTGACCTGGTCCGACTCGATCGCCACGCCCTTCTTGTTCTTCAAGGTCGCGGTGACGCGGGTGTACTCGAAATCGGAGCGGCCGTACCCGCTTCGCTCCGTCCGCTGCTCCACCTCGACCGCAACGCCGAGTTCGGAGAGGCTTCGAGGCAGCTCCTTGGTCGAGAACTGGCAGCCGAGCAGCGAGAGCAATCCCACGATGCTAACGATCCGCGCGCCGCGCACTCAGGAGCCCGGGCGTACCGGGTTAGCGGCATCTCGGCCGACCACGGTCAACCACGGCCGGACCGACCAGCGCCGCACCAGCCCGTTCAGCACGTAGGGATCGGCGCGGGCGAAGTCCTCCGCGGCCTGCGGCGAGTCCCCGCGAAAGAGCAGCATGGCGGTATCGATCGGCTGATCGATCGCGCCCCCCATCACCAGCTCGCCGCGATCGTGCGCGGCCCAGGCCAGCTTGAGATGTTGGCCGCGAAACTCCGGCCGCCGCGCCAGGTAGTCGTCGGCCAGTTCGTAGATCAGCATGAAGTGCACGATCTCCTCCTTCGGGTCGCGGAGGTCCCGCCGCGACACCCGACTCCCGA
>JAXLXQ010000045.1:0-31661 GCA_046327845.1 Candidatus Eiseniibacteriota bacterium | reverse complement strand
GCGCCACCGCGAACGCGTCCGCCACCAACTTCGCTCCATCCTCCGCCCGAGGGAACGCGGAGCGGAGCGCGCTCGCCCCGTCCCACACCGCGCGCTGCCGTTCCCTGGAGAGGCGACCGATCAGCGCGCCGCGCGGCGGCGACTCCTCATCGCGAAGCTGCACCGGACGCGCCTCGGCATCGGGCAACCAAGTCGAGGCGACCTCGCCGAAGTCGGAGTCATCCCCGACCAACCAGAAGACGGCGAGGGCCGGACGCCCCATGCGCGCTTCGATCTCCTTCGCGAGCGCGTCCGCGGTCAGGAGCTTGTAGAGGGTGTAGAGTGGGCCGCCGAGCATCGCGGGTTGCTGGCCGGTCACGACCACCACGCCTTCTCCCCGCGTCACCGCCCGCCACGACTCCGCCACCGCGGGCGCCGCGCCAAGTCTGAGATTCCAGGCGAGCAGCTCCGCCGCGGTCTTCTCGTCGAGCTCGCCGCGACGCCTCGACTCGACTGCCGCGCGAAGGCGCGACAGGTCCCAGGCCTCGCCGCGTTCCGGACGCGGCAATGAACCAAGCGGCTTCAAGCGCCCTCCTTGATCGCGATCGAGATCACGCGTGGAGATTGCGCGGGATCGAAGGGACAGCCTTCGTAGTCTCCCCACGTCTCCACCACGCGCAGGCCGTGCGCCTCGAGTTGCCGGTGGAGTTCGCTCGCGGTGTAGAGGCGCACGCGCTCCTCCCAGACATCCGCGCCGATCGTGACCCGCTTCCGCACGAAGGGACCCGACTCATCGATCCAACGCGACTCGCGCACCTCGAGATCCCCCACCCGGCGCGAGGTCTCGGGCTCGAGCGTTCGGCGAAGCTCGTCCGCATTGAGGAAGTCGAGCACCAAGCGCCCCTCCGGCCGGAGCACGCGACGCACCTCGGTCAGCACCGCGCCGTCATCCTCCGGCGAATCGAAGTACCCGAAGCTGGTGAAGAAGGAGATCGCGAGGTCGAAGCGCTGAGCCCCCAGGGGCAACCGACGCATGTCCGCTCGAACCAGGCTCTGCTTCGCGTCGGTCACGCGGGCGGCGCGGAGGAGAGGAAGCGACAAGTCGAGGCCGATCGCGCCCGCGGGCAGCGCGGCGAGCAAGCGTCCTCCGCCGCAACAGAGGTCGAGTACCTGGCCGCGAAGATGCCCGGCCCGGTCGAGGGTGCTCGTCAAGCGCTCGGCTTCGCGGCTGTCGCGGTGCGCGTAGAGCGCGAGGTACCGATCCTGGAACGCGTCGACGAACCACGGGGAGATGGCCCGCTCCTGCTCTCCCTTCATCGCGACCCGCCTCCGGCTGGATCCGGCAAGGTCGAATCCGACTCGCGAGGGGGATCCTTCGCCAGCTCCGCGCGGAACCGCGCTTCCGCTTCTCCGTCCCGTCGATCGGTTCGGGTGAGGAGTAGGAGCTTCGATTCGTAGAACGCCACGCCGTAGCCTCCGCCATCCACCGCGCGGCGTCGAGCGCATCCGCTCAGGAAACTCCTGGTGCCGCCGGCTGCCAGATCGAGCAGAACCCAATCGGCGTCCACAGGCCGACGATCCCCGGGATCTTCTGCCCGACCGCGCCTCGCACCACATCCAGGCCCAGCTCGAGTGGTAGACTGCACCTGCCTCCGATGCGCGAACTGCGCCGCGAGTGTCTCGGCCGCGATCACGCTGGCGTCGCGCGGGACGAGCCGCGCCGCCCGACGGAATGCCGCCTGATCGGTGTCGCGCTCCAGACCGTACACCTCGGCGTACGGCCAGGGGACCGAGTGGAAGAGTGCGGGATCGAGGCAGCTGGCGGCGATCGGCGTGAAGGCGATCCAACCGAGCAGGAGCGTGCGGGCCCCGGCCAGTCGTACCTTGCCCATCCCCCGCGCCGCTCCGCGCGCTCCGGCCCAGACGACGAAGGCCACGACCGGCGCGATGTAGTGGTGATAGATCGCCGCCTGATTCAGGTTGTCGCTCCAGAGATTCTCGAGGAAGACCAAGGTTCCCGGCAGGAGAGCCTCGGGCGCGAGCAGGCAGAGGAAGCCGCTCGGGAGCCCGAGCTGAAAGAGGAAGAGCAGACGACGGAGCTGCGCGAACTCGCGGACGAAGGGGACCCAAGGCTTCCTCAGCACCGCCCACACGATCTCGCGCGGCGTCTCCCCCAGATAGGCGTAGCGACTCAGGGTGTCCGAGGGCAGCCCCGCGCGAAAGTGCGGGATCCAGACGAAGAGCGCGAGCACCGACCAGCTGAACGAAACCACCGCCAAGACCAGTCCGAGGCGGCGGTAGCCGCGGCGCGTCAATCCGAGCAGCGCGAGAAGGCCGACCGCCAGTCCCACCTCTTCCCGAATGGTGAGCGAGAAGAGGAGGAGCGCTGCCCAGCTCCAACGTCGCTCCTCTTCCCACATGGCCATGGCCCAGAGCAGCACCGGCAACGACGCCGTCACCCAGTGCGCGTCGAACTTGCACATGAACCCGACCGCCGGAATGAGGAGATAGCCGAGACCGAGCACGGTCGAGAGGAGCGAGTCCCCGCTGCGGCGGCGCGCGATGCGGTAGACCGCGGGTGCGCCCAGGGCGAGCCAGAGACTCTGCGCCGCCAGGAGCATTCGCACGTCGTCCCACAGCCAATAGAGCGGCGCGAGCAACGCATAGCTCGGGACGAAGTGATCCCCGAGGTAGTTCGGCACCTCGATGGAAGAGGCGAAGCCGTGCCCGTGCGCGAGATTCCAAAGGACCTGGGATTCGATCGCGAGGTCGTAACCGGTGGAGTTGAGCCTGAGGTGTCGCGCGCTGCAGTAGAGGGTGTAAACGACTGCCCAAAGGAGCGCAGCCACCCACACGAGCAGTGCGCCGCGGCGCGGCGTGAGGCGCGCACTCCACGCGTCGATTCGTCGATCGAGTTCCGCGCCCTTCCCTCTGCCGAGTAGCGCAGGCGCGAACAAGGCGAGGCCCAATCCGCCGCTCGCGCTCACGATCCCCAGGCGCAAGAACCAGGTGCGAAGATCGTGCAGCAACGCGTCGACTGGAAGACCGGGCAGGAGGCCGCTCGTCACCGCGACCAAGCTGAACCCACACACGGTGAGAACCACGCCGGCGAGCCGAGCCCAGCTCCTCGCGCGCGCCCCCGGCGCGGTCGTCATCGCGCTACGCCTTGAGCTCGCCCCAAAGGCGGAACAGCTCGCGGAAGGCGCGGAGGATCACCGAGAGCTTGGCCCCGGTCTGCTGACCGAAGCGACGTGGGTAGTGATGCACGCCCACCTCGACGATGCGCGCGCCGTTCTTCCTCGCGCGCGCGAAGATCTCCACGTCGATCAACGCCCCCTCCGACTTCAAGGTCATCCCCTTGAAGATCGAAGCGCGGTAGATCTTGAAGGCGCAGTCGACGTCGCGGCAGGGCACGCCGAAGAGGATGCGGACGAGCAAATTGAAGGCCCAGGCGTTGAGTTTGCGGTGGGCGGGATCGCGTCGATCCATCCTGTAGCCGGTGACGATCTCGTGCTTCTGGCGGAGCGCGAGGAGGAGCGGAATCTCCCGGAGATCGAATTGATTGTCGCCGTCGGTATAGAAGATCCACTCGTAGCGGCAGGCCGCGATGCCGCTCTTGAGCGCCGCGCCGTAGCCGCGATTGACCGGGTGGTGGACCGCGCGCACCACGTCGGGGTGGGCCGCGGCCAGACGATCGGCCAGCTCGCCGGTGCGGTCCTTGCTCCCGTCGTTGACGCAGATGATCTCGAATCGCCGCGCGAGCTCGGGTAGGACCGCGAGGGCTCGGGACACCGCTTCTTCGATGTTCTCCTCTTCGTTGAACATCGGATAGAAGAGGGACAGTTCGTCGATCATCTCCGTCGTCTGCACCCGATCTCCCTCAATAGCGGATCCCGCCGGATCCATCGACCCGCACTTCGCGGCCGTTGGTCGACACCTCGAGCCGCACCAGCTGCACCAATGGCATCAAGAGGCGCAGGCCGGCGCCCCCTCCGAAGTGAGTCTGGGCGCGTCCCCGCGCCAGATCGTCACCGTCCCAGATCGAACCGGCATCGAGGAAAAGCGACCCGTCGATGGTGACGTCCAGCTTCCGATTCAATCCGCGGAGCGTGTAGGTGCGCCGTTCGAGCAGCGGCACCACCTCCTCGATCCACCCGATCCAACGACTCTCGCCGCCGAACTCGCCCGGCGCGGTGCCGCGCAGCGTGCTCGGCCCGCCAAGGCTCGAACGAAGATAGCGCGGGACCCTGCCATCGCTCCAGAGAAGGCGCGTCGCGATCTGCAGCCCACTCCCCCCGCCCGTCGGGACGACGCCGAGGAGATCGGCGTTCCACCGCCAGAAGTCGGTGTCGCCGCCCAGCGGGCCGCCGTGACGCACCACCCCGAAGGCGAGCGCCCGGCCGTGATCGGCCCGCGGCCGATAGTCGCGTGTGTCTTGAAAGAGCCCCAGCCCCAACCACCGATGGTCGTCTCGCTCGCGGCCCGTCGAGAGGCTCCGTGCGTCGTACGGCTCGGTCTCCGCCTGCTCCCCCCCGGGATTGATCGTCACGCCGCGGCCCCGGCCCTTGGTTGGAGAGAGCACCAGGCTCGCGCCGGCGCGCGTTTCCCGCAAGAGATCGGCGCGCTTCTTCGATTTCGTCCAGTAGACGGAAAGGCCGAGACCGCAACGTCGGCCGAAGGCCCACCGCCGCGCGTCGCTCAGGCGAACCTCGCGGATCCCACCGGCGCGAGCCTCGAGCAGAATCTCCTCGTCGCGGCCGCGGAGGTTGGATTCGTTCACCACCGCGCCGTAGGAGAACTTGTTGTCCGGGTCGTAGTCGATCGTCGGGAGGGCGTAGAACGTGGGGCGCTCCGCGACCCGCACCAGGAGCGCGGGGCAGTTGCGCACCGCATCGCGGATCAGCTCGAGATCGACCTCGGCAAAGATCCCGAGGTCGAGGAGGTGGGCGCGATCATCCGCGAGGCGCGCGGGATCGGCGGGGCGTCCGGGACGATGCCAAAGCTCGCGGCGCACCACCTCGGGTCGGGTCCGCACCAGACCCTCGATCTCGACGCGATCGAGCGGGCGATCGATCCAAAGCTCGCCCGCACCCGGAGTCGGCTGGTTGATCCCTGGCGAGAGCGCGTGCGCGCCCTGGGCCGCGGCCTGGCTCCCGAGGTCGACCAGCCAGGACGCGATGAGCGCCGCCAGCAGGCCGACAACGCGGGTCAGCGCGGATCGGGCTTGGTGCGCGAGCCTCCCCCGCCCGTGCGCATCACGCCATCGTCCGAGCTCAGGTCGTGCACGAAGAAACCGAAGGCGAAGAGCCCGGCACCGGCCAAGAGCGTCTTGCTCGGATCGCGCTTCGACTGGGTGATGCGGAGCACGTTGGAGAGCGGCAGGCGCACCTTCCGCGTCACGCGGTCGTAGTAGATCTCGGTGTCGCGCGACTGACGTTCCACCTCGACCTGGTACTCGCCGACCAAGGAGTCGGCCCCGATCGTCACCCGAGAGAATCGATACTCGAGGTTGTCGAGCGTCTCGACCTTGGCCTTCCCGAGCGTCAACCCATCCTGAAAGCTGTTCGGGTGGAGGGTCGTCCGGGTGGAGCAGCCGATCGCCAGGAACGAACCCGAGAGGCACACCAGCAACGCGGAGCGCCGGAGGCTCCCCAGCAGGCGGCGAGGGGTGAAGTTTCGCGACATGGCACTTCCTCCTGCCGGGATGATAGCAGAGGGGTGCGGAGGTCACGCGCTCTTCTCTGTGCTTGGCTTTCAAGGCTCGGCGCGCAGTTCGGCTTGGTAGCGATGCAATCGGGTGAGCGCGTCGAGCGGCGCCACCGAATCGAGATCGAGCGCGCGAAGCTCACGGAGAAAGGCGGGGGGCGGCGGCGCGAAGAGCGAAAGCTGCTCGACCGCTCGATCCCGAGCGCCCTCTCCGACCGCCTGCGAGATCTCGCGTGCGCCGGTCGACTCGAGCTGCTCGAGTACCTCCTTGGCGCGCGCCACGACCGTGGGAGGTACTCCGGCCAGGCTGGCCACGTGGATGCCGTAGCTGCGGTCGGCGCCGCCATCCGAGATCTTGTGCAGGAAGATGACGCGATCCCCCCACTCCTTCACCTCGACGTTGCGGTTGATGACGCCGTTACCGTCGCGGGCGAGGCGGGTCAGCTCGTGGAAGTGTGTCGCGAAGATGGTGCGCGGGCGTGGACCCTCCGGTGAGGCGAGCGCCTCCGACACGGCCCAGGCGATGGCCAGGCCGTCGTAGGTCGACGTACCGCGACCCACCTCATCGAGCAGCACAAGGCTCCGCGGCCCGGCGTGGTGCAGGATGCGGCTCGTCTCGATCATCTCGACCAGAAAGGTGGACTGGCCACGCGCCAGCGCGTCCTGCGCCCCCACCCGGGTGAAGATCCGATCGACCAGGCCGATGCGGGCCGCGCTCGCCGGCACATAGGAGCCGAGCTGCGCCAACAGCACGAGCAGGCCGCATTGCCGGAGATAGGTCGACTTTCCCGCCATGTTGGGACCCGTCAAGACCACGAGCTGCTCCCTCTCACCGTCCAGATGAAGGTCGTTCGCGACGAAGCGATCGCGGCCCACCGCCAGCTCCACCACGGGATGGCGCCCGTTCTCGATCTCGAGGAGGAGATCGTCGCGCAGCTCGGGCCGCACCCAGGCGTGGCGCATCGCGCACTCGGCCAGCGCCTGGAGGAAGTCGAGCTCCGCCAGGGCCGCGGCCAGCGCCTGGAGCGGCGCGGTCGCTTCCTTGACCGACTGGAGCAGTGCCTCGAAGAGCTGCCGCTCGCGTCGGATCTCGGTTTCCTCCGCGCGCAGCACCTTCTCTTCGAACTCCTTGAGCTCGGGAGTGAGGAAGCGCTCGGCGCCGGCCAATGTCTGCTTCCTCAAGTAGCGCTCCGGCACCTTTCCCAGCTGCGATTGCGAGATCTCGATGAAGTAGCCGAAGACGCGATTGAATCCGACCTTGAGCCCGGGGATGCCGGTCTTCCTCCGCTCCTCTTCCTGCAAGCGCGCGATCCACGACTTGGCGTCGCGAGCGAGGCTTCGCACCTCGGCGAGCTCTGAGTCCCACTCGTCGCGAAAGACACCGCCATCGGCCAGGGTCGCGGGGGGCGCGTCGACCAGCGCGGCGGCGAGTCGCGCGGCCAGTTCCGAGGGACAGTGCGGCGCCAGCGAAGGGAGCGATCCCGCTTCGGTCTCCGCGCTGAGGAGAGCGGTGATGCGCGGCGCCGCCTCGAGGCTCTGCCGGAGCGCGGCCAGATCGCGTGGGCCGCTCTTCGCGCAGTGCACCCGCGCCAAGATGCGCTCGATGTCGCTCGACTCGGAAAGCAGGGCGCGCAAGGCGGCGCGACGCGGGTTGTCTAAGAGCGCTTCCACGCCGCGCTGGCGCGCTTCGATTCTCGCGCGATCGCGGAGCGGTCGACGCAGCGCGCTCCGGAGATAACGAGCGCCCGCGGCGGTCCGCGTTTGATCGAGCACCGCGACCAGGGTCGCGGCGCGCGATGCGCCCGGCATCGGTTCCAGCACCTCCAGACTCCGAAGCGTCGACTCATCAAGGATCAGTCCATCGTCCGGACGAATGCGGCGAAGGGAGCGAAGGTGCCCGAGGCTCGACTGCTTCTGCTCACGCACGTACTCGA
Organism: Candidatus Eiseniibacteriota bacterium; assembly: GCA_046327845.1. Lineage (GTDB taxonomy): Bacteria > Eisenbacteria > RBG-16-71-46 > CAIMUX01 > CAIMUX01 > JADJQY01. The sequence goes on along the minus strand of JAXLXQ010000045.1, from coordinate 24,042 downwards.
GGAGCGCGCCAGCCGAGCCGAGCGCGGGGCCCAAGTCTTCGCACTCGAACGGCTCGAGCGAGGCCACCCCGAGCTGTTCGAGCAGCGCGCGCTCGGCCCGCTCTCGCCCGAAGCGCCAAGCATCCAAGGTGGTGCGGAAGGGAATGCGCTCGAGCTCGAGTCCGCGCAGCCACGGATCCAACTGTGCTTGATCCGACTCCGCCACCAGCAGCTCCGAGGGCGTGAGGCGGGCCAGCTCCGCCGCTGCCTCTTCGAGCGAGAGATCGCCCAGCCGGAGTTCGCCGGTCGAGACATCGGCGGCGGCCAGTCCGAGGCGATCTCCCTCCCGCCGCACCGCCACCATGAAGTTGTTGGAGGACGCATCGAGCAGGGTGTCGCCCAGGGTAGTGCCAGGCGAGAGCACCTCGACGATGCGCCGTTCGAGCAGCTTCTTGCCCGCGCCCGGCTCCTCCACCTGCTCGCAGATCGCGACGCGGTGGCCGGCGCGCAGCAGCTTCGCGATCTGCCCTTCGGCGCTGTGCCAGGGAAAGCCGGCCAAGGGAATCGGATCGGCATCCTTGGGATTGCGGCTGGTCAGGGCGACGCCGGTCTCGCGCGAGAGGACGTGGGCGTCTTCCAAGAAGGTCTCGTAGAAGTCGCCCATGCGGAAGAGGAGGATCGCGCCCGGGCACTCGGCCTTGGCCTTCAAGTATTGGGTCATCATCGGCGTTTCCGCCGGCGACTTGGCCGCGCCGCGCTTTACGCTCACGGCGCGCTCGACCCTCCGCTCTCCAACTTCACGATGCTGTGGTCCAGTCCTTGGCAAACGCGATCGGCCAATGCCGCAGCCGCCTCGCGGCTCGACTCGCGGCCCACGCGAATGCGGTACCAGTCGCCGCTCGCGTCGCTCTCATGATCGAGCCGCACGGACAGCCCGCGTAGGGTGAGACGCTCCATCTCGGCCCGCGCGCGGTCCCGATCGCGGAAGGCGCCGAGCTGGATCGAGTAGACCGCGCGCGCCTCGGTCGACGGCGGTGCCGCCTCGCGTGCCTGGTCCGGGGTACCTGCTTCTGCCGAGCCGGCGGCGGGCGGAGCCTCGGTGTCTTCTTCATCCTCCCGCGCGGTGTCGCTCGCCTTGGTTGAGTCGGCGGCGGCGGGAGCGACATCACCCGTCGCTTCGAAGGCGGCGGCCAGCGCACGCTCCGGGCTCAAGGCGGTGCGCGCTTCCCATCCACGCAGCGAGTTCGGATCGATTCCGAGTCCCTCCGCGGCGCTCGGCGCGGTCGCGAGTACGAGCGCCACGCGATAGTAGACCGGCCCGAGGCAGCCGAGACGGGCCGCATCCCCCTCGAGCGCGAGGTACCGCCTGAGCGCGGCGTTGGTCTTGCCGTGACGAAGCTCCTGATCCCCGACCGCAAGCCCGGCCAGAACATCGGGCACGGTGGAGGCGCCTCCGCGCACCGCGGAGGATTCCTGCCCTTCGTCCTCGAGGAGGTTTCGGCACTGCTCGGACCAGAAGCGGGCGCGTGCTTGCTCGACGCCTTCGCCCCCCGCCTTGGCCGCGCTCTCGAACCAGCCGAGCGCGTCGCGCGTCGCGCCGGCGCCGTAGTAGTAGAGGCCCACCCAAATGGCCGCGCGCGTCGCGGTCTCGGCGTCCCCCTTGTTCTCGGCCAGGTTCTTCATCGCGGGCAACGCGAGGTCGGCGCTCGGCACGCGGAGCGCGGCCTGATACGCCTCGGCCGGACTGCGAAAGGAGAGGACGTTCTTGAGGCCCGAGAGGAGGTTCTCTCGGTCGGGCTCCGCCGGTTCGTCCTGCGCGCGCGCGGGCGCGATCGACGCGAGGAGGAACAGCACGGCCGCGAGCCGCGCGGCGAGGCGAAACTGGGAGTGGAGCATGGGGCCCAACGATTCGCGTTGTCTCGGGCAGACCCGCTCTGCCGAGCGCGCCATTCTAGTTAGCGCGCCGCGCGGCGTTCAAGCGCCGACTCCCCCATGCAGGTCGACCCCGCCACGGTGAAAGAAGACGGCGGTCGGTTTCCCGGCCGCCGTCTTCCTTCGATCCTGCCGCGCGAGTCCGGCGGCTACGCCTCCGGATCGTCCTCGCTCGCGTCGTCCTTCTTGCGCTTCCCCTTGGGCGCGCCCTCTTCCTTCTGCTCGGTTTCGGGCGTGACCGTGCCGCGCTTCTCCGAGTACTTCGCGACGAAGGCCGCGTTGGTCGCGTCATCCTGCTCGAGCAGCCACGCCTTGACCGACAGCACCATGCGGTGGTTGGCCAGGTCGATGCGCGTGACCTTCACGTCGAGCTCGTCGTTCTCGATGAAGTGCTCGCCCGGGTGCCCCATGGTGTCGAGGCCGAGCTGACCGGACGGGATGAAGCCCTCGACTTCCTCGTCGACCAGAACGATCGCGCCGCGGTCGATGGCCTTCAAGACCTTGGCCTTGGCGTCGGCGTTCATCGGGTACTTCTCGACCAGGCGAGGCCACGGATCTTCCGCCGCCTGCTTCAGGCCGAGCGAGATCCGACGGTTGTCCTTGTCGATGTTGAGCACCTTGACCTCGACCTGCTGTCCCTTCTTCAAGACCTCGCTCGGGTGATTGACCCGACGAGTCCAGGAGAGGTCGGAGATGTGCACGAGACCGTCGATGCCATCCTCGAGTTCCACGAAGGCACCGAAGTTGGTCAGGTTGCGCACCTTCCCCTTGATGGTGAGGCCGAGCGGGAAGCGCTCGTCGAGCGTGAGCCACGGATCCGGCTCCACTTGCTTCAAGCCCAGGGAGATCTTCTCGTTCTCCTTGTCGACCTTCAGGACCATGCACTCCACTTCCTGTCCCTCGGCCAGGATCTTGTTCGGATGGCGGACGTGCTTGGTCCAGGACATCTCGGAGACGTGGATGAGTCCCTCGACTCCCTTCTCGAGTTCGACGAAGGCGCCGTACTCGGTGATGGAGACGACGCGGCCGTGCACCTTGGTGCCGACCGGGAACTTCTCTTCCACGCGCTCCCACGGGTACTCGGTCAGCTGCTTCAAACCCAGGCTGATGCGCTCACGCTCCGGCTCGAAGGAGAGGACCTTGACGTCGACCTTGTCGCCGACCGAGAGCACTTCGCTCGGATGGCGGATGCGACCCCAAGAGATGTCGGTGATGTGGAGCAGGCCGTCGATGCCGCCGAGATCGATGAAGGCGCCGAAATCGGTGATGTTCTTGACGTATCCGCTGCGCACCTGGCCGACCTTGAGGTCGCGGATGATCCCTTCCTTCGCGTTGGCGCGCTCTTCCTCGAGCACGAGGCGGCGCGACACCACGATGTTCCGGCGGCGCTTGTTCAGCTTGATGATCTTGAAGTCGAGCGTCTGGCCGAGCATCGCGTCAACCGACTGCGGCGGACGCAGCGCGATCTGCGATCCGGGGAGGAAGGCCTCGACTCCGAAGAGATCGACCACCGCGCCACCCTTGATCTTCCGCGAGATGCGTCCCTGCACGACCTCGCCGCGCTCGGCCGCCTCGCGCACGCGATCCCAAACCTTGACGAAGTCGGCCCGCTGCTTCGAGAGCACGACGAGCCCGTCCTGGTTCTCCATCTTCTCCAAGAAGACGTCGATCTCATCGCCCACCTTGATCGCATCGGTGTCGGTGAACTCGGAGAGCGGAATTACTCCTTCCGATTTGAAGCCGATGTCGACCACGACCTCGTTCTCGTCGACCCGGAGAATCCGCCCGCGGAGGATCTCCCCCTCCTCGAGGTTCTTCATCGACTCCTCGTACATGCTGAGCATGTCCTTCAAGGCGTCGGGGTCGCGCTCATCCTCGTCGTCGCGATTCAGAATGATCGAGACGGGGGCCGGCCGCGGGGCCGGAATCGGATCGGGCGCATCCTCGATGATGGCCCCCTCGCGTCCCGCGGGTTGGTGGTGGGGTTGTGAGTTTTCAGGACGATCTTCGAACATGTCTTTGGCTTCCTCCTGACAGGTCCCCTTCCGGGGGATTCGGCGTCCCGACCGCGCGCATCATGCGCGTAGCTCGGAAACACCCACGAAGCGCGGAGTATAGCGATCGGGCGGCGGCGGGTGCACGCCGAACTTTTCTCAGCTCGCAACGGACAGCGCGTGGATCGCCGCCATCACCGCGCGGGTGGTTTCCTCGTAGCGCTCGCGACGCGACTCGCTCTCCTCCTCGGGGGCCGGCAGCGGCCGGCCGTAGCGCACCACGATCGGAATGCGGCGAAAGAGCGAGCGCCGTGGCTCCCAGGTCGAGGCGAGGTACACCGGCACGATCGGGACGCGCGCCTTCTCCGCGAGGAGCGCGATCCCCACCTTTGGTTCGCCGTATCCGTCCCGACGAATGCGCGTCCCCTCGGGGAAGACCAGGAGCGCGTGGCCCGCGGCCAACAGTTCAAGAGCGCGAGCCAGCTGTCGCCGATCGAAGGCGTCGCGATCGACCGGGATCGCGCCGTAGTGGTGGATGAGGGTGCCGAGCAGCGGAACGGAGAAGAGCTCGCGCTTGGCGAAGTAACGAATCTCGCGCTTCAAGCCCGAACCGAGGGTCGGTGGATCGAGGTACGACTTGTGATTCGCGGCCAGGAGGCACGCCCCCTCGAGCGGCACGTTCTCCGTTCCCTCGTAGCGCAGCCCGCAGAAGATGCGGAGCAAGACGCGCACGAGCCACTGGCTCAGCGCGTAGGTGGCGCGACGGACCGCCATCAGTCGGATCGCGTGGCCGCGCGCCAGGCTTCCAGGATCGCCGCCACCTGGCCATCGATGGAGGTGCCGCCGGTGTCGATCACGACGGCGCCATCCGCCTGCCGGAGCGGTGCGGCGCTCCGCGAAGAATCGCGCTGATCGCGCTCCGCCAGGTCGCGCGCGACGTCGTCGATCGACTGCGCCACGCCCTGGCGCTCGAGATCATGGCGGCGGCGATCGGCTCGCACCGTGAGGGGCGCCTCCAGGAACACCTTGAGCGACGCATCGGGGAAAACCACCGTCCCAATGTCGCGCCCCTCGACCACGAGCGAGCCATGCTCCGCCGCGGCGCGAAGCAGCGTGGTGACCAGGTCGCGCACGTCGACCCGCACCGCGATCTTGGAGGAGAGCGACGACACCTCTGGCGTGCGGATGTCGGCCCGGCTCTCCTCGCCGTCCAGGAACACGCGGAAGCGGTCCGAGGCCGGCTCGATCCGAAGGTCGAGCGCGCGCAGGACCTCGGGGAATCGAGGGTCGTCCAGCTCGCGCACGCCGCGCTCGCGCAGTGCCCACGCCACCGTGCGGTAGATCGCGCCGGAGTCGACGTAGCAAAAGCCGAGTCGTTCCGCCACGCGTGCCGCGCTGGTCGTCTTGCCGGTGCCGGCGCCGCCGTCGATCGCGATCACGTCCCTTCGCGTCGCGCTCGCCTCGCCCATCTCGCCGCTCTCTTTCTGGGAGCTATCCCCTGCTGGTGACGCGCGCGAGGGTCGCGACGAAGCTCGGATCGCTGGTCCCGATCATCTCGGCTTGATCGACCTCGACTCCTCCGTCCGATGCGCAGTCGGCGATCAAGGCCGACATGGCGATGCGATGATCGCCATGGCTCTGGACGCGCGCGGAGCCGAACTCTACCGGCCCGCGCACCGCGAAGGCACCCTCTTCTTCGATCACCTCGGCGCCGAGCGCGCGTAGGAGCGCGACCGTGGTGCGAATGCGGTCCGACTCCTTGACTCTCAGCTCCTTCACGTCGCGGAACCAGGTCGTTCCCTCGGCGCGGGCCGCCGCCACCGCGAGAATTGGGATCTCGTCCAGGAGTCGCGGCACCTCATCCCCTTCGATCGTGGTGGCCCTAAGCGGTCCCGACTCGACCACCACGCGACCGATCGGTTCTGGCCCTGACTGATTCGACGGCGCGACCTCGATCTTGGCCCCCATGCGACGGAGCGCATCGAGCGCGCCGGTGCGCGTCGGGTTGAGCCCGACCGATTCGGTGACGAGCGCGGAGCCTGGGCAGATGGCGGCACCGACCCAGAAGAAGGCCGCGGCGGAAGGGTCGCCCGGCACCTCCCAATCGCGCGCGGCGAGCGAGGCGGGCAGGCTCAAGTGGATGCCTCCGTCCACCTCGCGCAAGGTGGCGCCGAGATACTGCAAGAGCCGCTCGCTGTGGTCGCGCGAGCGACTCGGCTCGCTGACCGTGATCTCCCCGCGCTCCGCGGGAGCTGCGAGAAGAGGAGCGCCGACTTCACCTGCGCACTCGCGATCGGTAGGTCGAAGCGAAGTGAAGCGGGAGTATTTAGCCACGCCGCCTCATCGACTCCTCGAATGGCGAGCGGCGCGCGGCCTCCTGCTCGCGTTTCGATCGTCGCGCCCAATCGGCGCAACGGCCCGACGACCCGCTCCATCGGCCGGCCACGGAGCGAAGCATCTCCGGTCAGAACGCTGAAGAAGGGGAGCCCGGCCAGCACGCCGGCGAGGAGCCTGATCCCGGTACCGGAGTTTTCGAGATCGAGCACGGTCTCGGCCTCGTGTAGCCGCGCGCGACCTCCGTCGATCACGATTCGATCGCCGTCGATCGTGATGGCGGCCCCGACCGCCTCCAGCGCGCGTCGGGTCGCCTGGCAGTCGGCGCCTTCATTGGGTCGCGTCAGCACCGTGCGCCCCTCGGCCAGCGCACCCAGGATCAGTCCGCGGTGGGTGAGCGACTTGTCGGAGACGACGCGGATCGTCCCGTTGAGCGGTCGCTTCACGGCCCCGCGATCCTCGCGCGCGGCGCCTCCGCCGGATAGGAGCCGAGGACGCGCAGGAGCTCCACCTCACGCTTCAGCGCCGACAGCGCCCGCGCCACCGCCGCGTCTTCTTCGTGTCCCTCGATCTCGATCACGAAGATGTGATCCCATGGGCCGAGGTGGGTCGGCTTGGGCTCAAGCCAGGAGACGTTGAGCTGCTCCTGCGCCAGAATGCCGGTCACGGTGTGGAGCGAGCCGGGTCGGTTGGCCAGCACGAGGAGCAGAAGGGTCTTGTCGCGCCCACTCGGCGCCGAGCGTCGTTGCGCGAGAACCAGGAAGCGGCGGCGCGCTTCGGGCAGGTCTTCGATCACCTGTTCGCGCGGGGCAAGCCCCGCGATCGACTCGAGGAGGGCGTGGCCCACCACCGCGCCGGAGCCGGCGGCAGCCAGTCGAATCGCTTCTCCCACGTTCGCGGCCAGGCGGATCTCGCGGCCCGGTGGCTGCGCGCTCATCCAACGCGACACCTGCGCCAGCACCGCCGCGGTGCCGAAGACCGGGCCTTCTCCGCTCGCGCCGGGCGGCGCGTACACCCCGAGCCGGGGTTCGACCGAGAACTCCGCGAAGACCCGCACCTCACTGTGCAGGAAGAGATCGAGTCGATCGAGGCTCGCCTCGAAGGAGTGCCCTTCGACGCTCACCACCGCGTACGCGCCGCTCCCCTCCTCCAGCCGCGCAAGGGTGTCCTCGGCGCGCGAGGTAGGTTCGATCACGGCCGAAGCGCCGAAGCGCTTTCCTGTCGGCCTGGTGCGCGAGGGCGCCCCAGTGCCATGCACCAGGACCGCGCGGGCCGACTCCTGCGCGCGGCTCGCGGAAATGATCTCGCGGAAGATCGGGGTTAGCTGCTCGCGCGTCACCCGCCCCGCCGCCATCTGCACGACGCGATCGAGCACCCGACGCTCGCGATCCGGATCGTAAACCGAGAGACCCTGGCGTTCCTTCTCGTGGCCGATAGCGCGGCGAAGCCAGCCGCTCGACCAAGAGCTCGGTCAGCCTTCGATCGAGTTCGTCGATCTCGCCGCGCAGAGCGGTCAAGTCTCGTGGGGATTGATTCGATCCGGGCTCGCTCATGGGCGGTGTCGTCGCGCTCAGAGGGCCAGGGCGGTGCGCTCACCCAGGTAGCGCACCTCGGCCGGGGTGAGGGCGCGAATCGATCCGACCGGAAGATCCGCCAGTTCGATTCCGGCGTAGGCGATGCGTCGGAGGTTCAGCACCTTGGAGCCGAGCGCGCGAAAGATGCGGCGCACTTCGCGGTTCTTTCCTTCGCGCAGCGTGATTCTCACCAGGCGGCCGCGCCCCGGCAGCTCAACAGCCTCACCTCGGCCGGACCGGAGTGCTCCTCGACCGATCGCGATCCCGCGCTCGACCTCCTTGAGGGCGAGCGGGCTCGGGCCGGCACGACCCGCGAACAGGTCGTGGCTGCCGAAGCGCGGATCTGGAGCAGCCGATGGGCCAGCTCGCCATGATTCGTGAAGAGGAGCAGCCCTTCGGTGCTTCGATCCAAGCGGCCGATCGGCGCGACCCGTCCGGCGTGCCGCCCGGCGATCGTCGACCGTGGTGCGCTGCTCGTCGCTGCGCGTGGTCACGATTCCGCTCGGCTTGTTCATGCGGTAAACCCAGCGGCGCGGCGGCGCACGCGTTTCCCCATCTGAAAACGTGATCGCGCTCCGGGCGAATGCAAGACCGGGGTGCGTCGCGACCTGGCCATTGACCACGATGCGCTCGGCCGCGATGTACTCCTCGACCGAGCGACGCGATCCGAGGCGCTCGGGAGCCAGGAACTGCGAGAGGCGGGTGAACCGTCATCGCGCGGCCGTGGCGGCGCGCCCTTCAGCCGTCCCCCCGCCGTCCGCTTCACGCGGCGCGGCGGTGCGGGTCGAAGGGGTCCGCGCGACTCTGCCTTAGCAGGACGGCGGGACGCCGGGGCCGCCGCCGAGGCGCGGGTCCTCTTCGTCTTGGGCTTCGTCGAGCGTTGCTTCATCGAGTCCGGTGTCCAGAAGTTCGTGGCCTAGCTCGCGGAGTTCCGGCGCGCCTGTCTCGATCGCCAGGTGCGCGTCGTCATCGGCGGAGAGAGTCGCACCGCTTTCCTGCTGCGGCGATTCGCTGCGCGTCTCCTCTTCATCCCAAGGTGAATCGAGGAGCACCTCCTCGCCATCCACCTCGTCGGCGAGCGCCTCGCCGTCCCCGTTCATCCGATGCGGAGCAGCGGTGACCTCCCTCCGCCTTCCGCACCGCTCACGATCAACGTCAATTCCGGGGCCGCCAGCGGCTCCGCCGGCTCGTCCCACAGTCCCTCCGAAACCAACGCCTCGCGAATCTCGGATCCTGCAGCGGGTCGTCCCCGAGGAGCGACTGGAATTCCTCGAGGCTCGGCAGGTCAGCAGAGGTCAGACCGAAGTAGGTGAGGAACTCGTCGGTCGTGCCGTAGATGAGCGGACGTCCCGGCATCGGAACGACTGATGCTGCGACGAGCTGCGCTCCATCAGCGTATGCAGCACCTGGCCCGCAGTCGACGCCGCGCAGGTCCTCGAGATCGCCGCGCGTGATCGGATTTCGGCGATACGCCACCGCCGCCAGGGTCTCGAGCGCGGCGCGCGAGAGGCGCGAGCGACGCTTGCCCACCAGGAAGCGTTCAACGTAGGTATGGAGTTCCGGCGCGGTGCGAAGTTGAAATCCGCCGGCCAGGCGATAGAGGCGATAGCCGGCCCCCAGCGTTGCCGTGCTCTCGCTCCATCTCGACCAGCGTGCGCTCGATCGCTTCCGGCTCGGCCTCGGGTAGGGCGTAGCGCAGCTGCTCGATCGTGACTGGCTTGTCGGTGGCGAAGAGGACCGCTTCGAGGACGCTGGAGAGCGCGGGCAAGGCAGCCGCCGCGCGACCATTTCCCTTCGTGGCCTCCGTCCTGGCTTCCTTCATCATGTCCTCCCGGGCATCCTTGCCCTGGCTAGCCGAACTCACACCGTTCTCCGCGTTGACGAGAGGCCCCGGCTTGCCGCCGGCGCGCATGCCGCGCGCGGGTGAGGCGAGTGGATCGCGCTTCATGCGTTGACCGCCTCCGCTTCCGGATCTTCCTGACCCGGGTTTCCGTCTCGCTGCGCCAAGAGCCAGATCTCCGAGAGCGCTCTCGGCTGAAGTGTCCGCACCCGTTGGTACTTGCTCAGCTCGAGCACGGCGAGAAAGGTAACGACGACCTGGTTAAGGCTTCCGGACGGCGCAGCAGATCAAAGAACCGTACGCCGCGCGTGCCGGCCGGCGCGCCGAGCGACTCCAGACCTGCTTCCATCCCGTCCCCACGCGAAGGCAGGGGCAGGCCAGTCCATCTGCTCGTCAGAGGCGGTACTCCTCCAACTGCACCTGGTGGAGCAGCGGAGCCGACGCGGCTTCAGCGCTTCACGGAAGTACTCAACCAGATCGAGGCGCGGCTCGCGCAGCGTACAACAGATAGTCGGGATCCAGCTGCGTCCTGCCAGAGGCCACGCGGGTAGGTCTCCGACTGCCGCACCTCGAGCTGGCTGCAAGGATCCCGCTTCTTCGCGGATCTTCCGGTACTCGAGCAACCGCTGGATCAGATCCTCGCGGGTGAGGGCGCGTCCTCGTCCCCTTCTTCCACCAGGAACGATGGACGCGGCAGCAGCATCTGGCTCTTCATGCGCATCAAGGTCGCGGCCATCACGAGGAAGTCGCCCGCCACCTCGATGTTCATCGCAGGTCGAGATGTACTCGAGGGTACTGCCTCGTGATGCGCGAGACCGAGATGTCCCCAATCTCGATCCGGTCCTTCTTGATCAGGTGAAGGAGTAGATCGAGTGGCCCTATCGAGGATTCGAGGCGCACGGGATGACCGCGGCCGCTTCGCGAGATCCCCATCGGGCGGGATCGGGGCAGGCTCCACGCGTGCTCCTTCCTCGAAGCGGTGACTCAATGCGTGGCGGCAAGGTACGTCACGCGGCGCGCGAGGGTCAAGGAGCGCCTTTGGATGTGGATAACTGCGCGCTGCGTTGCCGCGCGGCTCGCGGCCTACGGACAGTGCCGAGCGAGAGAGAAGGCCGAGCCGAACGGGATCAAGTCCGACAGCCCCGTCACGCCGTCGTTGGTGTAGTCGTGACTTGTCCCGCCGGGGTGACCCGTTGAACTCGTTCGCGAACGCGATCCGGATCGGGCAGCGCGACCGCGCCGTTGCCGCCGCTGCCGTCATGTCCGGGCTCTTGCAGTTGACGTACGTCCGGACCGGCGACCCCGTTCGCCTTCACCACCGCGGCGCTGGCTGATGGTTCCTGCAGCCGGAGGCGGCGATGGTGAGGGTCAGCCCCACCGCCGTGGTTGCTCCACTCCAGGACCGCGGCCGGGCAGGTCGGGTTGGACGCGGTGAGGAGCACCACGACGCTTACGTTGGACAGCGCGTTTCCCTGTTCGTTCTTCGCGTGATCGTATTGACCCAGCTCGGCCAGGGGAGTCGGCAGGTTGGGGCAGCAGATGACGCCGTTCAGTGCGTCGGAAGGCACGATGGTCGCGACCGGTTCGCCACCATCTGCGACCGCGTCCCTGCTGTCGAGTAAGCAGACCGCGACGACGACGGCGAGGGCCGCGGTCACGAACGGAGCTGGGCGTGGCATAGTCTCCCCCTCTCTCGCGTACGAACCAGGCGCCCGAACGGAGCGCCATCAATCGGCGTTGGGGGGAACTCCGAAGAGGTGAAGTCAGGGTAGGCCGGGCCATCCTTAGGGGCAAGATGAAACGCGAGGGACTGGAAGTCCCTCGCGTCTTTGTCCCCCAGCGTCGGGCTCGGAGAACTCGATCAAGCTCCCGTTCAGATCAAATCAAGGGCAGTGACGAGCGGCCGAGAAGGCCGAGCCGAAGGGGATCAGGTCCGCAAGAGCCGTCGCCCCATCGTTGGTGTAGTCATGGCAACCCGGAGCGGTGATGCCGTTGAACTCGTTGGCAAAGGCGATCAGGTCCGGAAGGGCCGCATGCCGTTGCCACCCACACCGTCATAGTCGGGCTCTTCGCGTTCACTAGGTACGGATCGTCACGCCGTTGGCCTTAACCGCACGCGCTCGGAACTGCCTTGGTGCGGCCGAAGCCGCAATCGTGATCGTGGCAACGCCCGACGCGTTGGTCGTGGCGGTCAACGGCCGCCGGACAGGTCGGGTTGCTCGCCGTGAGCAGAACCACGACCGACGCGTTCGCGATCGCGTTGCCGTTCTGGTTCTTCACGGTGATCGTGTTGATCGACTCGGTAGAGCCGACGGAATGTTCGGGCAGCAGATCACGCCATTCAGCGCGTCCGACGGCGTCACCGAACACTGCGCCGGATCAGGAACATCCGCCATGGCCACGGCGCTGGAGAGCGCGAGGCACACGAAAGCGATCAAGGCTTTCTTCATTGTCACCATCCTCCTCTTGTGACATTCCACTGGAGCCCGCTGGCTCCCTTTCGCTACTTGAGCCTCGACGTACCGCTCATGCCGTCGCGCCGCGACTCTCGGGGGACAGGGTTTGGCCGGAAGGTTCTGATTGTGCAAGTCAGTGAGTGGGCCGAGTTCCTCGTCGCTCTAGTGCTCGCGAAGCGCCGATTCCGTCGTCCGACCACCCTTCCAGCCGTACCGTTTTGGCGGCCGTGTGGCGCCACCACTGAAATCCGAGGAGAGCGAGGGTCAAATTGCAGAGTGTGTCCTCGAAGGGGGTCTCTCCTCGTGAGGAGGGTCGCGTCCACACCAAGCGACCTCTTTACCCCCGCTCTCCTTCGTCGAATCCGTACTAGCGACAGGCCAGGACCACGTGCTCCGTCGAAAAGAGCAGGTCCCCCGCCTGTCGCGGAATGGCCACGAGAACGAAGGGCTGGACCGTCACAGGGTCCCCGCACTCCGCCCCCTTCGAACTCTCGTTCCAACGCACGCGCAGCCAGCCGTCCTCGGTCTGCTCGATCCCGAGCACCGAGAGGCTGGCGTCCTGGCCGGTGCGATCGCCCAAAAACTCCGCGATCACCATCTCGCGTCCGAAGTCGACGCGAGGCACCGCCACATTGCCACGACTGGAGTGGCGACCGAGCAACGCGATCAGCTGATCCTGGCTTCGGATCACATCGCGTTCGGCGCCGCGGATCGAACTCTGCTTGCCGGAGAGGATCACGCGATAGGCGACCGGCTGCACGCGCGGTTCGCGCACCTCGGTCACCACCGAGGTGAGGTGCGCGCGGAGCAGGGTCAACGCCTCGGGCGCGGCCGCATCGCACGCGCCGGAGGCGAAGTTCCGCTCGCCGTCCGCCGTCCGCACCGAGAGGAAGAAGCTCGCGGTGCAACCGGCGGCCGGAGCGTAAGAGTCGGGGGGAAGGGCGTTGATAAGACGAGCGAGCGTCTCCAGCTTCTCGCCCGCCAGGAGGCCCCGCACGGACTGCCCATCCCCCCTACCGACCGTGAGAACCATCTGCCCGGCTGCGTCGATCGAGAGATCCTGGAAATCGCCGCCGGCCGCGCCCTCCACCTCGTGGAAGCGAAGCTCCGAAAATGCATCCGACTCGGGGGCGACCCCTCGATCCGACCCGCAGGCCGAGAGGAGGAGCGCCATGCCCAGGAGCGTCGTCGCGCTGATCGAGGTTGTGAGGTTCGGAGCTTTCATTGGTTCACCGTGGTGCACAGAGGCGAGTCGCGTGCCAAACGGCCAGCCGTGATCGATCGAAATGCGAAGCAGCTGCTTCACTGCGGCTTCGGCTGATCACGACGCGCGGCATCGGCTGAGGATCGTGACGGAGGTCGCGAATTTCCGGCGGATTTCTGAGGACTCGCCTCAGAAAACTGAGGATCGCCCGGCGTTCCAGCCCAGAGCGAGCGACCAGACCCGCTTCGTGTAGTAGGTCTCGAGCAGCAGCGACTCGTTTCGATACCAGGCGTGGCGGAGCTCGACCGAGACGTCGCCGAAGAGCGGCCGCGTGGCCCCGAGGGCAACCTGGTTGTTGTCGTCGCGCGCCTCGACCTCCTCGCCGCCCCGGAAGATGTACACCTCCTCGAGGTGTGAGTCGGTGTAGTCGGTGTGCTCGACGTTGCCGTAGGTCTCGAGCGTGAGGCGGAACGGGACGGGCAGTGCCCCGAGCCAGCGAACCTCGTGGCGATGAAACGAGGAGCCCAGCGAGTTCGACGATTGCGTGCGAAAGCCGTACTGCAGGCGCACGAGCGCTCTACGCATCCAGCGCACGCCGACGTGGATGTGGCGCACGGTGTCACGCTGATCCGGCGGCCCCACCACCACGGTCCTGCCTTGATCGGGATCGCCCCATTGCACGGATGGCGTGCCGTGCCGCGTGCCGGCCAGCTCGAAGCCAATCTGGCCGACTAGTCGACCGCGCAGCGGATGTTCGTAGGTCAGATCGAATCCACTCCCCCACTGGTCGGGCCGGGGCGTCCGATGAAAGTCGAGCGCGAAGAGGCGGAGCGAGGTGCGGAGCACACCGCTCGGCCCGAGCGGCGCCTCTCCCTGCAGGCTCAGCCACTTCCGATCGTAGTCGCGCGAGGCGGAGTCAGGGACGGCGGGATAACTGCGCGCTGCCCCCGCGGCCTCGAGGCGAAGCGATGAACCGCGCCGCGTGAGGGGCACGAGAAGGGAGAGTCGAGCCTCCCCCTGGGCGCGCTTTTCCCGCGAGAGCTCCCGGTAGTCCTCGCGAAATCCGCGTAGCCCGAGCGACGCGCGTGCGCCGAGCGGCAACCGATCACGCTCCAACTCAGCTTCGCCCAGAATGCGGAAGAACTGGTCCGCCTGACGCGCCCTGGCGTCCAGCGCCTCATCGACGTTGCTGTCGCCGCCGTAGGAACTCTGGACGCGACCGGCCGTGCGCCAGTCAGCCTGGGCCCGGCCGGCGGAACTCAATGCCAGCAGCAGACCCCAGGTGACACAGTGAAGTTCAGCGCGGAGCAATCGAGCCAGGGAGAATGCGGGCCTCAATCCGTTGGGTCCTCTCCGCGATGCGTCCAAGTTCGCGCTCGATCTCCCGCTGGTAACGGGTGAGGAGCACCTCGATCCTCTCCGACTCCTCGGACGAGGTCGGGGTCGCGCGCAGTGCGAATTCCAAGCTCGCCGAACGGCCGTCGGTCGGAAACTCGAGGCTGGGACGCTCCTGACCTCCACCGGGCGAATCGCCTCCGCCAGCGCCACCGCGCAGGCGGACCGAGCCATCGGCGGAGACCCGCCCCCCCTCGTCCAGGAACGAGAGATCGCGCAGGAATCGACTGGTCTCCTCGAGCACGCGCCGTTCGGACTCGAGTTCCGAGACCCGCCGAGTCAGCCGCTGGCCGACCCCCCGGAGGTAGTCGCTGACGTCGCGATAGTACTGGAGTTTCGCCGCGAGCGTCTCCTGCGTATCGCTTGAATCCGGCTCCAGATCGGCGTAGCTCAAGAGAGGCGGCGACTCGAGCGCGGCCGCGAAGCCGGCACGGAGGCGCTTCGCCTCCAGAAGCTCCCCCATAGCGCCGGCGGCGGCGCCGCGCAGTTCGACCCCGGCCTCGAGCCTCTCGATCCTACGATCGAGTTCGGCGACCGCGCTGGTCGCGAGCTTGCGGCAGCGGTCCTTTTGCACCAAGAGATCGAGCTCCCGGTCCATGGCGCGTCGCTGCATCGCCTCCGCCTCGCGGAGGAGCGAGGAGGGAACCCCGTCGCCGGCGTCGGCGATGCGCGCCCCCAAGCTGTCGGCCGCGGTGAGCGAGCGATCTCGCTCCGCCTCCGCGCGAGCCTGCGCCTCCAGACACTGACTTGCCTCTTCGATCGCCCCAGCGCGCGCGACCGGCGGAAACAGCATCAGAAATCCGATACCCACCGCGAGGGCGAGGGAGGTGCGGCGCGCTTGGGATCTGCCCTGGCTCATTCCTCGATGCGGTCGATCAGACCGTACTTCTCCAGCTTGTAGTAGAGGACGCTCGCCTTCAGATCGAGGAGGCGAGCCGCTTCCGACTTGTTCCCCCGCGCGCTCCGGAGCGCGCGCTCAATCAACTGCCTCTCCACCTGTTCCACGACCTCGCGCAAGGCGGGTGCCCCGCCGGCAGTGGCACCTCGAGCGCCGCCGCCTGTTCGAACGGCAGATCCCGCGCGGTGATCCGATCTCCATCCGCCAGCACTAGCGCGCGCTCGATCACGTTCTCGAGCTCGCGCACGTTGCCGGGCCAGTGATAGCGACCGAGCAAGTTCAGTGCCTCGGCCTCGATCGTGACCGGCGGCCGCCCCCGCTCCCTGGCTAGACGAAGCGCTGAAGTGTTGCGCGAGAAGTGGGATGTCCTCCGCTCGCTCCCGAAGCGGCGGTAGGCGGAGCGGGATCACGAAGAGTCGATAGTAGAGGTCCTGTCGGAAGCGCCCGACCTTCACCATCACCTCGAGATCGCGATGGGTCGCGGCGATCACGCGCACATCGACCGTGATCGGCTCCTCGCCGCCGACCCGCTCGAGCTGGCGCTCCTGCAGCACGCGCAGAAGCTTGACCTGCACCGCTGGCGAAACCTCGCCGATCTCGTCCAGCAGGATGGTGCCTCCGTCCGCCAGCTCGAAGCGACCGCGATGCTGGCGCACCGCGCCGGTGAACGCCCCCTTCTCGTGCCCGAAGAGCTCGCTCTCCAAAACCCCTTCGGCGAGCGCACCGCAGTGGACCCGCACGAACGGCCGGTCGCGACGTACGCTCCGCTCGTGCAGCGCGCGCGCCACCAGTTCCTTCCCGGTGCCGCTCTCACCGAGGATCAGAACGGAGCTGTTCGAGTCGGCGACCTTCTCGATCTGGCGAAAGAGCGAGAGCATGCCTGGGCTCTGGCCGATCAGCTCGCCCCCGCCCCAGCTTTGCATGATCTCATCGCGCAGGAGTTCGTTGCGCTCGCGCTCTCGATCGAGCGAAGCGCGCGCGTCGAGGAGCGCGATCAGGCGCGTGAACTTCTGCCGGAGCTGTTCCATCGAGAAGGGCTTGACCAGAAAGTCGAAGGCGCCGGCCTTCATCGCCTCGACCGCCACCTCGACCGTGGCGAACGCGGTCATGAGCATGACCTCGGTGCGGGGGGAACGCCCGGCGATCTCCCGCACCAAATCCAGCCCCGCTTCGGGCGATTCCAGTCGGAGGTCGGTCAGCACGATGGCGTAGGCGTCGGAGGTTAGATGTTGGCGCGCCAGCGCGGCGCTCGCCACACCCTCCAGTCGGAGTGGCAGGTCGCTCAGCACCTCGAGAATTCCCTGGCGCAGGGTTTCTTGATCCTCGACCACGAGCACTCGATGCACGACCACTCCTCTCGTCACTTTGACGGAAGCGCCACCTCGAAGCGCGCGCCGCCGCGCGTTCCGGTGGAGACCGTGACCCGACCATGATTGAGCAACACCAGCCGCTGCACGATGGCCAGGCCCAACCCCGCACCGGCAGTCTTCGTGGTGAAGAAGGGTTCGAAGAGACGCGCGGCCGCCTCCGGCGCGAGGCCGGGGCCGTCGTCCTCGACCACGAAGGTCGAGTCGGCCCCCTCGGCGCGACACTCGAGTCGAACTTCCCCGCCGGTCGGGCTGGCCTCGATCGCATTGCGGAGGAGGTTGTGTCCCACCTGCCGGAGGTGGGTGGGGTCAGCCAGCGCAACCGGTGCTTCCGCGCAGTGCAACGACAGACGTACCTCGCGCAGCGCGGCCTGCGGCCTCAACCATTCGGCCATCTCCGCGGCGAAGGCGCGAAGATCGATCGCCTGGCGCATCGGCTCCGCCGGCCGCGCGTAGAGGAGGAACTGCTCCACCACTGCGCCCAGGTGGTCGAGCTCCTTCAAGATCTTGTCGAGGCGGCGTCGCTGGTCTTCGCCGAGGCTGCGGTCGTTCTGCAGCAACTCGGTGTAGAGGCGGATGCCGCTCAACGGATTTCGAATCTCGTGCGCGACGCCCGCCACCATCGCGCGCTGTTCACGATCGCGCGCTTCGATCTCGACCCGCATCTGGTCGAGCGTGCGGGCGAGGACGCCGATCTCCCCCCGTCCGGCGTGCGGCGCGGGCGAGGCGAGATCTCCGCTTCCCAGACTCGCGGCCCAGACCATCAGACGATCGAGGGGCCGCGTCAGACCGCGCGCCACCGCCGCCGCGAGCAGGAACGCGACCCCGATGGCACCAGCCCCGGCCAAGAGAATGCGGCGACGGAGGGCACGCACCGCATCGAGAAAGCGCGCATCCGCCTCCACCCCGACCAGGGCAACGACCTTCCCCCCCACCTCCACCGGCACGTAGCCGGTCTTGCGGTACTGCCCCGCATCGTCGGTGAAGAGCGCCCCACTCGCGGCGTCTCCCCCCAACACCCGTGCGACCTCGGTTCGATCGGTGCGGAGCTGCGGCAAGGGGACGCCGATCGTGATGCGCGTGTCGGTGTCGACATAGGAGCGACCGCCGGGATCGGCGAGGAAGATGCGGCGAACCCCGGTGCGGTCGCGCAGCTGGGTCAGGATCTGCCGTCGTTCCTGGTAAAGACGGAAGTTCTCCTGCGCCGGGGTCAGCGAGAGGAGCCCTGGAACGAGCGCGGGACCGACCAGGCTGACCGCGGATGCCCCGACCGCACGGAGACGGAGGTCGAGCTCGGTCTCGAGGGCGCGACGCGCTTCCCGCTCGATCAGGAGTGAGAGCCCCACCAGGAGCAGGGCGGTCAGGAGTACGAGGCTCGCGAAGATGCGCACCCCAATGCGATCGAGCGCCGCCGGGCGCGGGCGCGTCGCCCGCGACGCTGGCGCGGTGGGCGGACGGCCCAGGATCTCCGGTGTGGCGTCAGGCATCGGGACTGGAGCCTAGCAAACGGCCGCTCGCCACGCGCCGGTTTCTCGTCGCCAGGGATGTCGAGCATTAGCCGAGGCGAACGCCAAGAGCAGCGGCGCTAACCCCTCGGTTCGAGCGGTCCCCTTTTTCGCCTCGCGACTAGGAAGCGCGCGCGGGCTGAGGCTAGGATGTCGCGTTTTCCAACCGCTGGCTTCGAACTTTAGGAAGGAGCACATGAGCGGAACCTTCGGCTTCTACCAGAGCACGATCGGCAAGAAGATCGTGGTCGGCGTGACCGGCGCGCTTCTGGTGGGCTTCGTCTGCGTGCACATGATCGGCAATCTTCAGGCGTGGGAAGGGCCGGGCGACCTGCACGAAAAGGCAAAGCTCACGCAGTACGGAGAACTCCTGCGGAAAGAGATGGCGATCCTCTGGGCCGCGCGGCTCACCCTAATCGCGGCGGTCGTGCTGCACGTGGTGACGACGCTCCGATTGGCGGCGCTCAACCGAGCAGCGCGTCCGCAGCGGTATGCCGCGCAGCGCACGATGAAGACGACCTTGGCCGCCCGCACCATGGTGCTGGGGGGACTTTCGCTCTTCGCCTACGTGGTTTATCACATTCTCCACCTGACCGCGGGGCGCGCCCACTCGGACCTCTTTCGCCACGGCGACGTCTTCGGCAACGTGGCGCGGAGTTTCTCGCATCCGGTGATCACGGCGATCTACTGCCTGGCGATGGTGCCGCTCTTCTTCCACCTCCGACACGGCATCCTGAGCGCGTGCCGGACGCTTGGCGTGAGTCACCCGGAACACCTCGCGCGGGTCGAGCAGATCGGTACCCTCCTCGCGTTGGTCGTGGCGCTGGGCTTCGCTTCGGTGCCGCTCGGCGTGCTCTTCGGAATGATCCACCTCTAGGAGGACCGCATGAACTTAGACGCCAAGATCCCGAGCGGTCCGATCGAAACGAAGTGGGAGCGCCATCGCTTCGAGATGAAGCTGGTCAACCCGGCGAACAAGCGGAAGTTCTCGGTCATCGTGGTCGGGACCGGCTTGGCCGGCGGCGCTGCCTCCGCCTCGCTCGCCGAACTCGGGTACAAGGTCAAGAGCTTCTGCTTCCAGGACTCGCCCCGCCGCGCTCATTCGATCGCCGCGCAGGGCGGCATCAACGCCGCCAAGAACTACCAGAACGACGGCGACAGCATTTGGCGCCTCTTCTACGACACGGTGAAGGGGGGCGACTACCGCGCCCGCGAGGCCAACGTCTATCGACTGGCGGAAAACTCGGTCAAGATCATCGACCACTGCGTGGCGCAGGGCGTCCCCTTCGCTCGCGAGTACGGCGGACTGCTGGCGAACCGATCGTTCGGCGGCGCGCAGGTGTCCCGCACCTTCTACGCGCGCGGGCAGACCGGACAGCAGCTGCTGCTCGGCGCCTACCAGTCGCTCGCGCGCCAGATCGGCCTCGGCAACGTCGAGATGCACCCGCGCACCGAGATGCTCGACCTGGTGGTGATCGACGGTTTCGCCCGTGGGATCGTGGTGCGTGACCTGGTGAACGGCAAGGTGGAGTCGCACGCGGCCGACGCGGTGGTGTTGGCGACCGGCGGCTACAGCAACGTCTACTTCCTCTCGACCAACGCCAAGGGATGCAACGTCACCTCAATCTGGCGGGCCTATCGCCGCGGGGCCGGGTTCGCCAATCCTTGCTTCACTCAGATTCACCCCACCTGCATTCCGGTCGCCGGCGAGCATCAATCCAAGCTGACCTTGATGAGCGAGTCGCTCCGCAACGACGGACGCATCTGGGTGCCGAAGCAGCAGGGAGACAAGCGGAGCGCGGAGCAGATCCCGGAGGCGGAGCGTGACTACTACCTCGAACGACGCTATCCCGCCTTCGGCAACTTGGTGCCGCGCGACGTCGCCTCGCGCGCCGCGAAGGAACGTTGCGATGCCGGCTTCGGCGTCGGCGGGACCGGCCTGGGCGTCTTTCTCGACTTCCGCGACGCGATCCAACGTCTGGGCGAGCAAGGCGTGGCCGATCGCTACGGCAACCTCTTTCAGATGTACGAGCAGATCACGGGCGAGAATCCCTATCGGGTTCCGATGCGCATCTTCCCCGCGCCGCACTACACGATGGGCGGGCTTTGGGTGGACTACAACCTGATGAGCACGATTCCCGGGCTCCACGTGCTGGGAGAGGCCAACTTCTCCGATCACGGCGCGAATCGGCTGGGCGCGAGCGCATTGATGCAAGGCTTGGCCGACGGCTACTTCGTCATCCCATTCACCATCGGTCACTTTCTCGCCTCGAACAAGCTGGCCAAGGTCGAGACCTCACACCCTGAGTTCGCGCGGGTCGAGGCCGAGGTGAAGGAACGAACCACCCGCCTCCTCTCGATCAACGGCAAGCGCACGGTGGACTCCTTCCACCGCGAGCTCGGGCGCTTGATGTGGGACAACGTCGGCATGAGCCGCAACGATGCAAACCTCAAACGCGCCCTGGCGCGCGTCCCCGAACTGCGCCGCGAGTTCTGGCAGAACGTGGCGGTGCGCGGGCCGAACGAAACGGTGAACCAGAGCTTGGAAAAGGCGGGACGCGTTGCCGACCTCCTCGAGTTCGGCGAGCTCATCACCCGCGACGCCCTGGTGCGTGCCGAGTCGTGCGGCGGCCACTTCCGCGAGGAGTTTCAAACCGAGGACGGCGAGGCCAAGCGCAACGACGCGCAGTTCAGCCACGTGACGGTGTGGGAGTGGCAAGGGGTCGATGCCGCGCCGGTCGAGCACCGGGAGCCGCTCTCCTTCGAACACGTCAAACCGAGCCAGCGGAGTTACAAATGAGCGAGCCCGAAAAAGGATCGATGCGCCTCACCCTTCGTGTCTGGCGCCAAGCGAACACGCGCGCGCGGGGTGCCTTCCAAGAGGTGGTGGCCGAGTCGGTCAGTCCCGATAGCTCCTTCCTCGAGATGCTGGATCAGGTCAACGAGAAGCTCGAGTCCGCCGGACAGGAGCCGATCGTCTTCGACCACGACTGCCGCGAAGGAATCTGCGGCGCCTGCTCGCTCATGATCAATGGCGAGCCGCACGGGCCCGACTCCGGGGTCACCACCTGTCAGCTGCACATGCGGCGCTTCCACGACGGGCAGACCATCGTGATCGAGCCATGGCGCGCGCGGGCCTTCCCGGTACTCCGCGATCTCATGGTCGATCGCTCCGCCTTCGATCGAGTCATCCAGGCCGGCGGCTTCGTCAGCGTGAACGCGGGGAGTGCGCAGGACGCGAACGCTCTGCCGATCGGGAAGGAGGTCGCGGACCTGGCCATGGACGCGGCCGCTTGCATCGGTTGCGGGGCCTGCGTCGCCGCCTGCCCCAACGCCAGCGCCATGCTCTTCGTCGGGGCCAAGGTCTCCCACCTCGGATGGCTACCGCAGGGTCAGCCGGAACGCCTCCGCCGCGCTCAAGCGATGGTCGAGCAGATGGACCGCGAGGGCTTCGGTGGGTGCACCAATCACGGCGAGTGCGAGGCCGCCTGCCCGAAGGAAATCAAGATGTGGAACATCTCGATCCTCAATCGGGACTTCTTCCGCGGGACGATCGAAGCTCGAAAGAGCGAGGCACACGCGGGGGACGGTTGATCGACTCGGTGGGGATGGCGTGACAGGGCGGGCCGTCGGGCGCGGTTTGAGGCGGAGAGAACTCAAGCGAAGAGAGATGGTGCCGGGAGCGGGATTTGAACCCGCACGGGTTGCCCCACACGCCCCTCAAACGTGCGTGTCTACCAAGTTCCACCATCCCGGCACGGGATTCTGAGGCCCTTCGTCGAGGGCCAGGCTCGTGGGCCTACTGACCTCCGCCGCTCGGAGCACCCCCAGCCGGCGTCGACGAGGGAGTCGACGAGCTCGGGGTCTCACCCGCCGGAGCTTCGCCCGAAGGCGCGCCGGTGGGAGCAGGGGTCTCGCTGCTCGGAGCAGTACCGCTACTGGGGCCAGTACCGCCGTTCGGGCCCGGTACCGCCGGAGCGGTCGCCTGACGCTTGATCAGGCTCGTTCCGGTCGTCGAGCGATTGGCGCCGGAGAGAATCGCCAGGGTCATGCTGGTCACCATGAAGGCGCCACCCAAGATCCAGGTCGCCTTCCCCAGGAAGTCGACCGCCCCGCGTCCGCCGAAGACGGTGGCGTTGCCGCCGGTGCCGAACGCGCCGGCCAGACCGCTCCCCTTCCCCGACTGCATCAGCACCACGCCGATCAAACAGAAGCTGACCAGCAGGTGGATGACCACGAAAAACGTGAACATGCGAAGCTGCTCCTCCCGCGCCCGAAGCGCAAAGCGGGAATCTAGCGATCGTCCCGCGAAGGGTCAAGGTCCTTTCAGGTCTCTGCTCGCGCGATCGCGAGGAACGAGGCGGCGTCAAGGCTGGCACCGCCGACCAGCACCCCATCGACATCGGTCTGGCGGAGCAGGTCCGCGGCCGTTGCCGGCGTGACGCTGCCGCCGTAGAGGAGCGGAACGGCCCGGCCGGCTCCGCCCCAGGCTGCAGCCAGCTCACCGCGGGCGAAGGCGTGTGCTGACTGCGCCTGATCCGGCGTGGCGGTGCGACCGGTCCCGATCGCCCAGACTGGTTCGTAGGCCACGACGACTCTCGCGCGCTCTGTCGACTCAACCAGCGCGAGGCCGAGGCGCAGCTGCCTCGCTAGCACCGCTTCGGTCTCGCCTCCTTCGCGTTCGGCCAGGGTCTCTCCGATGCAGAAGAGCGGCCGGAGCCCCTGGTCGAGTGCCGAACGCAGCTTGGCCGCGAGGCTCGCGTCCCCCTCTCCGAAGAGGTGACGACGTTCCGAGTGGCCGATCAGGACCCAGCTCGCGCCTGCATCCAGGAGTTGGCGCGCCGACACTTCGCCGGTGAAGGCGCCCTCGCGACCGGGGTGAAAGTTCTGGCCCCCGACCTCGACCCGGTCACCCGCTAACTCCGCCACGGTGGCGATTGACGGGAAGGACGGAAAGACCAGCAGCCTACGGCCGGGCGGGAGATCGCCCGCCGCGCCGGCGATCGACTCGATCAACCCGCGAGCTTCGGCCCGCGTCTTGTTCATCTTCCAGTTGCCCGCGATCCAGAGGGTGGACATCGCGCCCCCCTAGCCGCGGATCGCCAGAGCGGCGACCCCGGGGAGCACCTTCCCCTCGAGGAACTCGAGCGAAGCGCCGCCGCCGGTCGAGACGTGGGAGACGCTGGCGTCAAGCCCGGCGGTCGCGATAGCGGCGGCCGAGTCACCCCCACCGACGATGGTGGTCGCGCCCTTTCGGGTCGCGCCAGCCAGGGCTCGCGCGACGGAGAGGGTTCCCTCGGCGAAGGCAGGCACCTCGAAGATCCCCATCGGTCCGTTCCACAGCACGGTGCGTGCTTCCTCGAGAATGGCGGCGAAGCGCGCGCGGGTGGCGGGACCGATATCGACCCCCATCAGCTCTTCGGGGATCCTTCGGGCATCCACCACGCGCCCCGGATCGCTGCCGTCCAAGCTCGCCGAGACGAGTGCGTCGCTCGGCAGGGCGATCTTGTTCGCGCCCGGACCGCGGAGGAGATCGCGCGCCATCTCGAGCCGGTCTTCCTCCA
>JAXLXQ010000044.1:0-33533 GCA_046327845.1 Candidatus Eiseniibacteriota bacterium | reverse complement strand
CGGTCAGGATCAGGTCGGGCGGGATGAGGGCGTCGATCATCATCAGGACCTCGCTAGCGCTGGCGCAGGAGGTGACCTCGAAGCCGCCCTTCTCGAGGATCTGCGTGCAGAGCTTGAGCTGCACCGCATCGTCCTCCAGCAGCATGACCTGGACCTTGTTGTCGCTCATTCCGAACCCGTGCTCCGGTTATGCCGTGGCGGGGACCTGTGGCCGTCCCGGTCGGGGGCAGGCCGCCGCTCGTTACTGGATCGGGCCCCGCCGTCGCCTTCCTTAGTCGAGATCGGGTCCGAGCCGGCCTGAAACACGCGAGCGGAATTGCCTCCCCGCGCGGCCGGGTGCTAGCTTCCCCCGTTTCGAGCATCGCCAGAGAGGCCGCGTTCCGGCTCTCGCGGCGGCCCGCAGGGGGGATTGCCCCAGACGACGACGGCAGGTGAAGGAGGTCTTCCGGTGAAGCACGAGGCGAGGAACTTCGATGCCCTGATCGGGGCGGTGGACGGCTTGAGCGAGGCGCAGCTCAAGGCGCACTTCGGTCTCTACCAGGGATACGTGAACAAGCTGAACGAGATCGAGGAGAAGCTCAAGACCGCCGACCCCGCCCAGAGCAACTACTCCTTCGGGGAGTTCTCCGAGCTCAAGCGGCGCGAGGCGGTGGCGTTCAACGGCACCTATCTTCACCAGCTCTACTTCGAGAACCTCGCGCCCAATCGCGGGACGATCTCGGCGGCGCTCAAGGGGAAGATCGAGTCCGACTTCGGCTCCTACGCCGCTTGGGAGGCGAACATGAAGGGCGCCGCCGGCTCGACTCCGGGCTGGGTGCTCCTCACCCTCAACCGCGTCGACAAGAATCTGCACTCCTACATCATGTACGAGCACCACGTCGGCCTGCCGGCGCACCAGGAGATCCTGCTCGCGCTCGACTGCTGGGAGCACGCCTTCTTCATCGACTACGGCGCGAAGAAGCCCGACTACCTCGCGGCGTTCTTCAAGAACGTCAACTGGAACGTGGTGAACGAGCGCGCGGCCAAGGTGATGTAGTCAGAGGGCCGGCGCGGGCTAGCCGTTCGTGCCGGTCGCCTCGTCCATTGTGCGAAGGATTTCGAGGCGCTGCTGGGCGCGCGAGACCTCGGCTTCCACGTCTCGCATGTCCGCGAGGTGACGGCGCGTCGCCTCGCGGCGCGCTTCGGTGATCTCGGTGCGGCGCTCGCGCAGCGCGCTCAGCGTGTTCTCGTTGAAGATGATCGCCTCGGCGATCACCCGCTTCCGGTCATCCACCTCGGCCTGCAGCTTGGGTAGGGCGCGGGCCGCCGCCTCCATCTGACGCTGCCCGGCCATGCTCGAGCGGCAGCGGGCCAGGAGCCCCTCCGTTTCGCGGATGGCCACCGCGATCTGATTCAGCTGGCGCTCCTTGAGCTCGTCCGCGCGGCGCTTTTCGTTCTCGACCGCGCAGCGACGGCGCTCTGCCTCGCGCAGCTTGAGCAGCGGCGTGTCCGAGTCCATCACCTGCCTTAGGGTCGTCTGAAGCAGTCGCGCGCTGACCGGCTTTCCCAGGAACGCCTCCGGCTGCACGCGCAGCCGTCGCGCCTCCTGCATCCATTCCTCGGTGGCGTAGGCGGTGAGCACAACCACCGGCACGCGCGCCCACACCGGGTGGAGAAGCAGCCGCTTCATCACCTCGATTCCGCTCATCTGGGGCAAGGCGAGGTCGACCAGGGCGACGCGCGGCGGCGGGAGGTTCGGCAGTTCCTTGAATAGCTCTTCCGCGCTGGCGAAGCGGCGAACCTCGAGCCCGAGGGCCACTAGCAGCACGTCGATCAGGCGCGCCTGGGAGTCGTCATCCTCCACCAGGAGGATGGTGTCGTGCGGGGTTTGCTCCATCGAGTCTCCACGTGTTCGCGTCTTGATCGATATCGACGGCGGGGGCGTGACTGTTGAGGCTTCTTCGCGCGGGCGGGAAAGATCTGCCGCCCCTCGCGGCTCAGCGATAGGCGGCGAGTCGTTCGAGCAGACGGCGATCGGTGGGGAAGGCGAGGTCCGGGGTGGGTCCGGCCGGATCGACGAAGGCGAGGGCGTCCACGTCATCGCCGGGCCGGAGGCGGCCGCCGGTCGGGATCGCCTCGAACCAGATCCCGACGCTCTGCTCGTCAGGTAAGTGGAAGTTGCTCTCGACCGCCAGCACGCGACCGACCTGGACGACGAGCCCGGTCTCCTCCGCCATCTCCCGGACCAGCGCCTCCCGCACCTCTTCGTCGAATTCGACGTAGCCGCAGGGAATGCACCAGCGACCGCGGAAGGAGATGGCGCGACGCGCGAGGAGAATGCGCTCTCGATCGAGCGCGGGGGAGTAGTCCGGATCGACCAGACCGTAGCGCGTGGTGTGTTCACCGAGCAGGCGAAGGACCGATCGCTCGGTGACCACGCCGGCCACTCCGACGACCGGATTCCGATAGTGCACGAAGCCGCAGCGCGGACAGACCGCCCGCGTGCGATCGTCCACTTCGAGCAGTGACAGCTCGTGCCCGCACCGCGGGCAGAAGCGGAAGTGGCTGCGCTCGGTCGAGCGAGGACGATCGCTTCCCAGGTGCATCGCGCCGCTACCGTCCTTCCTCTGGTGCAACCTCGGGGGCGCTCGGCTCGATCGCGGGCAATCGGTCGAGGAGCGGCGGCACGAAGAGCGCGAGAAGCGCGCCGCCCAGGAACCCGCCGAGGTGGCTCAAGAGATCGGCCTGCCAAATCGAGGGCGCGACGATGAGCACGAGAAACGGTAGGTAGACGCGCGCCGACTTCCAACGCAACCGTGCGGAGAAGCGACGGTGATAGCGAGCCAGGAAGATCGCCGCCACGCCGTACAGCCCGAAGATCGCGCCCGACGCGCCGACTGAGAGCACCGCCTTGTCCCGCAGATAGGAGAGGAGCGCGCCCGCGATCCCCGCACCGAGATAGAGGAGCAGCAGCCGTCCGCGGCCGTAGAACTCCTCCACCACCGCGCCCGAGCCGATCAACGCCACCATGTTCGAGAGCAGGTGCATCGGCGAAGCGTGGAGGAAGAGCGGGACGAAGAGGATCGGGACCAGTCCGTTTCGGAACCAGCCGCGCATCTGCTCGGAGAAGGCCCAGAGGTTCGTCGAATAGTCGGCCTGCCAGGTGAACACGAGGATCGCCGCAACCAGCAGGTTGATCGCGACCAGGATCTCGGTCATGGCCGGTGGGCGTCCGCGAAAGAGCCGGAACGGCCCATGACGCGGCGGCTGCGGCTGACCGAGGGGAGCCACCGGCTGGCGCGCCGGCAGGAAGAGGTGATAGCTCTCGATCGTTTCGGCGCGCCGCCAGAGCCCACGCGTCCAAAAGGCGGAGCAGACCAGGGCGTCCTTCGGCACGCGTCCGTCGCGCACCCAGTTGGGCCAATCGAGGTCGGAAAGCTCGTGGGTCTCCGGACCGATCCGGATCTGCGTCATGCCTGTCCTTGCCGGAGAACCGCGCGTCGCGGCGCGCTTTGCCGCATTCCCAGGGTCGTGCTAGCGTGCGGGGCCATGGTATCACAGCCTCTCGTGCCCACGGACGCGCGCTGCCGCAAGGTCGCCTTCATCGGCAGCCACGGTGTGGGGAAGACCACCCTCACCTACGAGCTCGCCGCTCGACTGGAAGCGCGCGAACGTTCGCGTGGAGTTAGTCAAGGAGGTGGCGCGCCGCTGTCCGCTGCCGCTCAATCGCGAGACCACCCTGGATGCCCAGGCCTGGATCCTGCACACCCCGAATCGCGCTCGAGATCGAGTCGACTCGCGGGCACGAGGTGGTGGTGTGCGATCGGAGCGCGCTCGACAACTACGCCTACCTGGTGGCGCAGTGCGGCCGCGTCACCCCGTACGATGAGCTGGTTCGCGCCTGGACCTCGGCCTATGCGCTCCTTGCTTCCAGGTGCCGCCGATCGAGCGACCCAGCTTCGACGGCGTGCGCGACCTCGACTCCAGTTTCCAGCTCCGCATTCATCAGACGATCGCCGAGCTGGTGGAGGACTTCGCGCTCGAACCGCTGCGTCTCGATCCGCTGGCGCGGGATGCCTGGGTCGACGAAGTGATGCGAGCCCTCGACCTGGGCTCGGTGCAGCTTCCTCTCTTCGGCGAGATCGAGCCGTAGGCTGCGGCCGAAGGCGGAAAGGACACGGCTTGAATCGCTATCTACCCCACGCCGCGCTCGTCTTCGCGCTCCTCTCGAACGCGGCGGCCAACGTGCTGATCAAGTACTCGATGTCCCGCGCGACGACGGGGGGAAAGCTGGCCGGGTTTCTCAGCCCGATCTACCTCACGGCGCTCTGTCTCTTCGGGCTGAACCTGCTCGCCTACTCTTGGGCGCTCAAGTCATTCAAGATCTCGGCCGCCTATCCCATCATGGTCTCGGGCGGCTATCTCGTCATCCTCACCGCGAGCTGGTTCCTCTTCGCGGAGCGGCTCTCGACCACGCAGTACCTAGGGGTAGGGCTCATCCTCTCCGGCATCTGGTTGGTCGTGCGCTGATCGCTACTCGATCTGGCGCAACGCCTCCTTGACCGCTCGCTCCAGCTGACGATCGCGTCCGGCGGAGAGATCGTTCGGGTTGTTGTCGATCGAGACGTCGGGGCGACAGCCGCGATTTTCCAGGTCGGTATTGTCCTCGAGCGTGGTCCAGCCGCGGAAGGGGAGGCGCACGAACGAGCCGTCGCCCAGCGTCGTGCCCCCGGTCGAGATAATCCCGCCGTAGGTCTCCTGTCCGACGATCGGTCCCCGCTTCAGCGTCTTGATCGCCTGCGCGAAGATCTCGGCGTTGGAGAAGCTGTTCTCGTCGCAGAGCACCACGATCGGCTTGCTCCAGGCGTAGACCAACCGGCGATCCTGCGGATAGGCGGGCTGGCTGCCGCGCGCCCGCGTCACCGCGTGTTCCGGAGCGAGCAGGCTGGCCAGGAGGAAATCGGTGATCCAACCGCCGCCGTTCTCGCGCACGTCGATGATGAGCGCGTCCTTGCCGTGCGCGACGGCATAGAGGTCCCGCTCGTAGTCGTCCATGTTGCCCGCGCCCATCCCCTGGATGTGGAGGTAGCCGACGCGCCCGCTCCCCGCGCGCGTGACGTAGCCGCGACGGTGATCGATCTGCTCGAGATAGAGCGCGGCGCGGAGAGCGTCGCGCGAGGTGGGCCGAATCTCGACTCGACGCACCGCGCCGTTTCGGCCGCGCACCTCGAGCAGGGTCGGCTGATCGACGGTGTGATCCAGGAGCTGCGCCAGGTCCACCGCGCGCGTCACCTTGGTCCCTCCGACCGAGAGGAGCGCCTCTCCCGCCTCGAGCTTGCTCTCGACCCGATCGGCGGGTGAGCGCGGCACGACCCGCGCGATCACCAACTCATCTCCGCCGGGTCGGAGCACCACCCCGAGTTCGCCGGTCTCGACGCCGATCGGAACCGGCGGGGTGTCATTGGGGCCATCCCAGGTCTCGAGGTGCGAGCTGTTGAGTTCGCCCAGCATCAGACGCAGCACGTCCTGGAAGTCGCGATGGGTCGAGGCCTCCTCCGCCCAGCGCGTGTACTTAGGCAGGAGCCCCGTCCAATCGGCGCCGTGGAAGTTGGGGTCGTAGTACTGGTCGCGAAGCGCGCGCCACGCCTCGGCGAAGACGAAGCGGCGCTGCGCCGCGCGGTCCACCTCGATCTTGGCGTCATAGGGGTAGGTCTTGGTCTCGCCGCCGGCGAGCGGGATCGAGGTGATCACCCCTCCCTGCTTGAGGAAGAAGATCCGCTTGTAGTCGTGGTCCCACTGCAGCGAGGTCGGGTTCGATCCGTCCTTGGTCAGGCGCGTCGGCTCGGTGCCGTCCCAAGAGATCTTCCAGAGGTCGCGCTTGCCGTCCTCGGTCGCGACGAACACCACCTCCTTGCCGTCCTTGGAGACGAGGGCGTTCGATTCCTCCCCGGAGAAGCTGGTGAGGCGGTGCGCCCGCCGATAGAGATCACGCGCGTCGATTTTGACCTCGACCTTGGTCGAGTCGCTCCCTTCCTTCTTGCCGCGTCCCTTGCTTCCCTTCTTTCCCTCGCTCTTCGCTGCCTTCGCCGAGTCGTCCAGTTCCTCGCTCGCGCTGCTTGCCCCGGTTTTATCCTTGTACAAGCTGTCCAGTCGATCGCGGCGCGAGACTTCCTCGTCCGACTGCTGGAGGCGCACGTACCAAAGGTCGGCCTCATTGAAGAAGCGGCGCGGCGAGGTCCAAAGGAGCATCTTGCCGTCGGGCGACCAGACCGGGCCCGAGTCGTTATCGGGGTGCATGCTCACGTTGAGCGGCGCGCGCGACCCATCGGCCGGCACCACCCAAAGGTCCGAGTTGTACTCGTCGTCGTCGCGTGTGTACGCGATCCACTTGCTGTCGGGCGACCACCGAAAATCGAGTTCGCTCCAGCCGTCGACCAGGGTGTGGAGGCCGCTCCCATCCGGCTTCATCAGTGCGAGGGCGCAGCGCCCGTGCTGGAACGCGATCCACTGACCGTCGGGCGAGATCCGCGGATCCACATCCTCCAGTGGGTCGTTGGTGATCCGCGTGGTCTCGAAGACGAGGGTGCGGGCGAGGCGTTCTTCCTTCGTATCGGCCGAGCGCACCCGATAGATCTCGGCGTTGCCGTCGCGATCCGAGACGAAATAGAGCGACTTCGAGTCGGCCGCCCAGGCGATCTGCCAATCGCGGGACGCGGATGCCGTGAGGCGGTTGGCGAAGGTCGCCTCCTCGTTCGCGCGCATCGCGAAGATCTCCCCCTGGGCCACGAAGGCGATCTGCTTGCCGTCGGGGGAGAGGGCCATCTCGGTCGCCCCTCCCTGAATGGCGAGTCGTTCGAGGTCGGCGCTTCGCGCGTCCAGCGGCAGTTGAGCGCGGAGCGGCGTCGGCTGGAGGGGGAGTCCTGTGCCCGCCGCGACGTTCGCGGGCAAGCGCAGCACGTGGATCTCGTCTTCCACCTCGAGCGCGAGCACGCGACCGTCGCGCGAGAGGGAAGGGAAGCGCAGCCGCTCGCCGTGATAGTCGGTCAACGCACGTCGCTCTCCCGACTCCAGGTCGAGCAGCTTCACATTCGCCGTCCCCTTGGTGTCGTTGAGATAGAGGATGTGCTTCCCGTCCGGCAGCCACTTCGGCTCTTCACGGTTGCCGCGCTCATCGGCCGGC
The DNA here is from genome assembly GCA_046327845.1 of Candidatus Eiseniibacteriota bacterium. Classification (GTDB taxonomy): domain Bacteria; phylum Eisenbacteria; class RBG-16-71-46; order CAIMUX01; family CAIMUX01; genus JADJQY01. Next base: position 26,374 of record JAXLXQ010000044.1, on the reverse strand, counting down.
TCCGCCAGGGGACGATGGACTCCGCCGAGCCACGCCGCCGCGCCGGCGTCGAGCCCCGGGGCTGTCGCGCTCGTGCTGTCGGTGTCTGTGGCGGGACCCGCGCCGTTCCAGAGCGTCGACGTCAGCTCGGAAGGCCCGTCGTAGACCCAGAGGCGATTGCGTCCGTTTCCGGCGTAGCCTCGGCGCCACCAGGTCCCGTCGCCGCGCACGTAGGCGAGCCTTCGTCCATCCGGCCCGAGGCGGGCCTGGTCGCAGCCGGTCGTGAGGATCTCGATCGGCGTGCCGCCGTCGAGCGAGACCATCCAAAGCCCCGGCTCGCGGCCATCGAGCAGCTGCCTCCGACTCTCGAAGAGCACGGCGCGCGAATCCGCGGTCCAATCGACCGGCTGGTCGGCTTCGATGTGAGAGGTCAGTCGCCTGACCGTGCCCCCCTGGACCGGAATCGCGTAGACGTCGTCGCTGCCGTCGCGGTTGGACGAGAAGGCGATCCACTTGCCGTCGGGAGACCAGCAGGCGTTGCTCTCGTACGCGTCGTTCGCGGTCAGCCGGCGTGCATCCCCCCCTTCGCTCGCGACCAGCCACAGGTCACCCTGATACGAGAAGGCGATCTCGCGACCGTCGGGGCTCACCGCCGGCTTCCGCGCCATGCGGATCACGTCGGCATCGAGGCTCAGCCCCTCTGACTTCGCGGGAGAGGCGAAGAGCAGGGGAAGAAGCAGGGCGACGGCGCGGTCGGGCCAGGGGCAGGTTCGAACCAACATCGACAGGACTCCTTCAGGGTGGGACGCGATGCCTTCAGTTCCGTCGCGTGCGGAGAGGGGTGAGCTTCTCGAGCTGCGCGTTCGCGTCGACTTGGTGGCGCCGACCGTCGCGCACCACCTCGCGCAGCAGCGAGACGGCGGCGTCGGGGTTGCCCTCGAGGAGAAAGCCCTGCGCGAGCTGCCAGCGGCTCTCCTCCCAGTACTCAGGCGCCGCGGCCAGGCTGACCGCCATCGAGAGCGCCTCGACCGCGCTCTCCACCTCGTGGCGAAGCAGCAGGCTCGAACCCAAGTAGAGGTACACCTCGGCGCGTGCCGCCTGGATGTCGAGCGCGCGGCGGAACGACCGCTCGGCCTTCCGATAGTCCCCCTTGCCGTAGGCGGAGAGCCCGGCGGTCCAGGCCGCATCGAACTCGCCATTCGGCGTGCGCGCGGGATCGACGCGGACCGGCAGTGGTGCGAGCTGCGCGAACTCCTTGCTCGGATTGCTGGCGCGGGGAACGGTGAAGTAGGCGAGGAGGAGGCCAATCGCGGCCAGAAGACCCGCCCCGCGCCAGACCCTCTGCCACGGCGCGGGCTCGGTCGGTCGTCGCGGCAGGGCGGCCGACAAGCGAACCTCCCGCGGCCGCGGCGGCAGCGCGCTCGCGGCCGGATCGGCCGACTCTGGGGGTAGGGTCACCCGGCCTCCAGGCTCGATGGTCCGATTGACACCGGCGTTTGAAATGCTCAGCAGGTGGAATCGAGGCTCCCGACCCGATCCCGTAACGGTGGCGGGGAGACTCGCACCGACGGGCCGGTGATGGCAAGGCCTCGATCGACGCGTCGCAGCATGGCCGCGAAGCGCGTCGGAGGAACCGTTCGCCGGTGGTGCGGTTCTAGCCGAGGCTTTACGCGGACACCGTTGTCTGTTTGAATCCGCGCGACGGGGTCGGGGGCGCGCCGCCGGCCCCGTCTTCGCGTCCGCTCCAGGAGCCAGGGAGGCTTTCGCCTCACGTCGTTCCGCTTCACGTACCGATGCTGCGCCCGACGGCGCGCGGGAGAGTTGCCATGTCGCAGGAGATGTCGCCGCAGGATGCCGTCAAGACCATCGAGCAGCTGAAGGAGGCGCGCGAACGCATCCTGACCGAGGTGCGAAAGGTGATCGTGGGGCAGGAGAAGGTGGTGGATGAACTGCTCACCGCCCTCTTCGCCGACGGCCACTGCCTCCTGGTCGGCGTGCCCGGCCTGGCCAAGACGCTCCTGATCTCGACCCTCGCGCGCGTGCTCGACCTGGGCTACAACCGTATCCAGTTCACGCCCGACCTCATGCCGAGCGACATCACCGGCACCGAGATCCTGGAAGAGGATCGCGCGACCGGAAAGCGCGCCTTCAAGTTCGTCCGCGGGCCGATCTTCGCGAACCTGGTTTTGGCCGACGAAATCAACCGTACCCCGCCCAAGACGCAGGCCGCGCTCCTCCAAGCGATGCAGGAGAAGTCGGTCACCGCCGCGGGGCAGACGCTCAAGCTCGAGGCCCCCTTCTTCGTCCTCGCCACTCAGAACCCGATCGAACTCGAGGGGACCTACCCGCTGCCCGAAGCGCAGCTCGATCGGTTCATGTTCAACGTCTTCGTCGACTATCCGAGCGAAGTGGAGGAGCAGGCGATCGTGACCTCCACCACCGGGTCGTACGAAGCGGACGTCAAGCGGGTCTTGAACGGCGAGGAGATCATCCGCCTGCAGAAGATCATCCGGCGCGTGCCGGTGTCGGATCACGTGGTGGCCTACGCCGTCTCGCTCGCGCGGCAGACCCGGCCGGCCCACTCGAGCTACGACTTCGTGAGGGACTACGTCTCGTGGGGCGCCGGTCCGCGCGCCTCGCAGTACCTGATCCTGGGCGCGAAGACCCGCGCCGTGCTCCACGGGCGTCCGACCCCTTCGTGCGACGACGTGCGGCAGGTGGCGCCCTCGGTGCTCCGCCATCGCGTGATCGCCAACTTCAACGCGGAGGCGGAGGGGATTCAGGTGGTGCAGCTGATCGGGCGGTTGCTCGAGGCGTTGCCTGAGCCGAAGGCGGAGCAATCGCGTCGATGAGCGCCGCGCAGCACAAGTCCGAGACCGACTCCCGCCCATTCCTCGATCCGGCGGTGGTCGGAAAGCTGCAGCGGCTCGACCTGATCGCGCGCTTGGTGGCGGAGGGCTTCCTCACCGGCCTCCACAAGTCGCCCTATCACGGCTTCAGCGTGGAATTCGCCGAGCACCGCCAGTACATGCCGGGCGATCCCATCCGATTCGTCGACTGGAAACTCTTCGCCAAGAGCGATCGCTACTACATCAAGGAGTACGAGGAGGAGACCAACCTCCGCGCCTACCTGCTCCTCGACACCTCGAGTTCGATGCTCTTCCAGGGACCGGAGGCGTCGCTCTCCAAGTTGCGCTACGCCATCTCGCTCGCCGCCGCGCTCGGCTACCTCATGATCCAGCAGCAGGACGCGGTCGGTCTCCTGACCTTCAGCGATCGGGTGCACAAGCTGGTGCCGGCGCGTTCGACCGGTTCGCACCTCCGCGTTCTCTTCCGCGAGCTGGAGCTCGAGGCGCGGCGTTCGCTCAAGCAGAAGGAAGAGGAGCCGCGCGGCACCCGCATCGGTCGCTCGCTCGACTTCCTCGCGGACCGCATCCACCGCCGCGGGCTCGTCATCATCCTGAGCGACTTCTGGGATCAGAACGACTCGGAGGTGGTCCGGGCGCTCAAGCACTTCCGTCACCGCCGACACGAGGTGGTGGTCTTTCACCTGCAGGATCCGGCCGAGGCGGAGTTCCCGTACAAGGACGAGGGAATCTTTGTCGACCTCGAGACCGGCGAGAAGCTGAACGTGCTGCCGTGGGAGGCGGCCAAGGAATACCGTCGCCGCATCGAGGAGCGCGTCAACTTCTACAAGCGCGCCGCGGCGGAAAACAACATCAGCTACGAGCGGGTGCTGACCCGCACGAGCTACGACCTGGCGCTGCTCCGCTACCTGGAGAAGCGCCAGCGGCTGCACTGAGCCTTAGAGGAGACGGATGCCTCCATTCCTGAACGGCGCCTTCCTCTTCGGCCTCCTGGCCGCGGCGCTGCCGATCGTGATTCACCTCTTCAGCCGTCGGCCGGCGCAGCAGGTGCAGTTTCCGAGTGTCGAGTATCTGCGCGAGATCACGCTCAAGCGCGTGCGTCGCGTGCGTCTTCGTCAGTGGCTTCTTCTCGCCCTGCGCGTGGCGATCCTCGCGCTCTTCGCCCTGGCCATGGCTCGACCCGCGATCCAGGGCGCGAGCAAGGTGACCCGCGGCAGCTCGACCATCGCAATCCTCCTGGACAACAGCTGGAGTCTGAACGCCGCCGATCCGAGCCAGAGCGGCGATCTGCCGGTCGACGCCGCGCCCCGTCGCGCCGGCGCCGGGCCCGGGGATGAAGAAGGGACCTGCCTCGCGCTGGCCAAGCGCCGCGCGCATGACGTGCTCGACCTGATGGGAGACGAGGACAAGGCGATCCTCGCGCTGGTCGGTCGTCCAGTGACCGTGCCGCTCCCGACTCCGCTGGCCAATCCGACCGCGATCCGCCAGGAGGTGGACAAGGCGAGTCTCGCCGCGGGGCGCGCCGACTTCGCCTCGGCCCTCGATCAAATCCTCCCCGTGCTGCGCTCGGCGCACACGCTCAACAAGGAGCTGTTCGTCATTTCCGACTTCCAGCAGCAGGACCTCGAGGAGTGGGCCAGCCAAGCGAGGGGATCGAGTCCGGTCGCGCAGCTGGTCGCGGCGCTCGCAGCCGAGGCCCGCGCGGATTCGGCCGCACCGCGTTCGGTCGAGCTGCCCGACGGAATGAAGGTGTACCTCGTGCCGGTGCGGGATCGGCGCATGGCCAACCTCACGCTCGCCCGCGTGCGCTTCGAGCCAGGCGCCGGCAGCTCCGGCGCAGGCACGGTGGTCGCTACGGTCGTGAATCACGGCGAGGATCCGGTGGCCGATCGACTCCTCCGCGCCCTCGCGGTCGACGCGGCGGACGCGAACCGCGAGTTAGGCGACGCCAGTGTGAGCGTGCCGCCCCTCGGTCAGGCTGAGGTCACGATCAATCTCTCGCACCTGCCCGCCGACGGCGCGATCGAGCTGCGCCTCGGCTCCGACCTCCTGGAATATGACAACCATGCCTACCTGGTGGCGGGGCAGAGCGGCAGCAAGAAGGTACTGCTCATCTCCGGGGCGAGCGGCGCGGCCGGCGGTCTGGTGGCCGACGAGGATCTCTTCCTGAAGGCGGCGCTCGATCCGACCGGCAAGGGGGACCTCTTCTCCGTGCGCGTGGCCGGGCCTGAGATCCTGACCGACCCGACCGGCTTCGAAGCCGACGTGGTCATCATCGCGAACGTCGGGCGACTATCGGAGCAGGCGGTCGAGAACCTCGGCCGCTTCCGCGCGGCCGGCGGCGGCATCCTGATCACGATGGGGAGTCGCGTCGATCCTCGCTATTACAACACCGAGATCCTGGGCAAGCTGTCCACCATCAGCCTGCTCAACATTCTGCAAGACGAGGGACAGGGGACCTTCCGCAGCTTCCGGCCCACCGTGCTTGGACATCCGATCTTCTCCGGCTTCGGCCTCGGGCCTGGGCAGGATCTTTCGTCTTCGCGCTTCCGCAAGATCGTCGAGTGCCGGCTCGGCAGCGGCGCGCGCGTATTGGCCGACTGGAGCGGCAGCCTCCCGGCGTTGGTCGAGGAGAACGGCCTCATGGTCTTCACCTCTAGCCTGGACGGCGAATGGAACGACTTCGTCACGAGCGCGTCGTTCCTGCCCTGGCTTCACCAATCGGTCGGCTACCTCGCCGCGCGCGGCAACGGAGATCTCGGACCTCAACTCGTGGGAGGCGCGCTCGAGTTGAGTCTGCCGCTCGATCAATTCACCGGCCAAGTCACCTGCCTCGACCAGTTCGGCGGGCGAAGCGATGTCGCGGTCACCCCGGCCGATCGCACCGCGCGCCTCAAATCTCAGCCGACCACCATCCCGGGCGTCTACCGCTTCGTCGACTCCAGCGGCAAGCGGCTCGCGTCGTTCGCGGTCAATCTCGACCCGAAGGAAGGCGACCTCGCAGTCGCCTCGAAGGATCTCGAGGGGAAGCTCTTCGGGCGCGGCGCGCAGGTGTTGGCCGCGGGCCAGCGCATCACGCGTGAACTCTTGGAAGGGCGCTACGGCCGCGAACTCTGGCGGCCGCTTCTGATCGCGGTGCTCTTGCTGCTCGTGGTCGAGTCGCTGCTCGCGCGCGGGAAGATCCTGACCTGATCGCGCGCGGCTAGCGGTAGCGCGACTTCACACCACCCCAAGTCGAGGCGCGCGTCGGCACCGGCGGCGTGCCCAGGCAGCACTCGACCATCTTGGCGAAGCAGGCGTCGCTGGTCGGGCAGCCCACCTGCGGCGACGGGTGACCCAGGTCCACGTTGATGTGCCCCGCGCCGTAGTCGGCCACCAGCAATCCCGGAACGCCCGCCGACTCCTCCACGATCGTCCACTCCGGTCCCACCTCCAACGCCGTGTCAGCCGGCCAAGGCGTGTCATCGCCCGTCAACCCTTGGACCGTGCAGGCCGACGCATCGAGTAGATCGCGCGTGCAGGTGGTGAAGGTGAATTGAAAGTCGAGCTTCAGCGTGTAGGGGAGCCAGCTGATCAGGTTGGGCGCGTTCATCGGATTGGGCTGGCCGACATAGAGGCAGCCGCCGCCGTTCACGAACGACTTGTAGTCGTCCTTCAGCCCGTCGAAGTTCGCATACCAGGTGATGCTGGCGTGCGAGACCGGCAACACCACCAGGTCGTAGCCGCTCAAGGTCGCGAAGTTCGAGGTGGGTGGGATCAAGGTCGGCGAGTAGCCGAGCGTGTTCAGGCGCACGGTGAAGTCGGTGATCGACTGGGTGTCGTCGGTCTGGACGATGGCGACGTTGGTGGAGGCGGTCCGCGAAACTGGCACTCGCCCGGCGGTGGCTTCGTCGTCGCGGCCGTCTTGGTTCAGGTCGGCCGCCTGGGCCAGGCAGGGGGCGACCAACAAAAGAGCGACGAGGGTGGGGAATCGCACGGTGCTTCCTCCGAGGTGAAAGTGCGTCGAGCGATGGTACGAGACCACGTCGTTCGAGGGCAAGGCGTCGTTGAGCGGGGAGTCCCGCGCGCGCTACCATCGCTGCGGCGCAATCCAGACACACCGCCGGCGGAGCGAGAAGGAGTCGCCTCGATGAGTCAGCGTGCCGTTTCGCCAACCTCGGCGCTCCTCCGCCGTCTTCGTTTCTGGCCAGTGGGGGGCCTCTGCGCCGCCGCGCTCTGCTTCACATTCGTACCCGTTCGCGCCGACGACCCAAGCGCGACCTACCCACGCACCCTGCTTCTGAGCTTCGACCCCATCCTCGAGTCGCAGGGTGGCGTGCGCCTGCACCAACACGCCGGCTGGAATGATCCCGGTCCGCTCACGCAGACCTACTTGGACGACCTCGCGAGTGCGAGCCACGGCTGGTACGCGCCGCGCCTTACACAGTCGGAGTACGTCGATGCCTATCCCTTGAAGGTCGACGGCTTCCGCTACACCGACACGTCGTACCTCTCGGGGCTCCACGGCGGCGGCTGGCACTCGCCCGACGGCATCGACTACAAGGCGGTGGCGCGCGACTACGATCTCGCGCGGCGGGTCGACTTCGGCGAGCTGGACGAGGTGGTGCTGCACGGCGCGCCCTACTTCGGCTACTACGAGTCGCGCATGGCCGGTCAGGGCGGCTACTGGTGCAACGCGCCGCAGCTGCCGCGCGTGGCTTGCTCCAGGATCTTCGTCATGATGGGGCTCAACTACGAGCGCGGCGTGGGCGAGGAGATCCACAGCTTCGGTCATCGCACCGAGTCGATCCTGGCCCGCACCTTCGGCACGTGGGACATCACGCAGTCGCGTCACGATTGGGAGCGCTTTACCCACAACATCGGGCAGTCGCCCGACGCCGCCTGCGGCGACGTGCACTTCCCGCCGAACGGCACGAGCGATTACGACTACGCCAACCCGAACTTCGTCACCTCGACCGCGATCGACTGGGCGAACAACTTCCCCAACCTCACCGGGCAGACGTCGCTGGTCAACCGCGACACCTGGGGCGGAGCGGACTACCAACGCAACTACCTCCGGTGGTGGTACGAGCACTTGCCGCACGCGGCGGGTGCGAATGATCACGATGGGCTTAACCGTTGGAACAGCTGGTGGCCTTATGTGACCGACTTCAATCGCTGGCCGGAAGCGGGAGGAGATCATCTGCTGGGTGGACCGGCACCGCCAGCGGTGCCGCTAGGCTCAGGGACGTTCGAGCTGTCCTTCGTGGCCACCGGCGATTGCTGGAGCCCGCGCGGCTTCGCCGCCGGCGCCGTCTGGTCACAGTGGAACGGTCACGACTTCGACATCTGGTACCTCTCCGGTGATGTCAGCAACGCGCTCTCGAGCAACACGGGCGATGACCTCGCGCCCGAGGTGAACGATCAGGGTCAGGTGGTGTGGCAGGGCTTCGACGGGCAGGACTGGGAGATCTTCACGCGCGAGGTCGCGGGCGGGGCGGTGCACCAGATCACGAACAACACGACCGACGACTGGCACCCCAAGATCAACGCCTCCGGTCGCATTGTTTGGGACCGCTTCGACGGGCAGGACTACGAGATCTTCTCCTCCAGCTTCGAGGGCACGGGCGTCGTGCAAGTCACGAACAACAGCGCTACTTCCGGGCAGCCGCGCGACGATGTGTGGCCGGAGATCAACGCCGCCGGTCGCGTGGTCTGGTTCGGTCACGACGGCAACGATTGGGAGATCTTCTCCGCCGACGCGACCGGCGGCGCCATCCTGAATCTCTCGAACAACGCGATCGAGGACGAGTACCCGAAGATCAACTCCTCCGGCCGCGTGGTGTGGCACGCCTGGCAAGACAACAACAATACGGAGATCTGGAGCGCCAACGCCACCGGTGGGATCGCCACCCGCATCAGCAACAACTCGCTCCCCGACTGGTATCCCGAGATCAACGCACTCGGCCGTGTCGTCTGGATGGAACGCGACGCCACCGGCGATTGGGAGATCCGCGCCGCCAACGCCGACGGCTCAAACCAAGCGGCGATCACTGACAACGACGCGCACGACCAGTATCCAAAGATCGACGACAGCGGCCGCGTGGACTGGCAGGGGTTCGACGGCCACGACTGGGAGATCTACCAGTGGAGCGGTGGCACCGTGTACCAGGTGACCGACAACGAGAGCGACGATCGCGCGGTCGACTTGGGACTCTCGGGCGGAGCGGTCTGGCACGGCGAGGACCTGACGGTGAGTCCGAGCCGAAGCGTGATCCGCGCCTTCGGCGTGCCGAGCAGTGTTCCGTCTTCGCCTGCGAGCGCGTGCCTGGCCCTCGCCTCGGCCAGCCCCAATCCCTTCACGCGGGCGACCTCGCTACGCTTCGTCGCGGCCGCTGGCCAGGACGTCACGCTCTCGATCTTCGACCTCACCGGTCGCGAACTGCGCCGGCTCCACGAAGAGGTGGCCACCGGCGCGGTCGAGTGGATCGAATGGGACCCGGACGTGACGACGCCCAGCGCAGACTCCCGAGCGGTCTCTATCTCGGGCGACTCACCGGCGGCTCCGACGCGCGTCGAGTCCGCATCGTCCGCCTACAGTCCGAGCGGTAGCCGCGGAGGAGCCGACCCTCGAGCCAGAGGCGCCTTCTTGATCGATCTCGTATCATGAACGCCCCTCGTGCGACCCTTGGAGTGGTACGCCGGACCCGGCCGGCCGGCAGCCACCACCGTGCAGGGGGTCTCCCATGAAGCGCGTCGCCTTCGCTCTACTTTCTCGCTCATCCTGTTGTCGGTTCGGGCTCAGGCCGGCCTGGTCTTCGAACAAACGCCCGATCCGGGCGGACAGGTGCTCGTGTCGTCGTGGTATCCGCCCGACGGCACCGACTATGACAACTACGTCTACGACAGCTTCCAACTCGGGTCCTGACCGCGGTCACCGAGGTGCTGGCGACTGGCGGGTACCTCTATACCGGCTACGGCAACGTCCTCGGCTTCACCGTCACCTTCTATGAGTCGATCATGGCGGTTCGCAGCCGCACTGCGGACTCCCGGGCGATGGCGACATCTTCCTCGCGAAGTACTACGTCGGCGGCACCGCGAGGCGGGCGCCGGCCGGCGTTTTCGGCGGCACGCAGATGTATGACTACCACTACACGCTCACCACGCCGTTTCAGGCGGCGGCCAATACCAAGTACTGGGTGCAAATCGAAGGCTCGACCGCGGGGCTTCCCTTCTGGGGCATCTCGGTCGGCAATGGCGGGAACAACACGCACTTCGAGTACAGCACCGGCGCACACATGTTCTCGAATCGCTCGCGTGACGCGGCCTTCTCGCTCTACGCCGCCGACGGGCAGACCTTCACGATCAGCACGAGCGAATCGCCGGCCGGCTCCGGCAGACGACCGGCGGGGCACCTTCGCCCGGGGAACACCGCGATGATCGCGACGCCGTTCGCGGGTTGAACTTCACCAACTGGACCGAGAGACAGCAACGTGACGAGCCAGTCGCCGAACTACAGCTTCACCGTCACCGCCAATCGAAACCTGGTGGCGCACTTCGTCACAGCCTGCGCGGTGACGCTCGCCCTGGCCGGTGTGGGGCGGCGGCACGGCGACGGCGTCTACAACGGCGGCGTCGGTCTGATCACCGCGACGCCGGCTTCGGCTTCGACGCCGTCAACTGGACCGAGGGCGGCGTGCCGGTCGAGCAACTCGCCGAACTACACCTTCACCGCGAACAACAACCGCACCCTCCAGGCGAACTTCGCGCTCGGCGCGGCCAGCGTGATGTACGACTTCGATACCGCCGAGCCGCCGTGCTATCGGGCTACGGCATGCCGGCGACCCAGACCTCGCGCGGGCTGACGGCGTCCTTCTCCGCGCCGGCTGGAGCCTGGTCGATCCAGACCGACGGAACGACCCAGTGGCACCTCGCCAGTTCTACGCCAACTACCTCTATCCGAACTCGGGCGGCTCGACCTCGCGGTTGGCTTCGACGCGCCGCTCACCCGCGATCGCGATCGACTTCTACACCGGCGACCTGCACCAGACTGAGATCCGACCGACGTGCGGCTCGATGCCTACACCGACGCGAGCAAGGCCACGCTGGTCGGGAGCGCGATCACCCACGGCGGTGAGCACGCCGGTCGCGAGGTGCGCGCAAATTCGGCGGCGGGGGACTACGCGGCCGGATCCCGCGCGCGTGGAGTGGGATGGAAAGGACGACCACGGAAGCCCGGTTCCTTCGGGGATCTACTTCGTGCGGCTTACGGCAGGAAGACTGGCGAAGACGATGCGCGTGGTGATCACCCGCTGAGGCGGGGGATCACCACATCCCCTGCTGGGTGCCGCCCGGGGTCGGCTGGCGCCGCCTGAGCGCGCGCCAGAGGAAGATGATGGCCAGGATCGGCAGCAGTGGGATCGCGAGAGACGCAGCGATCCCCACCACGCCGAGGCCGAGACCGAAGAAGGCGCCGAAGAGCAGCCGAAGACCAGCCCGACGATTCCGAGCACCAATCCGAGCACCAACCCGACCAGCTTGAAGGGGAGCGCCGATTCGGAAGGGGAGTGCGATCGCCGCGCCAGCCAGATGAAGTATTACCACGAGCGCGAAGGGCAGGGCGATCAAGCCGAAGATCCAAGAGCAGCAGTTCCACCGGACCCCACTCCTGGCCGAGCGCGGATGACGCCGACCGCGCGACAGTACGACGCGACACCCGGCCGGGTTGCCCGACCGCGCGACCTGCTAAAGTGCCGCCCGTGAGCACCGCGATCAGGAACGCCACCATCGATATTGCCGCCCGACTGCTGGAGCGCTTCGCCCGGTCGGAGAGCTTTCGTGCGCTCAAGACGGGTGGGGAACGCGTGGGTTCGGGGCCTGAGCGGCTCGGCTCGCGCGCTCTTGATCGCACCCTCGCGCGCGCGAAAACCAGGGCGGATCCTCCTCGCGGTGACGCCCGATCGTCGGCGCGGAGGACATGAAGGACGACCTTTGCTTCCTGCTGGGCGCGCAGTCGGCGGTGGTCTTTCCGGGTGGGGTCACCCCCTATGCGGTGCAGCATCCCCGGGCGCGACCCGCGCCGCGCGGATCGAAACGTTGGCCGCGCTGGCGCGTCCCGATTGGCGCGGGGCGCTTCCCTCCCTGCGCGCGGCTCGAGGTGGTCGCGACCGCCGCGCTCATCACGCCGGTGCCGACCCAGGGGAGCGGCTGCTCCGCTCGGTCATCCGCCTGGCGATCGGGGAGAGCGCGGTGCTGGAGGAGCTGTGCCAGCGGCTGGTCCACGCCAGCTACTCGGGCGTCACGCAGGTGGCGGAGTACGGTGACTTCAGTCGCCGCGGCGGCCTGCTCGACATCTTCACCTTCGGCCGAGAGAACCCGGTGCGGATCGAGTTCGACGGCGACGAGATCGCCTCCATCCGCGAGTTCGACTCCAACACCCAGCGCTCGGTCGCCGCGCTCTCCGAGGTGATCCTCCTGCCGCTGTGGGAGTGGCTGGTCGATCGCGAGACGACCGACTACCTGCTGGCCCACCCGCCCGAGGGGATGGATGAGGACGCGGTGGTCGCCTTCCTCGACTCGATCGAGTCGGACGGCACGCTCGAGGGCATCGAGTGGTGCCTGCCGTCGATGGGAATCGCGCGCGCACGCCTGCGCGACTATCTCGCGACCGCCGCGACCAGCGTGCTCGATGGGCCGACGTTCCTGCGGAGCGCGAAAACTCCGCGATGGAAGCGCACCGCGAAGCCCACCTCGTCCTGACCGCGAGCGCGCCCGCCCCGGGCGAGGCGAGATGCGGAGCTTTGGTTCGAGGCAAGGGACGACGCCGGTGATTCGCGCGCGCCCGCGGAAGCGCGGGCGTCGAACACGCCGCTCGAGCTGCCGCTCGCCGCGCCCGATCTCCTCTTCTTCGCGGCCGACTCGTGGGAGGCGGTGCTGCCGAGGGGCGGGTCTTCAGCTCGGCAGCGGCGGCTCGGAGGCGGAGGCGGGGGCTTCGCCGGAGGAGGACGGCGCGGGCAGACCGCGGGTCGAGTTCCACGCGCAACCGCCGGCCAACGTCCGCAACCTCGAGCAGACCCACGCTTACCTGATCGAGCTGCTCGACACCCTGCCCGAGATTCACGTGCTCTGCGACAGCGAGACCACCCGCGATCGCCTTGCCGACCTGATGAAGATGGAGACGGTGCAGTTCCACGTCGGCAATCGCCACCGGCTTCCTCGGCATGCCGCGCGAAGGGCTGGCGGTGCTGACCGATCACGAGATCTTCGCGCACACGACTGCGCCGCCGCTCCGCTCCGCGCCGCTTCGCTCGCGGCCTCTCGATGGAAGGAGCTGCTCGCGCTCACCCCGGGCGACTTCGTGGTGCACGTCGAGCACGGCTCGGCCTCTATCGCGGCCTGAGCCGCCTCGTCATGAGCGGCCAGGAGACCGACTGCCTCACCTTGGAGTACGCGGGCGGCGATCTCCACTACGTCTCGGTCGATCAGCTCGACAAGGTGCAGAAGTACTCGGCCGGGGACGGCGCGCGCCCGTCGCTCTCACGCCTCGGCGGCAAGCAGTGGGCGCAGACCAGGCCGAATCCAAAAGGCCATCAAGGACATGGCCGATCGGCTGATCAAGATCTACGCGATTCGAAAGGCCCGCCCCGGCCGCGCCTTCTCCGCCGACACGCAGATGGTGCTGGAACTCGAGGCCTCCTTCCCCTACGACGAGACCCCCGATCAGCTCCGCTCGATCGAGGAGGTGAAGCGCGACATGGAGGAGCCGAACCCGATGGATCGCCTGGTCTGCGGCGACGTCGGCTACGGCAAGACCGAGGTGGCGATCCGCGCCGCGGTCAAGGCGGTGCAGGACGGCAAGCAGGTCGCGGTGCTCGTTCCCACCACGCTCCTCGCGCACCAGCACTTTCAGACCTTTTCCGAGCGGCTGCGCGGCCTGCCGGTCAAGGTCGACTTCCTCTCGCGCTTTCGGAGCACGCAGGACGCGAAGCGGATCTCGGGCGAGCTGGGCGAGGGGAAGGTCGACATTCTGATCGGCACCCACGCGATCTTGGGCAAGAGCGTCACCTGGCCGCGACCTCGGGCTCGTGGTCATCGACGAGGAGCAGCTCTTCGGCGTGGCGGCCAAGGAGAAGCTGAAGCAGGTGCAAGGACACGGTCGACGTGCTCACCATGACCGCGGCGCGATCCCGCGCACCATGCACCTCGCCATGATGGGTGGCCGCGACATGGCCGACCATCTTGACCCGCCGCGTGATCGCCGCCCGATCCAGACCGAGATCGTGGAGTTCCGCGACGACCTCGTCACCCACGCCCTGATGCGCGAGGCCGATCGCGGCGGGCAGTCCTTCTTCGTGCACAACCGCGTCGAGTCGATCGACCAGATGGCGAACTACATCTCGCGATTGGTGCCGCACCTTCGGGTCGCGGTCGGGCACGGCCAGATGCGCGAGCGCGCGCTCGAAGACGTGATGAAGCGCTTCTTGGACGGCGAGTACGACGTGCTGGTCTCGACCATGATCATCGAGTCGGGGCTCGACCTGCCGAACGTGAACACCATCCTGATCAATCGCGGCGACATGTTCGGACTCTCGCAGCTTTACCAGCTGCGCGGGCGGGTCGGGCGCTCGGCGCGAAAGGCCTACGCCTACATCCTGGTGCCGCCGCACCAGGCACTGACCGAGAACGCGCAGAAGCGGCTGAAGGCGATGGAGGAGTTCGAGGACCTGGGCTCGGGCTATCAGCTCGCGCTTCGCGACCTCGAGATCCGCGGCGCCGGCAACCTGCTGGGCGCGGAGCAGCACGGCTTCATCATCAACGTCGGCTTCGAACTCTATTGCCAGCTGCTCGACGAGGCGGTGCGCGAACTCAAGGGGCAGTCGCCGGAAGAGAAGGTCGAGCCGCGCATGGTGACCGACCTCGAGGCCTACCTGCCGGAGAACTACGTCCCCGACGCGCGCGAGAAGATGAACCTGTACAAGACCCTCGCCGACGCGAAGGACTTGGAGCGCGTGGAGGAGCTGGCCGGGGAGATCGCCGATCGCTTCGGCCGTCATCCCGACCCGGTGCGAAATCTCCTCGGCCTAAGGCGCCTGCGCCTCCTGGCCGCACAGGTCAAGGTGGAGAAGCTCACCATCACGAAGGAGCTGGTCTCCTTCGAGATGGGGCGCGAGCTCAAGAAGGCGGAGGTGGAGCGGCTCGTCAAGAACCTCTCCTTCCCGGTCGAGTTCGCGCTCGGCGTGCGCCACGTCATCCGTTGGAAGCCGAAGAGCGCGGAGCCGATCTCCGGCGCGCTGATTCTGCTCCGCACCTTGGAGCAGGGTCGCTAGTCCAGCTTCACCACGCGGCGCGTGGTCGAGCCTCCCGGCGCGTTCAGTCGAGCGAAGTAGATCCCGGCGCCCACCGGCTTGCCTCCGTCATCCGTTCCGTTCCAGCTGAGCGGGCCGGCGAACGGCCCATCGAACGAGCGCACCAACCGTCCGCGCACGTCGAAGAGGAGTAGCCTGGCCTCGGCCTGCAGCGGGGCTGAGAAGAGGAACTCGATCGAACCGACCGCCGGAGTTCGCGCGATCTGGAAAGCGAGCGGCGAGCGCGAATCGTCGACCTCGCTCGGGCCGATCCCCGGTTCATTCAGGTGCGAACCGAGGAAGGAGAGGAGCACCGCGTCCGGCACCAGCGTCGGATTGGTCAGATCGACGCCGACCAGTTCCGGCAGCAGATGCACCCGAGCGAAGCGGGCGTAATCGAAGGTGGTGCGGAGGTCGGGGGTGTAGGGAATGTCCGGTCGCGGATCGGTGACCCAGGGCGGAAGCGGCGGGTCGAGCACGATCTGGTTGTGCACCCAGGGATCGAAGGGGGCGCACTTGGTCCAGTCGGTGTAGGTCACGAGCCCACCCTGCAAGGTGTCGGGGAGATCGCTCCGGTGGAAGCGACGGTGCACCAGCCACGACCCTCCCGGTGCCTGCCGCAGCGCGATCACGTACGCCCCGATGCGCGCGAGTTGCAGGGTCGAGCTGGGTCCCGGCGCGGGGGAGAGGATCAGGGTCGAGTTGCTGTTGTCGGTCGTCTTGTCCTCGTACTGGAATTGCGCCGCCCCGGTGCCGTAGCCGATCGAGAGGAAGACGTAGTCCTCGCCGCCGGGGGCCCAGGTCGCGGGGGTGATGTGTCGCGGCGCGCGCAGCATGATGCCGCCGAGGGAGAATTGGGACGACGGCACCGAGATCCCATCGCGGCCGGTCTATCGCACTTCGGCGGTCAGGGCGAAGTCACCGCTCGCCACCTTGAACGCCATCGGCCCGCGCCAGTCCTGGTACCAGACCACGGTGTAGGGGACCATCGTCATGCGGCCGGCATTGGAGACGTTGACGTCGTAGACCTCGAGCTGCTCCGCGTTCCACTGCTCGGTCAGATGGACGCGCTGCCACTCACCGAGGGTGAGGGCCGAACCGAACTCGTCGCTCAAGAGGCGAAGGTCGTTCTGCGCGGCCGCCGGGCCGATGCCGGCGAGTATGACCAGGGCGATCCCTAGGAGCGTACGCACGAGGGTCCTCCGATCGAGGGAGTGGAAGTCAGGAGCGCCGGCCCCGTGCGCGCCACGGTCGAAGCCCTGGAAGTCTGCCACGCGCCTCGCGGACAAGACAACCTGCGCGAAGCTCGCCTTGCCGTTCTTCCCGCTCCTTGCCTAGAATTCATCGACGCGATTTTCCCCTGACACTCCCCGGAGGGCAGAAGTGAAGCGGTTGCCTCGCGGCGAGGCCCGAATGCGCGTCCTCGTCCGGTAGCCACTCTGCGGAGCGTGCCGCTGGTCGTTTTCGCTCGGCCTGCCCTGATCGGCGGCGCGGCCGTTTGATCGGCTGCCAACGCGACGCCCTGCTCGGCCCGACCGGCGAGGCCACCCTGCAAGTCGAGGTCGGGTTGCGCGGCGGCGCGCATCGTACCGCTGCCGACACCACCGCGACCATCGATCGCATCCGCGTTCGCGCGGTGGAGCTGAAGGCGGGTGCCGAGACGATTCGCGCCTCCCGCGACATCACCGTCCGACCGGAAGACGAGACCTGGAGCGTGGTGCTCAAGGTGGCGGCGGCCGACCGCTATCGCATCGAGGTCGAGATGGACGGCATCCGAAGCTTTGGCTCCGGCCTGTCCACCGAGCACGGCCTCCTCTATGCCGGCGAGGGCGAACTCAACGATCTCTGCCCGACTCGAGCGTCGCGCGACCGTGCTGCTCGACGACCTGGTGCCCCGCAACATCGCGATCGCGGGGACCGAGCGGAGCGGCTACCACCTCACCTGGTCGAGCGTCGGTGCGCGACTCCGCTACCGCGTGAGAGTCGGTGCCCGGCAGCGACCCGCGCGAGATCTCGACCAGCGGACAGGACTTCCCGGATCGAGTTTGGTCACCCGCTGGCGCTGCAACGCGGCGCCGCATCGAGCAGTCGTATCGCGTGGTGGCCGAGTTCGCGCGCGCGCGGGTGAAGCGCCTGGAGCGAAAGCGTCGCGGTGGTGGTGCCGGTCGCGCCGAACGCAGCGGTCGACGATCTTCACCGCGACCGCTGCCGGCGTGGACCTTCGATCGTGGTCGAGCGGACGGCGCCGGACGATGACGGCCCGCTCGAGGCCTTACGATCTCCGTCTCCGCCTTCGCGCCGATCACGGCGGAGGGATTCGCCGCGGCCACGCCGGTGCTCGGGGTGCCGGTCCCTGGACCGAGCGCCGCCGGGGAGCGCGTCGTTCTGACCGGTCTGCTGCCCGAAACCCGCTACTACTTCGCGCTCATCACCCGCGACGTCGATCAGCACCTTCCAAGGCGCTTTCGAACGTGGGCCGATGCAACGACCGGCACGCCACCCCGCCCCTCTGCAGCATCAGTGCTCAGTCGATCGACTTCGGTTCGCTCGAATCGGCGGAAGCAGCGAGCGCGAGTTCAATGATCGGCAATGTCGGCGGCGGTCTGCTCGAGGGAAGCATCGCCCTCGACCGCGTCGATCCGAGCTTCAGCCTCTGCAAGGAGACGGAGCCTCGCGCTCCATGGCGACGGTGGTGGCGCGCGTTCGGTTCTCGCCGCAGGGGCCGGGGCTTCACCAGTGCAGCCTGACTACCGGCACCGGCCTGCGGCGACGCGGTCCTCACCGAAGCGTGGACTTCCGCCCAGCTGCGCGGTCAGCGCGTCACCGAACTCGACTTCGGCGTGCTCCTGGCGAGGTCGCGACGCGCAGCTTCGAGATCTGGAACGCCGGGGGCGGCACCCTCACGGGGGCCGTGCCCGCCGGATGCGGTAACGCCGCCTTCACCGTGTTGGAGGGAGCGGCGACTATGCGCTGAACGCTGGCGCGACCCGCCTGGTGCGCGTGCGCTACGCGCCGATCGCGGTCGCTACCGATGCCTGCCTGATCGATCTCGGCGACTGCGGAACGGTTCATTGCACCGGAGTCGCGGACGAACCACCGGCCTGCTCGCCGCGCCGCGCACGCTCGACTTCGACCGATCGACGTCGGCCAGGCGGAAGTGCAGAGCTTCCGCATCCGGAACCTCGGCGGCGGCGTCCTGCGCGGTAGCGTCACCCTCGACTGCGACAGCGGCAGCTTCGCCCTCTCCGCCGGCGGCGGCGACTACGCATTGGCGCGCGATGAGGAGCGCCTGGTCAGCGTCCGCTACCAGCCGTCGACGGAGGATGTCCATCGTTGCACCATCACGACCGGGAGCGAGTCCTGTGCCCCGGTCGCGCTGATCGGACGCACGCGCCACGCGCCGGTCTGCGCCCTCAGCACGCGCGAGCTCACCTTCGCTCGCTTGAACGTGGGCGAGGCGGACGAGGCGACCTTCCGCATCACGAACGAAGGAGAAGGGAGTCTGATCGGAACGGTGAGCGCGCCGGCCGATCCGAACTTCCGACTGATCGAAGGGGCCGGACCCTTCTCCCTCCTCGCACAGCAATCGCGGACGGTGCGCGTGCGCTTCCAGCCGGGTGCCGGCGGCGACTTCTCCTACACCATCGACGTCGGCACGAGCTGCGGCACGGTCGCCTGCGCCGGCTCGGCCGAGGCGCTTCCGAGCTGCGCGCTCTCGACCACCTCGCTCGACTTCGGTGCGCTCGAGGTCGGTCAATCGAGCGAGCGGAGCCTGAGCCTCTTGAACGTCGGAGGCGGGCTGCTGGTCGGCGAGATCGCGCTCGACTGCGGCGACGCGGCTTTCCAAGTGGTCGCGGGCGCCGGGAGCTACTCCCTCGCGCACGGCGAGACGCACGACGTCACCCTGCGCTACACGCCGAGCACCGAGGCGACCTCCTCCTGTCTCCTCGCCACTGGCTGCGATCCGGTGAGCTTGAGCGGCCGCGCGACCTGGCCCCTCTCCTGCGAGCTGTCGGCCGACAGCCTGGACTTCGCGCCGATCGCAATCGGCGAGTTCGCCGAGCAGAGCTTCACCCTCACCAACACCGGGCCCGGCCCGCTGAGCGGAAGCGTGAGCCTCTCCTGCCCTGGTGGTCCCTTCTCGCTCACCACGGGCGGTGGCGCCTATGCGCTCGGCCCGAATGAGGTGCGTAACGTCACGGTGCGCTTCGCGCCGAGCAGCCTCGCGCCCGTGCACTGCAGCGTCAGCACCGGCGTGGTCTGCGGCATGGTCGAGCTGTTCGGAAGGACCACGCCCGCGCCGGCCTGCCACGTCTCGCTCGATCACCTCGCCTTCCCCGACACCGAGATCGGCGCGAGCCGCGAGCTGGGCTTCACCATCGAAAACGTGGGAGGCGGCACGCTCTTGGGCTCGGTCGCCCTCGACTGCGGAAGTGGTCCCTTCACCCTGCTCTCCGGTGGCGGCGACTTTGCGCTCGGGGGCGGTGAGGTGCGAAGCGTCACGCTCCGCTTCGCGCCCACGACGCAGGGACGCGTGACCTGCCATGTCGTGCTTGGCACTGCCTGCGCGACGATCGAGGCCGAGGGAATCGGGTATCCGCCGCCGGCCTGCCAGCTCGTCCCCGGCGACGTCGACTTCGGGCTGGTGCTGACCGGCGTTTCCAAGGTGCTTTCCTTCGACGTCAAGAACGTCGGGGGCGGCACGCTCACCGGCACCGTGCCGGCGAGTTGCGCCGATCCGAGCTTCACCGTAGTGGGCGGCGCGGGCAGCTACGCGCTGACCGCAGGCCAGGCCCACTTGGTGCAGGTGCGCTTCACCCCGACCAGCGCGGGCGTGCGGAATTGCACGTTGGCCTTCGCCCCGAGCGACGGCTGCGGTGAGGTCACGCTGCACGGTGAGGGGATCCTGCCGCCGGATTGCGCGGTGCCAGTCGACTCGCTCGACTTCGGTGCGCTCCTCTTGAACGAGGCCAAGGACCTCTCCTTCGAGGTGAAGAACCAGGGGCAGAGTCCCTTCTCCGGCAACCTCACCTTGGCCTCGCCGAGCGGGGAGTTCACGTTGATCGCCGGCGCCGGTCCCTTCTCGCTCGGACCGAACGAGACCCACTTCGTCGCGGTGCGCTATCAACCGATCAATCGCGGCATCGACCTCGGGTCGCTCGACTTCGGCATCGCCAGCGGATGTGACGGCGTTGTGCTCCGGGGCAAGGGCGAAACGGCGGCGCAGTGCGCAATCGACACGAACGCGCTCGACTTCGACCTGGTCGCGGTGGGGGAGACGCGCGACCTGAGCTTCACCGTCACCAACCTCGGCGATCGCGCGCTGGATGGGACGATCACGAAGGATTGCGCGGAGCCCGACTTCGAGATCGTGGGAGGCGACGGTCCCTTCTCACTTGGTTTGAACGAAGCGCGCATCGTGACGGTGCGCTTCGCGCCGATCACCAACGGCAGCCACGCCTGCGCGATCGCGACCGCGCTCCCCGCTTGCCCGAGCGTGACGCTGACCGGCTTCACCCAGTTCTGCGTGACCTTCCCGATGAAGGTGGAGCTGCTCTGGGGCGCGACGCCGACCGACCTCGACCTTCACCTCTGGACCCCGCTCGCCGACGGGATTCGCTACCACGTCTTCTATGGCGCGCCGGGCGAGTCGGGTGAACTTCCCTTCGCCACCCTGGACCAGGATGATCAAGACGGCTTCGGCCCCGAGCAGATCACCATCCATCAGACCTGGCCCGAGAACGGCGAATACGCGATCGCGGTCGATCACTTCGTCGGCGACGGGTCGCTCGCGCAGTCGCAGGCGCTGCTCCGCGTGACCAGCGGCGATGGCGCGGTGCGCGACTTCCTCGTGCCGACCAACGACGATCGGCCGAACCTGTGGTGGGACTTCGCGCGGCTCGACCGCACGACCGGCTGCCTCACGATCGTCAACTCGCTCCGAAGCGATCCGCCGGTCGAGACGCTGACCCTGCCGACCAAGGGTGCGCGATGAAGCGCGCGCTTCGCATCGCGGTCTTGGCGCTAAGCGCCGCCTCGGCCTTCCCCTCGGGCGCGTTCGCGTCGAGCACGCCGCCCCGCCGCCTCGCCTTCGCTCCCGACTCCAGCTGGACCGCGGAGGGTGATCGAACCGGCGCGCGCTTCGGCAGCGCGGTCGCGACCGCCGGCGATGTGAACGGCGACGGCTTCTCCGATCTCTTGATTGGAGCGCCCGGCGTCTTCGCCGGACGCGGGCAGGCTTTCCTCTACCTGAGCGGACCGAGCGGCCTCGAGTCGACCGCCGCCTGGTTCACGCAGGGCGCGCTCGCCGCCACCGACCTGGGGCGGAGCGTCGCACCGGTCGGCGACGTGAACAGCGATGGGTTCGCCGACTTCGTGGTCGGCGCTTCGCACTGGGCCGACGTGAGCGACAATGCCGGCGGCGTCTTCCTCATCTGGGTTCGGCCGATGGAGCCGGTGCGCAGCCGGCCTGGGTCGCCGAGGGCGAGCAGGGGGAGTCGGGCTTCGGCACGAGTGCCGCGGATGTACGGGCGACGAACGGCGATGGTCTCCGGCGACCTCCTGGTCGGCGCGCCCAACTACGACGGCGTCGCGACCGATGCGACGCGCGGTGCTCTTCCTCGAAATGGCGCGAGCTATGCGAGCACGCCCGCCTGGTCGATCGAGTCGGATGAGCAGGGCGGAGCGCTCGGCACGATCGTGACGGGCGCCTTCGATCTGAACGCCGACGGCTTCGACGATGTCGCGATGAGCGCACCGGGTGTGACCAACGGCGGCAGCGTGCTGGTCTTCTTGGGCTCGGCCTCCGGCCTCCCCGCAGCTCCGAGCACCGAGATCACACGCCTGGATCCCGGCTGCGCGTTCGCTCGCCGCTCTGGGCGACGTGAACGGCGACGGCTACGCCGACCTCGCGGTGGGCGCGCCCGACTTCGCCAGCGGCGAGGCCAACGAGGGAACGGTCTGGATCTTCTTCGGCGGCGTGACCGGCGTCGACGCGACGCCGGACTGGCAGGTGGAGGAGACGAGGTCGACGCGCACTTCGCATCGCTCGCGACCTCGGGCGATCTGAATGGCGACGGCTTCGCCGACCTCTGCGTCGGGAGCGGCGCGCGCGGGCGGGCCTGGCTCCTCGGCGGCGCCAACGGGCCGGCCACGCAGGCTGCCTGGATCCGGGAGGAGGACGGCGCGGGCAGAGCCGGCGCCGCCGTCTCGGGCGCAGGCGACCTCGACTCCGGACGGCTTCACCGACCTCGTGGTCGAGCACCCCGACCTGGACAACGGCCAGACCAACGAAGGTCGCGTTCACGCCCATTCGACACGGCGAGGGACCGGCGGCAACCGCGGTCGTTTCGGTGAGCGGCCCCGCCGCCGATGCACTTGGCGCGGCATTGGCCGGCGACGGCGACGTGAACGGTGATGGTCTCTCCGACCTCGTGGTCGGCGCGCCCGGCGCCTCCACTCCCGAACTCGGCGCGGGGCGGGTGCAGCTCTACTTGAACGGAGCATCGAGCCCGAGCTGGAGCTATGACGCACACACCGCCGGCGCTCACCTCGGCGCCGCGGTGGCGAACGCTGGCGATGTGAACGGCGACGGCTTCGCCGATCTCCTGGTCTCGGCGCCGTCGCAGAAGGTCGGCGGCGCGAACGACGCGGGCGCGGCCTTCCTCTTCTTGGGGAAGCCCAACGGCCCTTCCAACACCCCAGGGTGGAGCGTCAGCGGGGGGAGCGGCCGGACAGGAGCTGGGCCGGAGCCTGCGCGGCGCTGGCGATGAACGGCGACGGCTTCTCCGACCTCGCGGTGAGCTCGGGCCCCGCGACCGCGCGCGTCTACTTGGGCCCGCGCTTCCGCCCGCGCGCCGACGCCGACTGGACCCTTCCGATTCCCGGAAAACGGCGATTGGCGCGATCTCCTGGCGGTCGGCGCGGGCGACGTCAACCGCGACGGCTTGAGCGACCTCCTACTCGTCGGGCGGCGCTATCAAGGGGGCCTGGCGGAGGCGGGGGGCGCATTCCTCTTCCTCGGTTCGAACGCCGGATTGGAGTCGACGCCCTGGTGGAGCGCGGTGCGCGCGGAGGCCAGCTTTGGTGCGAGCGCCGCGGCCGCCGGCGATCTCGACGGCGACGGCTTCGCCGACTTCGTCATCGGCTCACCCGAAGAGGACAGCGGCGCCGGTGCGGTCTCCTTCTTCTTCGGCGGCGACCTCACGGTGCAGGAACCGTGGTCCGATCTGCTCGGGCAAGCCGGCGAGGGACTGGGCGCCACGCTCGCGCGAATCGGCGACAGCGACGGCGACGGGCACACCGACCTCGCGATCGGCGCGCCCGGCAACGACGCGGTGGTCCTACTCGAGTGGCGCGAGCGGACCCGTGCTGGGCACGAGTTGGGGCGCCGCTCCCGGCGCGGGCTTCGGCGCGGGGCTCACCTCCGCCGGCGACATGAACGGCGACGGGTTCGCCGACCTGGCGATCGGCAGCCTGCTCGCCGGCGGCTTCTCGATCTATCTGGGCAACGCGCGCGATCTCGGCGATCCGGGGCGCGTGCTTCTCCCGCGTCAGGCGAAGCGTTCGGGCGCGCGCCTCAGCCCGCTCGCCCGCTCCGACAGCGAGACCTCGATCCGCCTCCTTGCCCGCGGACGAAGCGCGGCAGGCCGACGCCCGCTTCGGCTCGAGTGGAACATCGACTACCTGAGCGTGCTCTTGCTGCGCGTGCCGATCGCGCGCTCCGCCTGGTCGCGTTCAGGCGCGCCGACCGCGGGTCAGGGAAGCACGCGTGGATTAGAATCAGGTGGTGAGCGGCCTCGCCATCGGGAGCAACTATCACTGGAAGCTCCGCATCGCGAGCGACAGCGCCTTCTTCCCGAGCACGCCCTGGGCCACCTCGCCGGCCGCACCGAACGAGCTCCACTGCCGCACGCGGGGAAGTTCTCGACCATCGGCGTGGATGATGTGCGCGGGACCGGCCCGCGCTGGCTCTCGGTCGCGCCCAATCCGGCGCGCGATCGGCTTACCGTTCGGTTCTCGCGGCCCAGCGCGGGGCGCTTCGCGCGCCACGCCGTGGATGGCACCACCCTCGCGCTCTTCGACGCCGGCGCCGCCTTCGCCGCGCCTGGACGCTCGACCGCGATCGCTTGGCGGCGGGCGAGCTGCAGTGGGACGGGCGCGACGGCGAGGGCCGATCGTTGCCGGCCGGCGTTTACTTCTTCGAACTGCGCGCCGGGCAGGCGCGGACGACCGCCCGCGTGGTGTGGGAGTCGCGATGAGAGGGATCCAGCACGTGCTTCATGAATCAGCGGAAGCAGTCGGCCGGCGCTTCACTTCTCTCCCGTCTCGCGATCTCGATCGCGCTCATCGCCGCCAGCGGATGCGCGGGGACCGCGGGCCGAGCGAGAGCGATGGCTGCGCCGCGGTGAGCGCCTGATCGGGCGCTCCCGCTTTTCCTGGCGGCCGAGTCGACGAAGCCGCGAGACGCGGCGCTCAAGCGGAGCCTCGGCATCGCACTCTATCGAAGCGGTCGAAGCGAGGAGGCGCTCGAGCGGCTTCGCGCCTCGAACCAGCTCGAGCCGAACAACCGCGAGACACTCTACTTCCTCGCGCGGTCGCCGAGGCGACCGGTGCCCGCGACGAGGCGATCGACACCTACGGCGCCTATCTCAAGCGCGGCGGGCCCCGCAAGGTCGAGGCGCGGGCGCGGCTCCGGCGAGCTCTCCCTCGAACGTGTCAGCGCGACGTCGCGTCTTGCCCTCGCGCGCGAGGACAGCGTGCGCGCCGCGGCAGTCCCTGAGAACAGCGTGGTGGTGCCGCGCTTCACCAACGTGACCGAGCGCTCGACGCTCGATCCGCTCTCTCGCGGCCTTGCGCTGGTGCTCACCACCGATCTCTCGCGTGTACGCCAACTGCGCGTGCTGGAGCGCGAGCGAATGAACGTCCTGCTCGACGAGATGGCACTGGCCGCGGCCGACACCGCGGCGCCCGGCACGCCGCTTCGGACCGCGGTCGATCCGTCGACCGCGCCGCGCTACGGCGCGCTGCTCGGCGCGCGGCGCTTCGTGCAGGGCTCCTTCGTGCCGGTGGCCGAGACCAGCATTCAGCTGGATGCCGCGGTGATCGACGCCAAGCAAGGCGAGCTCACCGCCGCCGGCCAGCCGCTCCTCGGTCCCCTCTCTGACGTGCTGGTGTTGGAGAAGGCGCTCTGCCTCCACGTGCTCGAGCAGATGGGCATCACTCCGAACGCCGAGGAGCGCGCGGCGATCAACCTCCTCCCGACCACCGACTATCGCGCCTTCCTCGCCTTCGCCCGCGGCGTCGGCTACGAGGACCAGGGTGAGATGGGGCAGGCGATCGCGGCCTACCAGGAGGCGACTACGCTGGACCCCAAGTTCGATGTCGCACGGCTTCGTCGCGAGGTGCTCGAGGTGACCGAGGCCGATCTCGAAGCGGCCGATGAGGCGGAGGCGCGCGCCGCCTACGGGCGTGAACTCGATCCGCGCGACCGATTGATGCGCACCGGCAAGTGGAGCTGGTTGGTCCCCGACACCGACTCGGCGACGAGCAGCGAGGAGGAGACGGTGAGCGGCCCGAACTCGGTGGGCGATCGGAACGGCGCCGCCTCGATCGCCATCACCGGCTCGATCCCGAGGAGATGAGCATGACGCGTTGGAACGGAGGCCGCTCGGGCGCGCCCTCTCGGCTCTCGCCGCTTGGAGCGATGGGGCTGTTGTTGCTGCTCAGCTCGTCGGCGCCGTCGTCGGCCACCGCCCACGCGGCGATTCGCGGACAGGTCGCTCTGCCCCTCTCGTATCGCAGTTGGACGCTTGAGTCCGACAGCACGCACGTCAAGACCACCATCACCCAGTTTCACGCGCCGATTCAGACCGGGCTGGCGCTTGGAACGAATGTGGATCTCCTGGTCGTCGCGGCGGGAGCAAGCTCGCACCTCGACCTCGAAGAGGGGAGCACGGTGGCGCTCGACGGCGCGTCCGACGTCGCGGCGCAGCTGGTGTGGCGTGGCCTCGGGGATCGAATCCTGCTGCAAGGCGGCGTGAACCTGCCGTCGGGCAAGCGCGAGCTCAACGTCACGCAGTTCAACCTCGCGCGCCTCCTCGGCCAACCGATCCTGGGCTTTCGCCTCGACGAGTACGGACGTGGCTTCGACTGGACCGCGGGGAGCGCGGTCAGCGTGCCGCTCGCCGAGCGCGTGCTTGTGGC
>JAXLXQ010000043.1:0-34859 GCA_046327845.1 Candidatus Eiseniibacteriota bacterium | reverse complement strand
GCGGTGCTCTCCGGCTGCGAGACCGCGCGCGGCGAGTTGATCGCGAGCGAAGGCGTGGGCGGGCTGCGGCGGGCCTTTCGCACCGCCGGAGCCGGCGCGATCGTCGCCAGCCTTTGGTCGGTTCGCGACGACGACGCCGCGCTCTGGATGGAGCGCTTCTACCTCGATCACTTGAAGGAGCATCGATCGACCGCCGAGGCGGCGCGCGCGGCGAGCCTCGCGCTCCGGGAACACCTGCTCGCGGCCGGAGAAGAGCCCCGGGTTGCGCGCTGGGCCGCCTTCCTCGCGGTCGGCGATTGATCGCGCACGCCGCGAGGCTCGACTCGCGCTAGTGCTCGTGCCGGTGGTGGAGATCGGCGTCGTGCGGGTGACTGTGCGTGAGCGCGTGGTGGGCGTGTGGGTGGATGTGCCAGGTATCGGCGGGAAGGTCGTCGTGGGTGTGCTCGTGGTGCAGCGTGCCGTGGCGATGGTAGTGGGTGTGTTCCATTGACTCGTGCTCGTGCTCGTGCGCATGACGAACTCGATTGAGCAGGAGGACCCCGCAGCCCATCGCCACGATCGCACCGACGTGCGCGGCGCGGAGCGGCTCATTCAGCAGTGTCCAAGCGGCGAGGAGTCCTGACAGCGGCGCGACGGCGAAGAGGAGCTGCGCGCGGCTCGCGCCGAGGCGCTGCGCACCATAGATGTAGAGCAGGATCGAGAGGCCGTAGCAGACGACGCCGACCAGGAGCGCGGTCACGATCAGGGTCGCGTTGGGAACGGCGCGCGCAATCCCGCAGCCGATCGCCAGGTTGATCGTGCCGGCGCCAAGCCCCTTGGCGAGCGTGGTCTGTGCCGGGGTGAATCCGCCGATCGCGGCGGTCAGGTTGTTGTCGATTCCCCAGGCGAGGCAGGCCAGCCCCACGAATGAAGCTGCGCGCCATCCCGCCTGCGGATCACCCACCGCCAGCAGCACGCCTCCGGTCAGGATGGCCGCGGCAGCCAAGAGCGTGATCCGATCGAGGTGCTCGCGAAAGAAGGCCCAGGCGAGGAACGCGGTCGCCACCGTCTCCAGATTGAGCCAGAGCGAGACCGACGCCGCACCCGATTGCCTGAGTGCAAGGAGGAGCGCCACCGGTCCAATCGCGCCGCCTGCCAAGACCGCGCCCCCCAGCATCAACCGCTCGCGACCGGTCCGACGCAGCGCGGCCGAGCCGCCGCGTCGAGCCAGGGGCAGCATGGCGAGGGCAGCGCCGAGGTAGAAGAGCCCGGCGAGCGTGAACGGCTCGACCCGATCGAGCAGCAACTTCGCCGCCGGCGTCGACGCTCCGAAGAGCACTGCCGCGACGAAGCAGGCGAGCCGGGAGCGATCCCTCATGTCCCCTCCTCCGCCCGGTGATCTTGGGCCATGCTCTTCTCCGCGCGCGATGACGTTCAAACTCCATTCCAAGTATCAGCCGACCGGCGACCAGCCGCAGGCCATCGACGAGCTGGTCCGCGGCATCGAACGCGGCGACCGCCATCAGGTGCTGCTCGGCGTCACCGGCTCGGGCAAGACCTTCACCCTGGCCAACGTGATCGCGCGGATCAATCGACCGACCCTGATCCTCTCGCACAACAAGACGCTGGCGGCGCAGCTCTACGGCGAGTTCAAGCAGTACTTCCCGGAGAATGGCGTCGGCTACTTCGTGAGCTACTACGACTACTACCAGCCCGAAGCCTACGTGCCGCAGACCGACACCTACATCGAGAAGGACGCGTCGATCAACGACAACCTCGACCGCTTGCGGCTGGAGGCGGCGAGCCTCTTGGTGGGGCGACAGGATGTCGTGATCGTCGCCTCGGTCTCCTGCATCTACGGCCTCGGGACGCCGGAGGACTTCAAGGGGCAGCACCTCTACCTGCGCGTGGGGCAGGAAAAGCCGCGCGAGCAGATCCTCGACACCCTGGTCTCGATCCAATACACGCGGAACGACTACGACTTCAAGCGCGGCACCTTTCGCGTGCGCGGCGACGTGGTCGACATCTATCCCTCGCACGAGGAGCAGGCCTATCGCGTCGAACTCTTCGGTGACGAGGTGGAGAAGATCAAGCGGATCGACCCGGTGACCGGCGCGGTGAAGGGCGAGGAAGAGTCGATGATGGCCTTCGCCACCACCTACTTCTCGACGCCGAAGGAGCGGCTGCTTCGCGCCTGCACCGCGATCGAGGAGGAGCTGAGCGAGCGGCTGGCGCAGCTCGACAAGGAGAAGAAGCTGCTCGAGGCGCAGCGCCTCCGCATGCGCACCAAGTACGACATCGAGATGCTGCGCGAGGTGGGCTTCTGCCCCGGCATCGAGAACTACTCGCGCCACCTCGCCGGGCGGCCGGCGGGGGAGCGACCGGCCTGCCTCCTCGACTACTTCCCCGACGACGCCCTCTTCGTGCTCGATGAGAGCCACGTCTCGGTGCCGCAGATCGGCGGCATGTACCTGGGCGATCGGAATCGCAAGCAGGTGCTGGTCGACTTCGGCTTCCGCCTCCCCTCCGCGCTCGACAATCGACCGCTGCGCTTCGAAGAGTTCGAGTCGATCGCGCGGAAGCTGATCTACGTCTCGGCCACGCCGGCCGACTACGAGCTGACCAAGGCGCACGGCGTGGTGGTCGAGCAGGTCATCCGCCCGACCGGCCTGGTCGACCCGGCGCTCGACGTACGCCCGACCAAGACTCAGATCGACGACCTCTTGAAGGAGATCCGCGAGCGGATCAAGCGGAAGGAACGCACGCTGGTCACCACCTTGACCAAGCGGATGGCGGAGGACCTGACCGACTTCCTCCTCGAGGCCGGCATCAAGGTGCGCTACATCCACTCCGACGTCGACGCGATCGAGCGGATGGAGATCCTGCGCGCGCTTCGCCTGGGGAAGTGTGACGTGCTGGTGGGGATCAACCTACTGCGCGAGGGGCTCGACCTCCCCGAGGTGTCGCTGGTCGCGATCCTCGACGCGGACAAGGAGGGATTCCTCCGCAGTGAGCGTTCGCTCATCCAAACCGCCGGCCGCGCGGCGCGAAACGCGATGGGCTCGGTCATCCTCTACGCCGATCGAGTCACCGGGTCGATGGAACGCGCCATCTCCGAGATGAACCGGCGCCGCGACAAGCAGCTCGCCTACAACGCGGAGCACGGCATCACGCCCAAGACGGTTTGGAAGTCGGTCGAGGAGATCATGCAGTCGACCGCGGTGGCCGATGCCATGCGCGACAAGCAGGCGAAGGTCGAGGTGCCGGATCGCCCCGGTGAACTCACGACCGATCAATACGTCGAGATGCTGAAGCGCGAGATGATGGAGGCGGCCGATCGACTGGAGTACGAGTTGGCCGCGTCGATCCGCGATCGCATTCTGGAGCTCAAGGGAGTCGTCTAGCGCCAGGGCGCGCGACGCCTCGCGAAAGGAAACGAGATGAGCGACGACTCGCAGGGTTTGAAGGCGCTGCTCGGTGCATTGGTGCGACTGGCGCTGGCCGAGGACGTCGGAACCGGCGACATCACGAGTCTCGCGGTGGTCGAGCCGTCACGCCGCGTGACCGCGGTGGTCCTGGCCAAGCAGAGTGGCGTTCTTTCGGGCGTCGAGCCGGCGTCTGAGGTGGTGCGCTCGGTCGATCCCGAGGTTGTGGTGAAGGTGGAGAAGCAGGACGGCGATGTTCTCGGCGCCGGCGACCACGTGATGCGATTGGAAGGGAGCGCGCGGAGCCTCCTCACCCTCGAACGCACGCTCTTGAACTTCCTCCAGCAGCTCTCCGGCGTAGCCACGATGACGCGGCGCTTCGTCCTCGCGGTGCAGGGGACCGGCGTCCACATCACCGACACGCGAAAGACCACCCCAGGCCTGCGCTTCTTGGAGAAGATGGCGGTGCAGCACGGCGGCGGGGTGAACCACCGCTTGGGCCTCTACGACGCCTTCATGGTCAAGGACAACCACATCGTCGCGGCCGGCTCGATCACCCGCGCGGTCGAACGGATTCGCGCGACCGGCCCGGTGCGCCCGATCATCGTCGAAGCGAAGCTGCCGACCGAGGTGGAGGAGGCGGCGCGCTTGGGCGTTGACCAGATCCTTCTCGACAACATGAGCCCGGAGGAGATCGCGAGTTCGGTCGCCGTCATTCGCCGGATCGAAGAGCGCGAGTCAAGGCCGCGCGCGCGCATCGAGGTGTCGGGGGGGATCACCCTCGAGACGGTGCGGGCAAAGGCGCTGCCGGGCGTGGATCTGATCTCGGTCGGGGCGCTGACCCACTCCGCGCCGGCGCTCGATCTATCGCTCGAGTTCGAGCTGGGGCTCCATCCGTAGGTCAGAGCCCGCAAATTCACGAACCCGCTTGACACCTTGTGCTGTGCTCGGTCATCGTAGTTTTACGATGAAAACTCGACCGAGCAAAGTCACTGCTTGCTGCCCTCCGGAAGCGGAGGCGTCTGATCTCCGGCCCATCGAAGGGGCCGAGGCCGACCGTGATCTGGCCACCCTCGCGAAGGCGCTCGGTCACCCGCTGAGGGTGCAGATCCTCAGGCTTCTGGTGCGGAAGAACGCCTGCGTCTGCGGCGATATCGTGACGGAACTGCCCAGGTCGCAGTCGACCGTCTCCCAGCATCTCAAGGTGCTGAAAGAGGCCGGGCTGATCCGCGGCGACATCGACGGTCCACGGGTCTGCTACTGCGTGGAGCCGCGTGCACTCCGGCGCCTCAAGGCCCTGGTGGGCGGCCTCTGATGGCCAGCAGGCAGTCCCGCAATCGTGATTCGGCGATGAGCACGCGGCGTCCCGGCGTCGCCGCCGGCCTCTCGCTCCTCGATCGCTACCTGACCCTCTGGATCTTCCTCGCGATGGGCGTGGGTGTGATGCTTGGGCGCATGGTGCCTTCGCTGCCGCGCGCGCTCGATCAGTGGAGTGTCGGCACCACCTCGATCCCGCTCGCGATCGGGCTCATCGCCATGATGTACCCGCCGCTGGCCAAGGTGCGCTACGAGGAGATGGGGCGTCTCTTCGAGCGGCCGCGCTTACTCATTCTCTCGCTGGTGCAGAACTGGGTGGTCGGCCCGCTGCTGATGTTCTCGCTCGCGACGCTCTTCCTGCGCGACAAGCCGGAGTACATGCTCGGGCTCATCCTGATCGGTTTGGCTCGCTGCATCGCTATGGTCATCGTTTGGAACGACCTCGCGGACGGCGACCGCGAGTACTGCGCCGCCCTCGTCGCCTTCAACTCGATCTTCCAGGTGCTCTTCTTCTCCGTCTACGCGCGGATCTTCGCCACGCTCCTGCCGCGATGGCTCGGCCTGCACGGGGCGGTGGTCGACGTGTCGATGCTCGAGATCGCGCGGAGCGTCGCCATCTATCTCGGCATTCCCTTTGTCGCTGGGCTGACCACGCGGCTGGTGCTTCGTCGCGCGCGCGGCGCCGAGTGGTACGACCACCGCTTCGCGCCCCGGCTCGGGCCGATCACGCTGGTGGCGCTCTTGGCCACCATCGTCGTCATGTTCTCGCTCAAGGGAGACGCGATCGTGGAGCTGCCGCTCGACGTGGTGCGGATCGCGCTGCCGCTGCTCCTCTACTTCGCCCTGATGTTCGGCGCGTCGCTCTACATGTCGTGGAAGGCGGGGGCGGAGTACGGCCATGCCGCGTCGCTCTCCTTTACCGCGGCGTCGAACAACTTCGAACTGGCCATCGCGGTCGCCATCGCGAGCTTCGGCTTGCACAGCGGAGCCGCCCTCGCCGCGGTGATTGGCCCGCTGGTCGAGGTGCCGGCCTTGATCGCGCTGGTCAACGTGGCGCTCTGGGCGCGGCGGCGTTTCTTTGCGCGCGAGACTGGGGTGGGGGTCAAGGCATGAGCCCGCGCGGCATCCTCTTCCTCTGCGTCGCCAACTCGGCCCGCAGCCAGATGGCGGAAGGGCTCGCGCGAGCGTTGCTGGGCGCCGACTTTGTGATCCAGAGCGCCGGCAACCATCCGACGTCGCTCAATCCATACGCGATCGAGGTGCTGCGCGAGATCGGCCTCGACATCGGAGCGCAGCACTCGAAGAGCGTCGAGACGATCGACCCCAAGACGGTCGACCTGGTGATCACGCTCTGCCAGGAGGAGGTTTGCCCCGTCTTCCTCGGCGGCGCCGAGCGACTCCACTGGCCGATCGCCGACCCAGCCGACCCCGACGCGACGCTGCCGCGAGAAGCGATGCTCCGGCGCTTCCGCCGCGCGCGCGACGAGATCCGACTTCGGCTCGAGGAGCTTCGAGCCGCCACGCGATACGAAACAGAGACCACTGACCAAGGTGCAACGAGGCCCGCCTCGACGCGGGCCAACGAAGGGAGCCAATCATGACCGAAGAGACCAAGGCCACGGTCGAGGGAGAAGTCCAGGACCAGGTACGCGCGGCGGTGCGCGAACGCTACGGCGCGGTGGCGCGGACCGAAGGCGAGTCGAGCTGCTGCTCGCCCGGCTGCTGCGGACCCGACTCGGCGCAGAGCCTCCGCATCGGCTACAGCGCGGAGGATCTCGCCTCGGTCCCCGAAGGCGCGAACATGGGGCTCGGCTGCGGCAATCCGCAGGCGATCGCCGCGCTGCAACTGGGCGAGACGGTCCTCGACCTGGGCGCGGGCGGCGGCTTCGACTGCTTCCTCGCGGCCAAGCAGGTGGGGAGTACGGCCAGGTCATCGGCGTCGACATGACCCCCGACATGATCGCCAAGGCGCGGGCCAACGCGCGGAAGATCGGGGCGGAGAACGTCGAGTTCCGTCTCGGTGAGATCGAGCACCTGCCGGTGGCCGACGGCACGGTCGACGTCGTCCTCTCGAATTGCGTGATCAACTTGAGCCCGGATAAGCGCGCCGTCTTCCGCGATGCCTTCCGCGTGCTGCGCGCCGGCGGTCGGCTCGCCATCTCCGACGTGGTCGCGACCCAGCCGATGCCGGACGCGCTCAAGGGAGACATGGCCGCGCTCACTTGCTGTGTCTCGGGCGCCGCGTCGGTCGACTCGATTCGCGAGATGCTTCAGGACGCCGGCTTCGAATCGATCCAGATCGAGGTCAAGCCGGGGAGCCGTGAGTTCGTGAAGGACTGGCTGCCGGGGACCGGCGTCGAGAACTACGTCGCCTCGGCGACCATCGAGGCAAAGAAGCCGGGCGGCTCGTGCTGCGGATCGGGCTGCTGCTCGTAACTGGCCCCGCAGGAATCGAGGCACGCGCCGGTCCGGGCCGCGCGCCACACACCGCGACGACGAATGTGATCGTACTAATGCAGCACGACGAGCTGCTTCGTACTCTCCCGCTCACCCGACCGCACGCGATAGAAGTAGACGCCGGCGGGCACACGGTTGCCCGCCGCGTCGCTCTGGTCCCAGCTCGCGTGCCGCGGTGACGATGACGCGCCCACCTCGATCTCTCGAACGCCTGACCCGCGGCATCGACGATGCGGATGAGCGCCGGCGTCGTGCCCGGCGTGAGAGCGAAGGAGACAAGCCAGCGCGACGGATTCGGCTGTGCGCTCACGAGCGGCATCGACTCGGGCGGCGCATCGCCCACCGCAACCGGCAACGTGCAGCCGACCGCGTGGGCGCCGATGTAGAGCCCACAGTCCTCCCCTGAGGATGATGTCCGAAGGCGCAGGGCGAGGAGGCGTCGAGCAGGAAATTCCCTACCAGCGGATCACAGAAGCGTGGGTTCAAACTGAAATTGCCGCTCGTTCCGGTCGGGTCGGGGATTCCGCTCCAGTTCTGCTGCCAGTTCCAAACGTCATTGCAGATGGCCGCGGTCGTGCCCCCCGAGGTCGGCTGCAACCTCACGCCGTAGACGCCGTGGGTCGGGGGCACCACGATGTTCATCGTCATGACCGCGCTGATGTAGCTCCTCAGATAGACGTCGGCGTGCACCGTGTTCTGATGCAGGTTGATCTCCGCGGTGTTCCGCCCGTTGACGTCGATCGAGCCGACGTCGCTGGTCTTGATGACCGTGGAGTAGCTCGTGGAGGTGCTGACGGAGCCCAAGTTGCAATTGATCATCACGGCGTCGCCGCCGTCGATGCTGATCGGGCCTGTCGCGTGCACGCCTGCCAATGCAGTTAGGTTGTTGCCGCCGGTGTAGGTCAGGCTGCCATGGAAGACGCAGTCGGTTGCGAAGCGAGGACCGATGCCTCCACGGAAGTAGGTGTCGCCGGTCACCTCGATGTCGAGTAGCTCCGGACACCGCCCATTACTGTCGAAGTGCAGTCCATCGATGATCGCGCGCTGCCCGGGCACGGCACTCTTGATCAGGATCCTCGAGACCTCGTGATCGAAGAAGACTCCTTCGTGATAGACGCCGGGTTGGATCCGCACCGTATCGCCGTCGCAGGCTGCTTCGACTGCCGCGGTGATCGAGCCGTACACACTCGGCACGTCGAGGTTGGGGTGATTGCATCCTGTATCCAGCCACATGGTGTAGCTGTGAACGACGCCGACGTCTCCCGCTTCGTAGTCCCAGGCGTAGAGCAGGAACTGCCCGTTGGTCGGCAGGCCCTGGAAGATGCTGAGCGGAGGGCTTTCCGCGTCAGGCGTGAAGCAGCCGCCGGCCAGCACGGGCGTGCAGGCGATTTCGCCGAGCGGCCCCGCCCCGTTGTCGTGGAAGTAGTAGGTGCCGGCCAAGTCTCCATCGCACCCGCAGCAGCCGTCGAAGTCGCAGCCGGCCAGGCCGGGGGTGCACAGCAGGTAGACCGGTCCGACGTCGCCGAAGCCGTCGAGGTTCTGGTCGTACCACAGGCCAAGCACCAGGTCGCCGGCGTAGGTGTGCTCGATCTCCAACTCGACCTGGGTCGACTCGATGAGGAGGCCGTTCGCGGGGGCCATGACGCTCCCGACGAAGGTGCCGACCGGCTGGTTGTCGGGGATCGCGACGTCGAGTTGTCCGCTCCAGTAGGGGACCACGTCCCCGGAGAAGCAGCCGCCGCGGGTCCCGCCGCCAAGCGGTCCGGCCGAGTGGTGGAGTTGCGGAGGCGGCGCGGTCGCCTTGGTCACGGCGGTCGGAGAGTCGGCGCGGGCGCTCGAACCGGCGACTGCCGCGAGGAGGGCAAGCGCCGTCAGGGCGAGGCGCCCACGGTGCAGCGGGAGTGTTGGCGTGTTGATGCGCGCGTCGGTGCGGGAGCAGGCCATGGTGCCCTCTTGGATTCGCGGAGGCGGTGGACCCCCCCTCCGTGCCTCGGAGGGAAACGTGGTGGCGACAATGTTCGTGAGGCCGTGGCAGGAGGGTCAAGCTGCGCGACCCGCGCGTGTGAGGTCGCGGCGCGGTTCGTGGGCTGCACGACGCGCGGAGCGGTGCGTGCGCTGCGTGACGCGCGGGGCGGTGATCACGAGCGCCGGGGCCTACTCCGCCGTCACCTCATCGATGAAGATCCAGCACGGATTGCCCGCTCCCTTGTGCCACGCCGGGCAGCTGCGGAGCGACTCCGCGCGCACCCGCACGTAGCGCGCGAGCGAGTCCTTCACCCGCACCTCGCACTCGCGAAGGATGCCGCCGTCTGCGTGCGGATCGACCCCGCTCGTCGCCGTGCCCGCGGGGGTGAAGTTGGTGCCGTCGAGTGAGAGCTCGAAGCTCACGCGCGCCGGCATGAAGATCCACGAGTTCTGATCCTGCAAGCACCCGAGTGCAAGGCGATGGATCTCGGTGGTCTCTCCCAGGTCGATCACCGCCTCCATGTCCTTACCCTCGAAGCCCTGCCAGGCGCCCAAGCGGAAGTCGGGCCCGCCGCGCACGCCGTCGACCAGTGCCTCGCGCGAGTCGCCGGGGTATTGCGGCGAGGCTTCGGTGCCGGAGAGGAGGCGGCGATTGCCGCTCCAGCGGTGGAAGGTCGACTCTTGAACCGGGCTGGAGTATGCGGACTCTGACCCCGGCGCTGTGGGAGCCGAGTACGAACCGATCCCCGGTTCACCGCTCCGGCGCGGGAGATCGAACGTCGCCACGAATCGAATCGTGGTGGTGGCGGAAAGCGGAATCGGCGACGTGTACACGGGAGAGTCCACGGAAGGGGTCGTTCCGTCGAGCGTGTAGTGGATGCGTCGCGCCCGGACGATGGTCGCCGGATTCGCGCGAGAGGTCGAGGCTTCGCCGGAAGGTTCTGCGCTTGCTGGGTAGGCCAGGACCACCCGGGTGCTGTCCCGGAAGGGAGAGTCGCCACCGGCCACATAGGGCGCCGCCAGGTACGGTTCGCTCAGGGTTTTGGCCGAGTGGAGGCCCCCGGATAGTGGCCCCAGGCTCCAACCCGGGTCGGCCGTCTCGCCCAACTCCAGATTCAGACGGAATCCCTCCGTCACGAGAGCATGAGGCAAGTACCGAGACTGATACGGCTCAGCTCCGTCACCCGCCGCTTTAATGAACGGTCCCGCCCCCGCGCATTGCACGACGAACTCCTTGCCGTTCTCCTGGTGAATCGTCGCCTTTTGAAAGAGTGGGGAACCGATCACGTACCGAGAATCGCCCGGGAGCACGCTGTAGAAGCCGAGGGCCGAGAGCACGTACCAGGCGCTCATCTGCCCGCAATCCTCGTTGCCGGCGAGCCCGTCCGGGCGGGCGGCGTACATCGTGCTCATGATTTCGCGTACTCGCTCCTGGGTCCTCCACGGCTGGCCGGCGACAGAGTAGAGGTAGGCGATGTGATGGCTCGGCTCGTTGCCGTGCGCGTATTGACCGATCAATCCGGTGATGTCGGCCTGCGTGCGGCCGGTGGTCTGGGACGAGGCGGCGAAGAGCGAGTCGAGGCGAGCACGAAGGGGTTCGTCGCCGCCCAGCTGCGCCGCGAGGTGTTCGACGTCATGGGGGACGAAGAAGCTGTACTGCCAGCTATTCGCCTCGGTGAAGTTGAAGTCGACGTCCGTCGGTTGGAAAAGTGGCTTGAACCGCGCCTCCGATTTGGGCCGCATGAATCCGGTGACAGGATCCAGCAGGTTCATCCACGACTTTGCACGAAGTCGATACGCCGCTATGACCGCTTGGTGCGGGCGGGTTTCGGAAGAACTGTCGATGTCGCTGTGCCCCTCAGGGTGATCCAGCAGATACGCAAACTCCGAGATGCACCAGTCATCGTACGCATACTCCAGCGTCTTCGACACGCTCTCGCTCTCGACGTCGCTCGGGATGTAGCCGAACTTGCGGTACGCGTTCAGACCTGGCGTGTCGCGCTCCGCGCTCGCGCGCATGGCAGTGAGCGCGAGCTCCGCATCGAACCCGCGAATGCCCTTGGCGTAGGCATCGGTGATCACCGACGCCGCGTGATACCCGATCATGCAGTCGGTCTCGTTCCCCCACAGCTCCCAGACCGGCAGGCGGCCCGTTTCCTCGAAGTGGCCGAGCATCGAGCGGATGAAGTCGACCGTGCGCGCCGGCTCGATGATGGTGTAGAGGGGATGTGCCGCGCGGAAGGTGTCCCACAAAGAAAACGTCGTGTAGCGCGTGTAGCCGTCGGCGTGGAGCACGCGATCGCCGGCGATGCGATCGCGCCCGTCGACGTCGGAGTAGGTGTTGGGTTGGAGCAGCGTGTGGTAGAGCGCGGTGTAGAAGATCGTCTGCTCCGCCGGCGTGCCGCCTTCGATCTCGACCCGAGCGAGCGCCTGTCGCCAGGTCTCGCGCGCCGCCGCCTGTACCGCGTCGAAGTCCCAACCGGGGATCTCCGTCTCGAGGTTCCGCCGCGCGTTCTCGCTCGACACGCTGCTGATGCCGACCTTCACCGTCAGTCGCGCGCCCGGAGCGAAGGCGAGTGCCGCCTTGACCGGGCCGCCCGCCTTCATTCGCTTCGCCTCCGGAATGTCTCGGCCCACGACGTTGGGGTACGCGGGCACCGAGTCTCCCAGTGCCAGGCTCGCGGTGAACGGCTCGGAGAATTGCGCGACGAAGTAGACCGCCTGGTCGCGAGCCCAACTGCTCGAGCGCCGCATCCCTTCGATCTCGCGCGAGCTCACCACGCGAAGCTCGGACGCAAGCAGCTTGTCCCGATGCGTCAGATCGATCAGCACCCGCGCGGAGTCGCTTGCGGAGAAGGTGTACCGATGCATCCCCGCGCGCAGCGTCGCGGTCAACTCCACCCGCGTGCCCGACTGGTCGAGCGTCACCGCGTAGTAGCCGGGCGACGCCGACTCGGTCTCCTTGCGGAAGTGCGAACCGTAGCCCAACTCCGCTGGCCGCGTATCGCGTGATGGCGCGCCCGGCTCGCCGCGCCAGCCGTTCTCCCACTTGATCTCGCCGGTGAAGGGATAGAAGAGGATGTCGCAGAGGTCGCCCACGCCGGTGCCGGAGAGATGCGTGTGGGAGAAGCCGAAGATGCGGTCGTCGTCGTAGTGATAGCCGGAGCAGCCGTCCCATCCTTCGAGGCGCGTGTCGGGCGAGAGCTGCACCATGCCGAAGGGGAGGGTCGCGCCGGGGAAGGTGTGGCCGTGGCCGCCGGTGCCGATGAAGGGATCGACATGGGCCAGGGGATCGACCGCTTGGGCGCGCGCCGCGATCGGGCCGGCGATGAACGCTGGGAACAGGAGCGCCACGATCCGCGAGAAGGACAGGCATCGTTTCATGCCGGCCACTCTACCCCGCGTCGGGCCCGGGTCAAGCGCGGCAGGTGAGACGAAGCGCGCAGGAGAAGCACGTCGAATCAAGGGCGCGTCGTGCGTTCTGAATTGCGAGGGATCGATCGCCGTCGTCCCGTGCTAAAGTCTTCGGTTCGTCAGTGACCGCGATTCTCCACGGCGCGCAGTGGCCGGCCAGTCGCCGGCCGCGCCCAGTCTGGAGTTCTCGGCTCGACACGAAAGCGCACGTCCTCCCCGGCGAGAGGGCCGCCCCCGCGAAACGGTGGGCGGCCCTACTCGTGTCCGGCCCGCCGTCCCACGCGAGCGGGC
The DNA here is from genome assembly GCA_046327845.1 of Candidatus Eiseniibacteriota bacterium. Taxonomy (GTDB): domain Bacteria; phylum Eisenbacteria; class RBG-16-71-46; order CAIMUX01; family CAIMUX01; genus JADJQY01. The sequence goes on along the minus strand of JAXLXQ010000043.1, from coordinate 22,011 downwards.
CCTGGCGAATCACCCGACCGATCGAATCCAAACTGGTGATCGCGGGTCGATCCATGCTGGAATCGGCGCCTGATCGAGGGGGAGCATGAGCAACGAAACCTTGCCCACGCGCCTGGGGCGCTTCCCAATCTTGGGGGAGTTGGGGCGCGGCGGGATGGGAGTGGTGTATCGCGCGACCGATCCCGCGCTGGGGCGCGCGGTCGCGATCAAGGTGCTGCCGAACGACGGCGCGGAGGATCGCGAGCGACTCGCGCGCTTCGAACGGGAGGCGCGCATCCTGGCCGCGCTTTCCCATCCGAACATCGCGGCGATCCACAGTCTGGAGCAGCACGACGACGGCTCGCATCTCCTGGTGCTGGAGCTGGTCGAGGGAGAGAGCCTGGCGGATCGCTTGACCCGCGGCGCGATCCCGCTGGCCGAAGCGACGCGCCTGGCGACCGAGGTGGCCCGCGCGATCGAGACCGCGCATGGCCGCGGCGTGATCCATCGCGACCTCAAGCCAGACAACATCCGCATCACCCCCGACGGCACGGTCAAGGTGCTGGACTTCGGCCTGGCCGCGATCGAGGAGGGACGCGACGACGGTGCCACGATGCCCGCGGGCGACGAGACGCGGGCGATTCCGATGGCTGGAGACCGCGGCTTGATCCTGGGGACGCCGGGCTACCTGAGCCCGGAGCAGGCGCGAGCCCAGACGGTCGATCGACGCTCCGACATCTTCTCCTTCGGCTGCCTCCTCTTCGAGTGCTTGAGCGGAGAGCGCGCCTTTGCCGGCGACACCTTGATCGACCGGTTGAGCGCGGTCTTGACGCGCGAGCCGGACTTCGCGCTGCTGCCGAGCGGGGTGCCGGAGAGCATTCGCGTCACGCTCCGGCGCTGCCTCGAGAAGGATCGGGAGGCACGCCTTCCCTCGATGCGCGACGTGCGCCTGGCCCTCGAAGGAAGCGAGGCGCCGGCACGACCGGATCTCCCGCGCGAGCCTGGAGCGGCGCAATCTCCGAACAACCTCCCCTTCGCGCTCACCAGCTTCGTCGGGCGGAAGCGGGAGCTCGAGGAGGTCCGGTCGCTACTGGGAGGCACGCGCCTTCTCGCCATGACCGGCGTGGGGGGCTGCGGCAAGACGCGCCTCTCGCTCGAGCTGGCGCGGCAGTTCCTGACGGAGATGCCGGGCGGCATCTGGTGAGTCGGGCGCTCGCGGCGGTAGCCGATCCGCTCGCGGTAGTCGGCGCGGTGGCGGCGGCGCTCAGGCTTCGCGATACCGCGGGCCGCCCACGCTCGAAGCGTTGCACGGCCACTTGGGACGAAGCCGGCGCTCCTCCTCCTCGACAACTGCGAGCACTTGCTCAGGCCACGGGACAGTTGGTGCACGAGCTGCTTCGGAGCTGCGCGCCGCTCAAGGTGGTGGTGACGAGTCGCGAGCCGCTCGGCGTCGAGGGCGAAACGATCTGGCGCTTGCACCGTCACTCGGGCCGCTGCTCGGCCAGGCGGCGCGAGGAGACGGAGGAGATCAGTCGCTTCGAGGCGGCGGTCGAGCTGTTCGTCGAACAGGCGCGGGCAGTCGCGCCCAGCTTCGCCCTCCAATCGTCGAATGCCGCGGCGGTCGCCAAGATTTGTCGGCGCCTCGACGGCATTCCGCTCGCGATCGAGTTGGCCGCCGCGCGAGTGCGCGTGCTCTCGCCGGAACAGATCGAGGCGAAGCTCAACGATCGCTTCCGCCTCTTGACCAGCGGCGGCCGCGCGGCGCGCCTCGAACGCCACCAGACCCTCGCGCGGCGATCGGCTGGAGCTACGCGCTGTTGAACTCGGACGAGAAGCGGTGCCTGCGCGCGCTCTCCGTCTTCACCGACGGCTGGACCCTGGATGCCGCCGCCTTCGTGCTGGAGCGCTCGGACGATGAGTACGAGGTGCTGGATCTCCTCTCGCACTTGATTCCGGCAAGTCGCTGGTGGTGATCGACGAGGAGCCGCTACCACCTGCTCGAGCGTGCGTCAGTACGCCGAGGAGAGGGCCGACCGCGAAGGCGAGGCGACCCACCATCGCGACCTCCACGCCGAGTGGTACTCGCGCCATGCGGAGACCGCCGGCCTCGAGTTGATGGGCGCGCAGCAGGTCATCTGGCTCAAGCGCATCGACGCCGATCACGAGAGTCTCCTGGCAGCGGCGCTGGTTCGGCCAGCTCCCCGAGGCGCCGATCGCAGCCTCGCGCTCGTCTCGCGGCTGTAGCGAGTGGCACTGGCGCAGCGCGGCATTCTCGCGCGCGGCATCGCGATCGTCGAAGGCGATGGCGCGCCCAGGAGTCGATCCGGAGGGACAGGAAGGCGCGCGCCGCGGTAGTGGGGCTCGGCACGCTCTACCAAGGGCGCGGTGATCTGCGCGCGGCCGCGGCGTCACTCGAGGAGGGGAGCCGCCTCGCTCGTCGCCTCGACGATCGCCGCTTGATCCTCCACTCGCTGCACGGCCTGGCCCGCATCGTCGGGCAGACCGGCGACTATGCGCGGGCCGAGTCGATCTACTCCGAGTGCGAGCCGCTCCTCCGCGCGAACGAGGACCCGCAGGCGCAGATCGCCTTCTGGAACGGCCGCGGTACCCTCGCCTGGCACTTGGGCGATCAACGTCGCGCGCAGGAGTGCTTCGAGAAGGGACTGGACGTCGCGCGGCGGGTTGCCAACCTCAACGTGATCGCGGTGCTCAACGCCAATCTCGGCGCGATGGACCTGCAGCTCGGCGATCTCGCGCGCGCCGAAGCGCGGATGCAGGAGGCGCTCGCGCTCCAGCGCTCGATCGGCAACCGCTTCGGCGAGGCGCAGGCCCTCTGCAATCTGGGCGCGATCGCCTTCGCGCGGATGGACGACGCGGCGAGCGAAGAGTGCTACACGAAGAGCCTCGAGCTTTGCCGGAAGATGGGGACGGAGGACGGCGCGGCCAACGTGATCTACGGCCTGGCCGAGCTCGAGGTGGCCCGCGGCAACGGCGAGGCCGCGATCCCTCATCTCGAGAAGAGCGTCGCGCACTTCGAAGCGCAGGGAGATCGACTTAACGTGGCCGGTGCGCTCGGCATGCTGGCCCGCGCCGAAGTTCGACGCGGCAATCCCGAGGCGGCCAGTCGACACCTCCGGCGGAGCTTCGAACTTCACTTCGAGCTGACCGCCGATCCCGGGATTCAGGGGGAAGTGACGGCCCTGGCCGAGCTGGCCGTGGCTGACGGATCGTTTGCCCTCGCGGCGCGCCTGGTCGGGGCGTTGACTCAACGGGGCCACGTCTCCGGCGTTCCCTTGAGCCCGCGCTCCGAGGCGCAGCACCAGACGATTCTCGATTCCTGCCGCCGCGCGCTCGGCGAGGAGTCGACCGCGCGCGCGATGGCGGAAGGAGAGGCGATCGATTGGATGGAGACCATCGAGTGGGCGCGACGCTGGCTCGGCTCCGTCCACGCCGTGTAAACTGCGACGCCGAGGAGGAACGCATGGAAGGCCAACTGTACGACTTCGCGGTCGCGCATCGATGGGACCGAGGCAACGCTCGGCGAGTTTCGCGGCCGCGTGCTCTTGGTGGTCAACGTCGCCTCGGCCTGCGGTCTCACCCCCAATACGCCGGACTCAGTCGCTCTACCGGCGCTACCGCGATCGCGGCCTCACCGTCACTCGGCTTCCCCGCGAACGAGTTCGGACAGCAGGAGCCGGGCACCAATGAAGGAGATCCGCCGCTTCTGCCGAGAAGTACGAAGTCGACTTTCCCGATGTACGCCAAGATCGTCGTGAAGGGGAGGACGCTTCCCGCTCTATCCTTCCTCACCGCGATCTGCCCCGAGGTGCGCACCCTCGCCTCCGGCACGCTGCGTGACTACCTGGTGAAGCACGGCCTCTCCAAGGAGCGGGCCGCGCGAGATCCTTTGGAATTTCGAGAAGTTCTTGGTCTCCCGCACCGGCGCGGTGGTGGCGCGCTTCGCACCCGACGTCGCGCCCGATGAGCCGATGCTGATCGAGGCGATCGAAGCGGAGCTTCGCCTCTAGTCGAAGAGCTAACGCCCGATCCGCGCCGACTCTGTCGGCATCGGAAGGTCCGCCGTGGTTGTGAGCCGCGCACAATGGTTGGGCATCGCGATCGTCGCCCTCCTCTTCGGGGCCGGGCTTCCGTGGGGGCTTCCCTCCGCGCAGAGGGCCGCCATCATCACCCTCGGTGCGCGCTCGGACAGCCTTGCCCTCCAGGTCGACGCGTCCGCGCGCGAGTACTTCGAGCTTCGAGAGGCAGCGGAGGCTCGCGGGGTCGAGGATCTCGAGGCCGGCCGACCGCTCAGCGGGTACATGCCGCCGCGCCTGCCTTCCAAGTTCTCGAACGCGGACAAGCTGGCGGTCGTGCGCCGCTATGCCGCCGCGAGCGCCTGCGCGGACGAGCGCCAGGCGTACGTCGCGCTCGCGCGGGTGAAGCCGCGTCAGGGTGACTTCGATCTCCGCGGCGTGCCTTACGGCGGCGCGATGCTCTATCCGCTCGGGATCACGCTGTTCCTGCTGCGGAGCGCGGGGCTGCTCGACGTGTCGCCGCAGGTTTCGTCCTACCTGGCGGACCCCACTCCGCTCCGGCGGATGTACGAGGTGGGCCGGCTCTTCGCGTTCCTGCCGTTTCTCGGGGTCCTCGTGCTCCTCGCCGCGTTCGGTACCGCCCTCGGCCGGCGGCGCGCCGGGTCGATCGCGATGATCATCTGGACGCTGTCGTCGCTTCCGCAGAATCACGCGCTCCTCACCAAACCGCACATGTGGGCGACGTTTTGGGTCCTCCTCGGCGTCTACGCGTTGTACACGATGCGCGGGGCGGCAACCGACCCTGGTCGCTCCACGTCTGACAGTCATCGATCGTCGCGCGTGGTCCTCGCCGGGGTCTCGTTCGGATTGGCAGTCGGCGCCGCCGTACTGACGGTGGGGATCGGCGCACTCCTCCTCGGTCTCGCGGTGTCGGGCTGGACTTCACGGCGCGCCGCCCTGCTCTGCGCTGCCATCGCGACCATCACCGCGCTGCTCGTCAATCCCTACGTGCTCCTTGCCCCCGGGCGCGCGTTCGTCACCACGCTTCACTTCGCCTCCGACTATCACCTCACCGCGAGCCCGGTGGGCAAGCTGCTGCGCGGAGGTTACGAGATGCTGGTGCGAGGATTCGCGTTTCCGTTCGGCCTCGTCGGACTGATCGCCATCGCGGCGCAATTGCGGCGCGGTGATGCCTTCCAGCGGCCACTCGCGATCGCCTGGCTGCTCTGCTTTCTCGAGGTGGCGCTCGTCAGCGGGGAGATGCGCTACGCCCTCTTCGTCGCGCCGTTCCTCTGCCTTGGCGCGGGGCGAGTGGTCGATGAGGTGTTGGCCGTGACGGCGAGGAGGATCGCACCGCTGGCGTGGACTGCGTTCCTGCTGCTCCTCGTCCCCGGTGCGGTCTTCACGGCGCTCTTCGTGCGAAGCGTGGTCGACTCCGAGTCGTGGCACGCCCCTCTCGTTCGATGGCTTGAAGAGGCGCCGCTTGCTCGTGCCGCGGAAGTCGCGGTGCTCGACAACCCGGAGCCGGAGAACCTCCCGCCACTCCCGGTGCTGCAGGCGAATCTCGTCGGCTTCGATCCCCTGCACCCGCCGGAGCAGCTGCCCGAGCTCGTGTTGGTGGGAGGTGCTTGGCCGCAGGAGCAGGCTTGGAGCCACAGCCCCGTGCGAGAGCGCTACGCTCTGGAGCGCGTCTTCGATCTCGGGCCGCTCCAGCAGTGGGCCTTGGCCCTTCGAATGCGGAGCAGCTCTCACGCGGCCGCCCGCGTCTATCGCCTGCGCGCCCCTTAGACCCGCGATTGGGAGAGCGAACTGATTCGACCTACGGCTTCCGCTCGTAGCGCCAGTTCTGCGATTTGCCTTCGGCCATCCACTCGAGCGCGGTGGCGAGGCGTCGCGCGCGCGTTGCTTCCTGCTTCGCGCTGGTCAACCACTCGATGTACTCGCGTTGGTGGCTTGGACTGAGTGACTCGAAGCCCAGGCGCGCCGCCTTGTTCTTCTTGAAGGCGGCGAGGAGGAAGTCGGGCGTCTCGACCTGCTTGACCGGCCCGCGCTTCGGCCGCGCGACCGTGAGCCCCTGATCGTTGATCGCGGCTGCGTCCTTGACCCACTGGATCATCGTCTTCTTGGGCGGCAGGTCGCTCACCGCGGTGATGCGGCCGAGCTGGCCCATCGAGTCCTTGAGCGGCTTGGCGAAGTCCGGGTGCCTCTCGGCCACGAGCGACGCCTTCCAAAATCCAAAGGTCGCGTGCGCCTTGAACGCGGCCATGCCGCAGAGCGGGCCCTTGTACTCGAAGGCGGGCATGCCCCACTTGATCGTCTCGGTCACCGAGGGGCAGCCGGCGTGGATGATCGCGCGGAGGTGGACGAGGATCGGTTGGGCGAAGGGTTGGGCCTTGGCGATGTAGGCGTCGATGCGGGGGTCGGTACTCGCGCTCGCTCCCGTCGGCGGCGAGGCCTGCCCGCGAGCCTGGGGCTTCGATCGCGCGCCGCTTGCCTTCGGGGTCCGACTGCTCGGCGTTGCCGCGCGTTTCAAGGTCGCGGGCGATTGAGTGGTGACCTTCCGCATCTCTGCCTCCGAGAGTGTCGCTCCGTTGCCGACGAGCTCGGGCGCGTGAGCCTCGATCGGCAACCGACGAGGTTATCCGATCGACACCCGAGTCGTCACGCGCGCGGTCTTCGGAGCGAACGGATCCGTGTTCCGGAGAGTCCCGGCTACGGGGATGGACTCGAGCGCGTATACTCTCGTCCACTCCAGTGGAGGAGGTCGAGTCTCCGACGCCAGAGTCTGCATGACCGGCGTTGGACTGCTCTGTATGGGGATCACAGCACACGCGGCTCTCTGTCTGCTCCTGAGCACGACAACGATCTGATCCGACGTGACGCGGTGCCACCGTCGTCAGCGGAGTTGGAGGCATCCCTTCTCGTCGTCGTGGTAGAAGAGCGCCGTGCTGTCCGCCTCGAGCACGCTCCCCGCGAAGACATACTGACCCGCCGCGTTCCCGAACGTCGCTTGGGTGATCCCGGGCAGCACGAGGTCCACGCCTCCCGTATCAAGATGCACCTCGTAGATCGACCGGTACCCGCGCACGCGGGCGCTGCAGTAGAAGGACTCGCCGTCCGGCCGCCACTCCAGAACGTCCGCGGATTGCAAAGTGTCGATCACCACCACGCTGTCCTCATGGTCAAGCTGCCAGATCGTTAGCGTCGGGCCGTACGCGATTCGGTCTCCTCGGGGACTCCAGCGCGGAGTGTAGCCGTCCCGCAGACGGCGCCCCTTGCCGGTCGTGAGGTCATAGGTCCAGATGACGCCGAACGAGGAAGCCCGCGGTCGTCGCTCACACACGATGGCGGAGTCGGTCGGCGCAAAGGACGCGTTCGTCGTGCTGGAGTCGCCGCTCGTGATCTGCCGCTCGGTTCCGCGGGCGAGATCGCGGACCCACAGCTGGAGAACGTTGCGCGCGTCCATGCGGGTGACGGCGAGTAGCGTCCCGCTCTCACTCCAACTCACGCTGCTACCGGGGCACTGATAGCTGCGAGAGCCTGACGGCACCTGTGCGGTCCAGATCTCCTCCTGCGGCTCGGCCGTGGGGCGTTGGCTGTCCCAGGCTTCGTGCACGAAGGCGATGTCGCTTGGGCTCCCGGGCCGCCAGGTCGGCTGCAGGTCGACGAGCTTGGTGTTCTCGGAGATGAGGAGGAGGGACGGGCAGGGATGGGGCGTCGTCGGTTGAACGGGGCAGCGGCCGTCGTCGGAGCAGCCACCGATCGTGCACGCGAGGGCGGCTGCGGCGGCACCGAGCACCCTTCCGAGGAAGCTGGGCCCGCGCGCGGTCAGCCGTGGACGCCCGGGAGCGGGGCAGCGCCCGCCGCTCGTGCCGCGGTCTTCGTGCGCCGCAGATGCGCCGGATTTCGCGGCCTCATTGCTCGCTCCTGTAATCCGCCGCGGCAGTGATTTGTAACCAGCTGCCGTCAGGTGCGAGCGCGAGCAAGACATTGTCGCCAGTCATCGCCACAATGGCGGAGAACACCGTCTCGTCTTCCGAGGGGGAGAGCGCGGCATCGGCGATGCCGGCGTGAATCACCTCGCGTGCATTGGTCACGATGTCCAACTTCACGCACGCGCTCACTCGCCCCTCCCGGGCGGCGGCGAAGACGAATCTGCTGTTCCTGCTCCACCCGATCGGGCTCGCGGAGGTGTCGTCGAGGAGCACCGACGTGGAATCTGGATTGGCGACCCGAATCAAGCGGACGCCCGGCCCGTAGGCGATCCACTGTCCATCGGGCGACCAGCTGGGCGACGCTCCATGCACCAAGGACGTTCGCGCCCCAGTTTGCAGATCGAGAATTTGAATCCACACGCCCGAATCGGTCACGGCCGTGAGGGCAACATGGCCGCCGTCGGGCGACCAGCAACCGTCGATGGTTCGCACGCTGTCGGGCGTCAGCTGTCTGTCGGTTCTGTCGGAGTGCTCAACCTGCCAAGCCGTGAAGTGGCCCGCTTCGACTTTCCGAGTTACTAGAAGAGACTCCCCGGTTGGAGCCCACTCTGCCATCCAGCCTTCACAGACGTACTGCTTCTGGTTCGTGCTGAGGTCGAAGGTCCAGATGGACCGGAAGCCGTGTTGCCGCAGGTCTTCCTCACTCTGAGCCAAGTGAACATAGGCGACCGCCCGATGGCCCGGTCGCCATCGCGGCCGGAAGTCGACCATGTTGGTGATCTCGATTTCTCCGGGGTAGCGCAACATCGGGCAGGGTTGCGGGCTGGATGCGGGCACCACTGGACATTCGTCCCTGCCGCACCCAGCGGCCAGGACGAACAGAACGGCGAGCCATGGCGCAGGAAACCATCGCCCGGTGCGCCCTGGTTGCTTCGTCGCGGCGCACGGCGCACGGAGTCGTCGGTGCGCCGTCCCAATGCGTGAAGACATCGGATTCATCGCGGCCTCCTTCTCCATCGCCCCGGCAGCGCGAAGAGAGGTAGCTCGAGTCGAGCCTACGGTGACTCTAGCGCCTGGCCGGGCGGAATGCGAGTGAAGTCCGGAGAAGTCTGCAGCGAATTTCCGATCAACCAGTCCGGATCGTCGCGTCATGGCGGGGAGTGGCGCACGGGCGGCGACGTGCGTGCATTGGGTCGGAGGAAGGCACGTGCCAGTGGGCGTGCGCGGGTGTGATATCGTCGGACGTTGTCGGCCTGTGCCCGCTGAGTCGCGGCCGAACATCCGACCTGCCGCGGGAGTGAAGTAGGATGACGGAAGGACCGCGCCGTTCGCCAGAATTGCTCAAGGCCCGGGCCCTGGGACTCGCCGTGATCACGATCGCGAACGCGTTCTGCCCGGCCGTGAGCAACGCAGCAGAGTTGCCCGCCATGACCCAGGCTCAGCCCGCCGGCGCCGCCTCGGAGTCGCGCTTCTCCATTCGACCCGAGTGGATCACCGATGCAGCGGCCATCGACTCCTCGACGCAGATCCGGCTCCGACTTGCCACGAGCGGCGTATCGAATGACGTGCTCCTGACTCGCGGGAGGTCGGAATGGAGACTCGTCGACGCGGAGTTCCTGGTCACTCAGGCGACGACCCGCGGCGCATTGCACGGAACACTGGACGGCGAACTCACCACGATCTCCGTTCGCGACGGAGATGAACGCGCCCGTGGAGTCCTGATCGGAAGCCTGTTGGGGTTGAGCGCTGGGGCGGCTCTCTTCGTGGCGTGGAGCCAGGACGATAGCGGCTACTGGAGCGGACCCTGGACTGGGCCGGCGCTCGCCACGCTCGGCTCCGTCTTCGGTGGCGCGGTGGTCGGGAGCTTCGTCGGAAGGTTGTGGAGCAGGTACCGCGTCTGCTACACGGCGGGCGGCGAGTCGGATGGGGCCTTAAGTCCGTAAGGGCTGGATGGTGTTCGACACGACAGATTGAGTAGACAGGCGTGAATGAGCCTCTGGACTCCATCACCGCGCAGACGCCCGGCGGACACCCCAGCCTGGCCGCCCGGCTAGAGGGGAATCTCGACCCACGCGGAGAGTGTGATCCCAGCCCGCTGACCCGGTCGAAAGCGGGCGCGCATCGCCGAGCGGAGCGCAGCGGACCAGCGCTCCCGCGGTCCACCCCTCACCTGCGCGCGCTCGATGAAGCCCAAAGGCGAGATTAGCACCCGAACGAACACCCGGCGGCGCGAGGGTAGGGTTCCCGCTGAGTCTGTGGGTGCGACGATCGAGATGAGCGACGGCAGCCCCTCGAGATCTGGCTCGGGGATGAAACCCGGATTAGCTGGAACGGTCAGCAGCGCTGCGGTGCGCGAAGCGAATCGGGTGACGCGCCGCGCGGCGCAGGCCCGACGCGCAAAGCGAGGCTGTCGTTGAACTCGATCGTCGTCGTCGTATCGATCTCCGCCCACGCGCGCTCGAGCATCTGCCGCGCTCTGATCTCGGACGTCGAGCGATCCTCGGCGGCGAGAACCCACGAGGCGAAGCACGCGCAGTAGCCGGCAAAGAGCAGGGCCGCGAGGAGAGCGCGCACCGCGAGTGAACTCCGTTCAAGGGCATCGTGGCGCTCGTCACGACGCGAGCGGATGATTCGAAGTGGCGCCTGCATTCAAGATCCAAAGGTGAACCTGGTTGTACACGAGCCGTGATCCGTTCGGGGAGCAGAACGCAATCTGACTTCCGAGCAATCGCGGGACCGGTGTCGATGCTTCGATCCAGAAGGACGCGCCCCGTCCGGTCGGAGCACGTAGACGCCGTCGCCCTGTGCACGAGCCACCAGGGTGGCGGCGAGACACCCGTCGATCCTATGCCCTCGCACGCAGCAGTCGTGCATCGAAAGTCTCGCGAGGGGACGGTCGAACTGACCCCGTCTTGACCTGCCGGCCAGGCACGCCTGGGACACGAGGTCGGGTTCGACACCCCCTCCGGTTGACGCCCCCTTCGCCGAGCCCCTAGTCTGCGGCGGCAGTACGTAGAACCACGCGAGGGTCTTTCATGCGCGCCAATCGTCCGTTCCTCTTCTCTCTGCTCGCGGTCGCGATCGCAGGCAGCGCCTGCCAAAAGCAGGAGCCGACGAGCAAGGGCAACGCCCTCAACGAAGGCAAGCCCGGCCCCGCCACCACGTCCGGCAGCACGTCCTCCAACACCAAACCGGTCGTCATCGGCCTCTCCCTCGACACGCTGCGCGAGGAGCGCTGGCAGCACGACCGCGACTTCTTCGTCGCGCACGCGGAGGAGTTGGGCGCGAAGGTGCTGGTGCAGGCGGCGAACAACAACGACGCGGTGCAGAATGCGCAGGCGGAGAACCTGCTGACTCAAGGGGTGGACGTGCTGGTGGTCGCGCCGCACAACGCGAAGACGGCGGCGACCATCGTCGCGGCGGCGCACAAGGCGGGTGTGCCGGTCATCGCCTACGACCGCCTCATCCAGGACTGCGACCTCGACCTCTACATCTCCTTCGACAACCTCAAGGTCGGCGAGCTGCAGGGGCAGTACGCCGTCGAGCACGCGCCGAAGGGGAATTACGTGCTGATCGCGGGCGCGCCGACCGACAACAACGCGCACCTCTACCGCGAGGGGCAGCTCAAGGTGATCCAGCCCTACGTCGATCGCGGCGAGATCAAGATCGTGAGCGATCAGTGGGCGAACGACTGGCAGCCGGTCGAGGCGCTGAAGATTCTGGAGAATGCGCTGACCCGCAATCACAACGAGGTGGCGGCGGTGGTGGCGTCAAACGACGGACTCGCGGGCGGCGCGATTCAGGCGCTGGCCGAGCAGAAGCTGGCGGGCAAGGTGGTGGTGACGGGTCAGGATGCGGAGCTGTCGGCTTGCCAGCGAGTCGCGCAGGGAACGCAGAGCATGACGATCTACAAGCCGATCCTCTCCCTCGCGCGTCGCGGCGCGGAGGTGGCGATCGCCCTCGCGCGGAAGCAACCGGTGAGCGGTGCCGAGCAGACGCTCAACAACGGCACGAAGGACGTGCCGAGCATCTTGATCCCGCCGATTCCGGTTGATCGCGCGAACCTGGCCTCGACCGTGATCAAGGACGGTTACCAGAAGCTCGAAGACGTGTACCGCGACGTGCCGAAGGAGCAGTGGCCGACGCCGTGAGCGACTCCTTCCTCGAGCTTCGCGCCATCGGGAAGGACTTCCCGGGCGTGCGCGCGCTCGATCACGTGACCTTGGACCTCGCGCCAGGTGAGATCCACGCCCTCTGCGGCGAGAACGGCGCGGGGAAGAGCACCCTGATCAAGATCGTCTGCGGCGCGATCCCGCACGGCAGCTACGAAGGGGACGTACGCCTGCGCGGCCAGAGCCTGCGCTTCCGCGGCCCTCGCGACGCCGAGGCGGCGGGGATCGCGCTGATCGCGCAGGAGCTGGCCTTGGTGCCGGAGCTGTCGGTCGCGGAGAACCTGCTCTTGGGACGGGAGCCGGTCACGCGCGGCTGGATCGATCGCCCGCGCCTCCGGGCGGAGGCGCGTCGCGCGCTCGATCGCGTGGGGCTCGCGCTCGACCTCGACCGACCGGTCAAGGAGCTGGGGGTCGGCCAGCAGCAGATGATCGAGATCGCCCGCGCCCTCGCCAAGGAGGCCTCGATCCTGGTGCTGGACGAGCCGACCGCGGCGCTCTCGGAGAGCGATGCGGCGCGGCTCTTCGTGCTCTTGCGCGAGCTCCGCGCGCGCGGCGTGTCGCTCGTCTACATTTCGCACCGCATCGAGGAGATCCTGGGACTGGCCGATCGCGTCACCGTGCTCCGCGATGGTCGCTCGATCTCGACCGCGCGCGCCGACGCGTTGACGCGCGAGGCGATCATTGCCGCGATGGTGGGGCGCGAGGTCAAGAACCTCTACCCGCGCGCGGCGGCGCCGCGTCCCGAGCGGGTGCTCGCGGTGCGCGACCTCACGATGCGCGACACCGCGGATGGCGGGAGGACGCTGCTCGCGGGCGTGAGCTTCGATCTTCACGCGGGTGAGGTGTTGGGCGTAGCGGGGCTGATGGGCGCGGGGCGCACCGCGCTTCTGGCCGCCCTCTTCGGCGCCGCGCGCGCCGAGGTCAGTGGCACGCTGCAGTTCGGATCCGCGGGAGCGCGCGCGCCCTTCCGTCATCCTGAAGAAGCGATCGCGGCGGGCGTCGCGCTGGTAAGCGAGGATCGAAAGCGCTTCGGCCTGGTGCCGCAGGGATCGATGCGCGACAACCTCACGCTGGCGGCGCTCTCGCGATTTGCGCGCGGCGGCTTGCTCGACGAGTCGGCGCGCGGCGCGGCCTGCGAGGAACAGCGTCGCGCGCTCGGCATCCGCGCCGCGAGTCTCGAGGTGGCGGCCTCGACCCTCTCGGGCGGCAATCAGCAGAAGGTGGTGCTGGGGCGCTGGCTCCTCCGCGAGCCGCGCGTGCTCCTGCTCGATGAACCGACCCGCGGCATCGACGTCGGCGCGAAGGCCGAAATCTATGAGCTGATCGCGACCCTGGCGGCGCGCGGCCTCGGAGTCCTGCTCGTCTCCTCCGATCTGCCGGAGCTTTTGGGCCTCAGTCATCGCCTGCTCGTGTTGTCGAACGGAAGACCGACCGCGGAGCTGGGCGCCGATGCCGCGCCGGCCGAGGTGATGGCGGCTGCCACCGCGCGAGGTGCGGCGTGAGCGCGAGGTGGCGGGCCTGGGCGATGGTCGGTGCGCTCCTCGTCATCTGGGTGGCGATGAGCGCGTTCACCTCGGGCACCTTCTTGAGTCCGCGGAACCTCTCGCTCCTCGCGCGACAGATGTCGGTCACCTCGATCCTCGCCCTCGGGATGGTGCTCGTCATCGTGGCGGGACAGATCGACCTCTCGGTCGGCGCGATGTCGGGCTTCTTGGGCGCGATCTCGGCGCTCGCGCTCATGCGCGCGGGGTTGCCCTTGCCGCTCGCGTTCCTGCTGCCGGTGCTGCTCGGCGCGGTCTTGGGCGCGGTGCAGGGGAGCCTGGTCGCGCGGCTGCACATTCCGCCATTCATCGCCACGCTCGGCGGCATGTTGATCTTTCAGGGCGCGCTCCTCGGCATGACCGGCGGCGTGTCGATCGCGCCGACGCGGAGCTTTCTGCTCGTCGGGCAATCGTACCTTCCACGCGTGGCCGGGTGGAGCCTCGGCCTGCTCCTCGCGCTCGCGATTCTCTTCACCCATCGCGCGGCCTCGCGGCGACTGCGCGGCGTCGGGCTCGCCGCGCTCGCGCTCGGCTTCACCGCGGTGATGAACGCCTACGAAGGCATCCCTCTGCCGGTCGTGATCGTGCTCGCGCTCGGCGCGCTGCTCTCCGCGCTGGCGGAACGCACGTCCTTCGGCCGCCATCTCTACGCGATCGGCGGCAATCGCGACGCGGCCTTCTACGCCGGCATTCCAATCGCGCAGCGGATCGTGCTGGTCTTCACCCTGATGGGCGCACTCGCCGGCGTGGCGGGCGTGGTCTTGACCGCGCGGGTCGGCGCGGCTACCTCCGACGCAGGACGCATGATGGAGTTGGACGCGATCGCCGCGGCGGTGATCGGCGGCACCTCGCTCTTGGGCGGACAGGGGAGAGTGTGGGGCGCGCTCCTCGGCGCGCTGGTGATGGCCTCGCTCGACAACGGCATGAGCCTGATGAACACCGAGGCCTTCTGGCAGCCGATCCTGAAGGGGGCGATCCTGGTCGCGGCGGTGGCGGTCGACATGCTGGGCCGCCGGCGCGACTGAGTGCGTCCGCGTGGTTCGCTGCGTGGGAGCGTCCGCCGGGGACGGGTCGCCCGCGAGCGGTGTCGGCGCCGCGCGGGAGCAGACCTTCTGACGGATCGGCAGTACGCCGCGCGAAGCGCCGCCAAGGCGCGCGCCCCCCTTCCGTTCTGCTCCGACGCGCGCCGTCCGCCCGCGGGCGACGCTCCCCCGGAGGCCATGAACCCCCTGCGCGCGATTCACACGTCTCCGAGAAGCAGCAACTCGATGCAAGGCCGAGCGAAGATCGGAGGTGCGCTCGAAAGTGTCGGGTCGACCCAGGATCTCGTCCGTGCGGCTGCGGAGGCGGGCGCGCCGGAGGGCACGACCGTGCGCGCGCTCGAGCAGACCGCGGGGCGCGGGCGCGGTGCGCACGCGTGGCACTCGGCGCCGGGGTTGGGTCTGTGGATGAGCTTTCTTCTGCGCCCGCGAGTCGAGATGCGCTACTGGCCGGGGCTGACGGCGCTGGTCGCACTGGCGACCGCTGAGGCACTCGAGGAGCTGGCGGCGAGCGCGGGCTCGAGCAGGTGGCGCGTGGCGATCAAGTGGCCGAATGACCTTCGCGGCGCGCGCGGCAAGCTGGCCGGCATCCTGGCGGAAAGCGCGGGCGGCGGTGTGATCTTCGGCCTCGGTGTGAACCTCGCCCACACCGAGCGGGACTTTCCGGCGGAGTTGCGCGGCCAGGCCAGCTCGCTTCGACTCGAAGGGATCGAGCCGGCGCCGGACGGAGACCAGGTGGCGCGTGCGATCGACGCGCAGCTTTCCTTCGCTACGCGGAGTTTCAGTCGGGAGAGCGCGACTTTCTGGCCGAGGGACTGCGGCAGAGGTTCTTCCTCCGCGACGCGCGGGTGCGCCTGCGCGAGAGCGACGGCGGCGCGACGGTCGAGGGCGTGGCGCGCGGCCTCGGCGAGCTGGGGGAGCTTCACCTCGAGACCGCGGGCGGCGCGCGAACGATCTGGAGCGGCGAGGTGCTGGACTGGACCCTGCCGGCGAGCTGAGGCCCGCGAATCGACGGGCGCGAGTGGGCGCACGGGGAATGACGCGAACGGAGCGACGTCTTGCCGCTCCCCCGCGCGAATGCTAGAAAGCAGCGCATGGGGAGAGCGACGACAGTAGAACGGCCGCTCGGGCGGCGAAGCCTCCTCATCCTCGCGCTCTTCGCGTTGGTCTATGCCGGCCTCGCCATCTCCTCCTATCGGCAGAAGTCGGCGGTGTGGGACGAGCCGGGTCACCTGACCGCGGCGTACATGGATCTGAGCTCGCACGACTATCGCGTCGACCCGGAGCACCCACCGCTCCTTCGCCTCTGGACCGGTCTGCCGCTCCTCGGAATGCCCGGGGTGAAGCTCGACACCTCGGGCGCGGGGCTGGATCAGTGGGGACCGTGGCTCACGGTGGGGCAGCTCTCCTTCTCGCATCGCTTCTGCTACCTCGACAACGACTGCGACCGGATGCTCCATCGCGCGCGCTTCATGGTGGTACTGCTCGGGGTTCTGCTCGGCATGCTGGTGTTTGCCTGGGCGCGCGAGCTGTTCGGCGAGGGGGCGGCCGCGCTCTTGCTCGTGGGCTTCACGCTCGAACCGAATCTTCTGGCTCACGCGTCGATCGTGTCGACCGATCTCGGGGTGACCTGCGCGCTGTTCGGTGCGACCTACTTCGCTTGGCGGACGACGCGCGCGGCCACGGTCAAGAATCTGCTTGGGCTTGCCTTCTTCTTCGTCGCGTCGCTCCTCACCAAGTACACGGGGCTTCTGCTTCTGCCGCTGCTCTTGGCGCTCCTGGTGCCGCGCGCATTTGGGGGCGGTGCCTGGACGTGGCCGGGGTCGCGCGCTCTCCACTCCTCGCGCGCGGCTCGTCGCGGTGGGCGCGCTCTTCGTCTCGCTCCTCCTCGTGACCTATGTGGCGGCGTGGGCGGCCTATGGATTTCGCTACGCGCCGGCGCCGGGCGATCCGGCGGCGGTCTGCTTTCGCGTGACCGAGGCGCAGCGCCAGGCGCTGCCGCTTCTCTCGAAGCTGGTCGAGTTCTCGGATCAGCATCGACTCTTGCCGAATGGACTGACCGGCGGATTTCTTCTGGGGCAGCTGCGCGCGTTGGCGCGAGCGGAGTATCTGCACGGCGAGTTTCGTCAGACCGGCTGGTGGTACTACTTCCCGGTCGCGATCCTGATCAAGACGCCGCTTGCGCTGCTCGCCTTCTTCTTCGGCGGCGTGGCGGCGGGACTCGCGCGCGTCGGGAGCCCGGCGCGAGGCGAGGCGCGACGTCAGGCGCGCGATCTCTGGTTCACGCTTCTCCCGATTTTGCTCTTCCTCGGCATCGCGATGACGGCGCGGATCAACATCGGGCTCCGCCACGTCCTTCCGATCTATCCTTTCTTGATCTTGAACGGGGGATGGTTGGTCGCGCGGCTCCGCAGCGCGCGCGGGCGCGCGATGCTGCTCGGACTGGGCGCTCTGCTTGCCTTCGAGTTCGCGCGGGTGGCGCCCAACTACCTCGCGTCCTTCAACACGCTGGTCGGCGGACCGCGCGGCGGCGAGTACTGGCTGGTCGACTCGAACCTCGATTGGGGGCAGGACCTCAAGGGGCTCAAACGTTGGATGGATCGGAATGAGGTGAGCCACGTCAACCTGAGCTACTTCGGCACCGCGGATCCCGCCTACTACGGCATCGACTGCACCTACCTGCCGGGCAGTCTCCTCTCGCGCCCCGATCAGCGGGGAGAACCGGTGCTGCCCGGGTGGGTCGCGGTTAGCGTGACCAATCTTCGGAGCGGCCACTCCTCACCCGCGCTCACCGCGATGTGCGACGCGCTCAAGCGCCGCAAGCCCGACGCGGTGATCGGCCACAGCATCAACCTCTATCGACTGGATGAGCGGCCGTGGTGACGGTGGTGGATTCGAGGGTGAAGGGTCTGAGCCTCTGGCTCTTCGTGCTGCTGGGTTGCCTGAACATGCTCCTCACCACCGGGCACATCGACACGCCGGATGGGGTGGTGATGTTCAACGTGACGCGCGCGCTGGCCCGCGGCTCGCTCAGCTTTCCGAGCCTCGAGAGGTACATCGCGCTGGCCGGCCCGTCCGCGCCCGCGGGCGCCGACGGCGAGGCGCGGCAATACGGCAAGTATGGCCTCGGGCTCTCGCTCGCCGCGCTGCCGAGCTACGTGGTGAGCCGAGCGCTACTGCCGCTCACGCCGGCGAGCGAACGCGAGGTCTTCCTCACGCCGCCGGTGCGCGAGGGGCTAACCAATCGCGGCGCGACCGGCGCGGTCGAGTGGAACGACGGGCGCAGCTTTCGCGGATTGACCTACGACACGACGCCGGCGCGCTTCGAGCAGGCCTGGAGCGCCTGCTGGGTCGGTTGTACCAACGCCTGGATCGTCGCTGGGATCGCGGCGCTCGCGCTGCTGCTGTTGGTCGAGCTGGGCTTCGGGGTGCGCGCGGCCGGTGCGACGGCGCTCGTGATCGGCGTGGCCTCGCCACTCTTTCACTACGCCACTGCCTTCTTCGCCGAGCCCTTGACGGCGCTGCTCGCACTCGGGGCGCTGCTTCAGGTCGTGCGCTTCTCGCGGGACGGCGAGCGACGACGGCTCGCGTTGGTGGGGCTGCTCGTCGGCGCGATCGGATTGACCAAGGTGGCGCTGCTCCTTTTGGCGATGCCGGTGCTGGCGGCGCTGCTCGTGAGTGGCGGACGACGCTCGACACCTGAGGCGCTGAGGCGGCTCGCGCTCGTGGCGCTGGGCGCGGTGGTGCCGCTCGGGGTGGCGGCGGCGTACAACCTGGTGCGCTTCGGCACGCCCTTCGAAACCGGATACGGCGAGGAGGCGAACGCTTGGCGCACGCCCATGCTGGAAGGATTGAGTGGCCTCCTCCTCAGCCCGGGACGCGGGGCAGTCCTGTACTGCCCGGCGCTGCTCGGTGGGTGGCTGCTCCTCCGTCGCTTCCAACGACGATCGCTCGCGGTCGCGCTAGTCGCGGGGCTCTCGCTACCGCTGCTCGCGCTGCTCTACGCGAAGTGGTGGCTGTGGGAAGGCGTGTGGTGTTGGGGCCCACGCTTCCTTCTTCCTGGCGTCGCGCTCGCGCTCCTGCCGCTGGCCGAGCACTTCGAAGGGGGAGGGCGGCCGCTCGCGCGACGCACGATCGATGCGCTGCTCTTGGCCTCGCTCGTGATCTCGCTCTCGAGCCTGCTCGTCAACTACGCCGACTTCTACACCTGGCTCAAGCGCTATGCGGAGAGTCATCCCGAGGTGGTGGCCGCGCACCATCGCGCCGACTACTACGGCCTGCTCCGCTGGGACTGGGATGTCTCGCCGCTCCTCCGCTATTGGAGCTTTCCGCGGAGGAACTACCTGCTGGTTGCGCACGCCATCACCCACCCGGGCGCCACCCTCGCGATCTTTGTGCTGGCGGGTGCGGGCTTCGGGATCGCCCTCGCTCGCTTCTCGCGCCTCGTGCGCGCGGAGTCGTCCGCGCCGCGAGGGGTCAACGTTTTCGGAAGGTGAAGCAGGCCGCGCCCATCAGCGCGCGGAGCTTGAGCGCGCCGACCGTGCCGTCGTATCCGCGCGCGAGCAGGTTCAAGAGCGGAAAGCGGTGAAGGTAGCCGTAGGTGTTGGCGTCCTGGTGGAGCGCCAAGCACTCGAAGCCGGCTGCCTCGAAGGTGCGCCGGAAGGGCGAGGTTCGGATAGGCGTAGTGGGTGCGTGGACGTCGTTGCGCCATCATCGCCGCGCACCATACGTGGAAGGGGAGTGCGGTGTCTTGTCGGCGATCAAAACTCGAATTGCGCGCGGTTGGGGACTGAAGTCACGAACAGCCCGCCGGGCTTGATCAGGCGTGCGATCTGCGCCGCTCGGTCAGGTGCTCGACATGTTCGAGCACGAAGTTGGCGAGCGGCGTCGTAAGCCGCGCCTTGGGGCCGCCATCTTCGACCGACGCTTGGAATGAGGCGCCCTTCCACGGCCAGTCCACTTCGATCGCGCAGGAGAACGTCGGATCGGTCGCGAAGACGAAGTCGAGCCCATGGTGGGCCTTCTTCTCGATCACGGTCAGGCGTTGGCGCCGAGATCGATCAAGGCCCAGACCAGGTCGGCGGAAAGGCCTCGGCCAGCTCGCGGATCAGGTGGCCTTCTCTGCCGGGGTTGCAGCGACATGGAGCGTCTCCAGCCGCATCAGGGCGAAGCCGGAGAAGCTTGCCGAGACGAGCAGTTGGGCGATCGCAATTCGGCGCTGGTCCCGGGCGTCCTCGCACAATGGCGCGGGCGCGACTCCCGCGCCCTGAACGGGGTTTGCTTGCGCTGTCCGCGCTGTGGCCATGATGAAGATCGCGTGCTCGAAACGCGCCCGGTGAACGATGGCGAGGCGATTCGTCGTCGGCGCGAGTGCGATGCCTGCCACCATCGCTTCACCACCAAGGAGTACGTCGAGGCTGGCGTCTTTCAAGGGGTGGTCAAGAAGGACGGCCGGCGCGAGCCGTTTCAACGAGACAAGCTGATCGCCGGCTTGGCGCGCCTGCAAGCGGCCGATCGCCCGCACCGTGATCGAGGAGGCAGCCGACCGCATCGAGGCGGAACTGTCGCGGAGCGGGCGCGCCGAGGTGGCGAGCGCCGACGTCGGCGAGCGGTGTTGGCCGAGTTGCGCGCGATCGACAAGGTGGCCTCGTGCGCTTCGCCCTCGGTCTACCTCAACTTCGGCGACATTCGACAAGCAGTTCTTGGAGACGATCGAGGAACTGCCGGCCAAGGAGAGCCAATCGGATCCGGGTTCAGCTTCGCGCGGCGGAAGGTGGTCGAGAAGGAGAGCAAGCGTAGTGATCAAGTCGCGCTGTTCAAGAAGGTCGTCGACGGCTTCAAGAAGACGCGCGAGGTGGTGACCGAGCAGGTGCAGCAGGTGCTGCGCGTCGGCAAGAAGATCGACCCTGAGCTGTACGACGACCTCGAAGTGGTGCTCTTGCGCGGCGACGTCGGGCCGGCCACCACCGCGCATCTCCTCGATCGCTTGAAGGAGCGGGTGAAGAAAGACGGCCTGGAGGAGGCGCACCAACTGCGCGCGGTGCTGCGCGAGGAGGCCGAGCGGGTGCTGCGTGAAGGGGTGGGCGCGCTGCCGACCGAGCCACGTGCCGGGGAGCCGAAGGTGGTGCTGGTCATCGGCGTCAACGGCGTCGGCAAGACTACCTCGTTGGCCAAGCTGGCGCGGCGCGCCCAGGGCGAGGGACGCGTGCCGCTCATCGTCGCGTCGGATACCTTTCGCGCGGCCGCGTCGGAGCAGCTTCAGGTCTGGGCCGAGCGGCTCGACGTGCAGCTCGTCCGGAGCCAGTCGGGCGCCGATCCCTCGTCGGTCGCCTTCGACGGCGTGCAAGCCGGCGTGTCGCGCGGCGTCGGGCTCGTGCTGGTCGACACCGCGGGTCGGCTTCAGACGAAGGGCAATCTGATGGAGGAGCTCAAGAAGATCCATCGCGTGACTGGGAAGGCGCTGCCGGGTGCGCCGCACGAGACGATCCTGGTGCTCGACGCGACCATCGGACAGAACGCGATCTCGCAGGCGCGGCTCTTCTCGGAGGCGGTGCCGATCACCGGGTTGCTCCTCGCGAAGCTCGATGGAACGAGCAAGGGTGGCGTCGTCCTGACCATCGCGCACGAACTCAAGATTCCGGTGCGCTACGCCGGCGTTGGCGAAGGCGCGGATGATCTCGTCGATTTCGATCCGGGGGCGTTTGCGGCGGCGCTGGTCGGGGACGAGACGGCGGTCGATCTGGAGTCGGCGGCGGCGGACTAGGCCGCTGGGCGGACCGCCAACCGCGCGGCTGGAGTTTCGTTCTGCCAATCGCCGATCGAGTGGCGCTTGCTCGCGAGACTTGAGTCACAGTTGCCGTTCCGGGCCAAGTTGTCGAGCGCCACATGCACACCCAATCGACCCAAACGTCACCCTGTCGGCGATCCCGGCTCCCAACGACGCCTGCGCGTCGCCCCGAGTCCGCTCGCGTCTGGCACGACCCTCGCTTCTCCCTCAATCGACCGACGAAACCGCGAGGGGGATCTGTGGAGAAGGAGCGGCGAAAGCGCGCCGGTGTGGTCTACGACCGGCGGGTGAGCGTGGTACGCGACAGCGGCGGACCGCGCGAGCGGATCCTGAGCGAGGGGATTGAGGCGCTGACCGATCGCGAGCTGCTCGCGGCGGTGCTCGGCACCGGCTACGCCGGCACGCCGGTCGGAGACGTGGCCGATCGCATGCTGCGCGACGGCTCGCTCGAGTCGATCGGTCGCCTCTCGCTGCGCGACCTCAAGCGGATTCGCGGCCTCGGCATCGCCCGCGCCTGCCAGCT
>JAXLXQ010000042.1:0-36347 GCA_046327845.1 Candidatus Eiseniibacteriota bacterium | reverse complement strand
CTGGAGTCAGGCGGTGCCCGTAACGAAACGCGCTTCGAGATCCCCTTCCGGGACTACCCGGATCTGTCACTCGCCTATCTCCGCGTCTTTCGCGAGGTCAAGGTGCAGGAGACGATCTACGAGTTCCTGGTGCAGCAGTACGAGCAGTTCCGAATCCAGGAGAGTCGAGACACTCCGACCGTGCACGTCTTGGACCGCGCGGTGCCGGCGGAGCGAAAGACCAAGCCGACCCGCTCGCTCATCTGCATTTCAGCGACGCTGCTGGCGTTCCTTCTGAGTTCGGTGCTGGCGATCGGCATCGAGGCGCTCCGACGCATGCGCAGCGAATCTCCCGAGCGGTTCGAACGACTGCACGGACTCCTGCGGGAGATCGGGCTCGCTCGCCTGATCGCGCGACTCTAGGTCCGATCCGATGGCAGGCGCGGCCACCCTCCGATCGGATCGACCCTATTCGATTCGGCGCGTCGGGCTCCCGCTGCTCGCCGCTCTGCTCCTGGCTGACACGGTCGTGCTGCTCGGCGTGGATCAAGCCCCGGTATTGCTCGCGCTCGCGCTCGGTGGGATCGCCGCGCTCTGGTGCGTGGCCCGGTCGGAGCGGGCTCTTGCCTTCGTCGTCTTCGGGCTGCCGATCCTCGATCCGGTGCAGGGCGCGGCCGGCGACTTCCCCTTGAGCGCGCTGGTCGGGCGACTGCTGTTGGCGGCCCCGCTCGCGCTCGTCTTTACGAGCCGCCTTTGGGCCCTGGGCGCGCCGGATCGACCTCGAGTGGTGCGACGATTGGTGCACCCCGCGATCGGATGGGCGTCGCTTCTCCTCTTGGTATACGCCTGGCGCCTCGGGAGCTCGCCGTGCCCGGAATACGGGACCAGCAAGACCTGGGGCTATCTCGTGACCAACCTCACGCTCCTGATCGCGCCGGTGCTCCTGCTCGCGCAGCCGCGCGGCGCGGAGTCGGTCGAGGTGCGCGTCCGGGACTTTCTCTTCGCGGCGCTCGTGGCCGAGGCCGCGATCGGAGTTGCCGGAGCGATCAATGCGGTGTGGCCCTTCTACCCCTGGGCATTCCGCCTTACCACCTTCGGGATGAACCCCATCTGGTTCGCCCGCCACATCGGTCAAGCGCTGGTGCTCTTCTCCTGCTTCGTCGCCTGCGGCTGGATCCGGCGTTCGCGCGCGCTGCCGTGGCTCCTGCTCTTGGCGGTGGTCTTTTGGCTGAGCGGATCACGCGGTGTCTTGGCCGCGCTAGTCGTGGCTGCCTGCGTCTGGCTCGGAAGCGACGCGCGCAGCCGCCGCTGGCTCCCGCTCGCCTTCATGCTCGGGCTCGGCGTGCTGGCGGTGGTGATGGCCACGCTGGTGATTGAAGGGGGGGAGAGTCAGACCTTCTTCCATCGCGGCGCTTCCAACTTCTATCGCGCGCGGCTGCTCGACATCGCGCTCCGCACCGCCAGCGAGGTTGGCTTCTTCGGCGTGGGGACCGGCGGCTTCGGCGCCCTCGCCGGCGTCGGCGACATCCGCTACTACCCGCACAACATCCTCATCGAGGTGGGGCTCGAGAACGGATTGCCTGGCCTCCTGGCCCTGCTCGGATTCCTGACCTCGACCGCGATCGCGGCCAAGAGGCTGCTTGGCGGCGGCGCGTCGGTGCAGGGGCGTACCATCGCGCGCATCGTGCTCACGCTCTGGGCCTTCAATCTCGCCAACGCGATGGCAAGCGGCGACGTCAACGTGAACGAGTGGATCTGGCTCTGGGCTGGTGTGCTCCTCGTGCTCCTGCCCTGACCATGCGGATTCTCTACCTCGCGCCGATCGATCCGTCGCTTCCCTTGGGGCACGCCGTTCACCTGCGGCGTTTGACCGCGGCGCTCGAGGCTCGCCGGCACGAGGTGCGGTGGCTCTCGCTGCGGGCGGCCGCCGAGCTGCCCGGTGTCCCGCCGCGTGGCGGTTGGACCGAGGTAGCGCGCGTCGGCCCGGCGCATTCGGCGGCAGATCGGGTCCGAGGGCCTTCGCCCGCCGCCTTCTCCGAGGAGGCGCGCCTCTTCGACCCGACCTGCTCCTTTGTCGACTGGAGCCGTTGACCGGTTCGGCGCTCGCGCGGCGCGACGCGGTCTCGGCGCCGCTCGTCCTCGAGTGCAACTCCGCCCTCGGTCCGCCTGGCGCGCACGGGCCTGCTTCGAACTGGTCGAAGCACTGGAGCGCGCTCATCTGCGCGCGGCCGACGGCATCGGCGTGGTCAGCGCCGCGCCTTCGCGAGTTTCCACTCCACGCGACAGCCCGCGATCGCGGATCGTATCGCGGTGATTCCGAACGGGGCCGAGCTGCCGCCGCTCGATCACGCGGCGTCCTTGGCCGCGCGCCGCGCGCTGGGCATTCCTGACCTTAAGCTTCCTCGTGGCGG
The DNA here is from genome assembly GCA_046327845.1 of Candidatus Eiseniibacteriota bacterium. Classification (GTDB taxonomy): domain Bacteria; phylum Eisenbacteria; class RBG-16-71-46; order CAIMUX01; family CAIMUX01; genus JADJQY01. Next base: position 33,957 of record JAXLXQ010000042.1, on the reverse strand, counting down.
CTCGGCGGGAGCCTCAACTGGTGGCAGGGGGTCACCCTTTCTCGACGGGGTCGATCGCCTCGCACACCCAGACCTCACGTTTCGCCTGCGGACCCGAAGAACCGGCGGTCCGCTGAGCGCGGGTCGCGCGGCTCCGACGGCCCGGAAGCGGCATTCCCTCGGCGCGCAGCCCGAGGCGCGCCTTCTTCACCTTCTCCATGCTGCGCAGTTGATCGTCGCGCCGTATCGACCCGACTTCCTCGAGCGAAACGGCGGGGAGGGGCTGAAGGTTCTGCAGGGTCTCGCGGTCGATCGGCCGGTGCTGACGTCGCGCGGCGCGACACCTCCGGTGCCGGAGCCGGCGCTGAGCATCGTGGAGCACTTCTCCGTAGCCTGGGCGAGTGCCTTCCGCCGATGGGTCGAGTCGGTTGCTGGCGGCGGGGCGCCCTCTCCGTGATTGGCCTTGGCCGGATGCAGGCGAGCGCGGGACGCCGCTGGGTCGAACGGGAACGGAGCTGGGATCACTCCGCCGCGGCGTGGGAGCCGCTCTTCGACGCGGCGCGCGCTCGCTACCTCAACGGTTCGCGATCGCGATGATCGACAAGACGACCGCGGTCGCGCTCGAGAGAGGCGCGAGGAACGTCGTCACCTTGTAGCTCCGTCGCTCCGGCACGCGGAGAAAGTCCCCTGGCGCGAGCTCGCGCATCGGATCGAGGGTGTGAAAGTGACCGCCGGCGTCGCGCAGTCCCCACCCCTTGGCGCGCCCCAGCTCGGAGGGCCCGCCGGCCATCGCGACGTAGTCGATCGCGCGCATGCCCGGCAGGTAAGGGTAGCGCCCCGGCTGTCGAACCGCGCCCGTGATGTAGACCCAGCGCGTCGCGTAGTCGATCTCGAGCAGATCGTTCGCCTCGACCGGCAGGGCCGTCGCCTCGGCGGAGGTCAGATCCAGCGTTCGTGGTGCGCTGCCCGCGCGAATCAACGCACCACGCCCGGTCGCGTGGTCGTTCAGGCCGCCCACCGCGGCCAACAGACTGCCCACCGAGTCCCCGGCTTGCCACTCGATCACCAGATCCGGCTCCTCCTCCGGGCGATCGGCGAAGCGCGTGGCGCGATCGGGCGTCAGCTCGAGTCCGCTTCTACCCTGCACCGGCCCACGTACCCGGACGGTCGGCCCGCGAAGCGGCACCTCGATCGACATGCCCGGCCTGAGCGTCGGATTGGCCGCGAGTTCGCCGCGCAGGAGCCACGGCATGAGGTCGATGACTTCGGCCTCGCCGTCCCGCCCGATCACGCGGATCGACCGGATGCTCGCGCCGGCGCGGATTCCGCCCGCCGCCACCAGCGCCATCGAGAGCCGATCGCTGGCGGTCGCCTCGTAGACGCCCGGCCGTGTCACGAGCCCAGAGACCGACACGCGAAAGCGCCCCGGCTCGACCAGGCGCAACGAGACCTTGGCGCGGGGATAGAGTGGTTGGAGCGCGTTCCGCACGCGCTGCTCCGCCTCGACCAGGCTCAACCCCTCGACCGCAACCGGCCCGGCCATCGGCACGATCAGGTCTCCCTCCGGCGAAACACGCAGCGTCCAGCTCTTCGGCGTTTCGCCCCAGAGGCCGACGTGGATGCCGTCACCCGGCAGCAGACGATAGGTGGCTGGATCGATCGGCGCCTCGACCGACCAGGTGGCCGGGCCCGTTTCGGTCGTCGGTGCATCGCTCGTGCTGGTGGACCCGCCCTGCAGCTGGCGGAGCGCATCGAGCAGCGAAGTCGAGCCGCCGCTCTGTGCCTGCGCCGAGGTGGCGAACGCGACCCCAACGAGGAGCAGGCACGCCAGCGTGAGGCGGCGCAGATGGCCACTCATGATGCGACCTCCGCCAGCGCGTCGAGATAGGAGAGCGCGGTGCCGGTATTGAAGAGCACGATCGTCTCGCTCGCGCCGACTCGTCCGTCCGCGCGAAGCGCTTCCAGCGCCGCCAAGGTTGCGCCTCCTTCGGGCGCCGCGAGCACGCCGGCCAATCGACCCAAGCGAGCGGATCCGCGCGCCATCGCCTCGTCGCTCACCGTGAGCGCCACCCCCTTCGTCTCGCGGAGCGCGCGCAGGATGAGGAAGTCCCCGACCGCCGCCGGCACGCGAAGCCCCGACGCGCGCGTTGCCGGATTGGGGAAGGGCTCCGCGAACTCGCTCCCGCCTAGGAATGCGGTCACGATCGGCGCGCATCCCTCCGCCTGCACCGAAACGAGGTGCGGTCGCTTCGCGCCGATCCAGCCCATCGCTTCCATCTCGTCCCATGCCTTCCACATTCCGACTAGACCGGTGCCGCCGCCGGTCGGATAGACGATCCAGTCGGGCAAGCGCCCGCCGAGCTGCTCGAACAGCTCGTATCCCATCGTCTTCTTCCCCTCGAGACGGTACGGCTCCTTGAGCGTCGAAAGGTCGAACCACCCTTCGGTTGCCTCACGCGCCTTGAGGGCGCGCGCACAGTCGGTGATGACGCCGTCGATCAAGTGCACGGTTGCGCCGAGGAGACGCGTCGCCTGGATGAATGGAGCCGGCGTGTCGGCGGGACAGAAGACGTCGGCCGGAAGTCCCGCGCGCGCAGCGTAGGCGGCGAGCGCGAGGCCGGCGTTCCCGGCGGTTGGGAGTGCCACCCGTCGCGCGCCCCGCTCCTTCGCCATGGTCACGGCGAGGGCGAGGCCGCGCGCCTTGAACGAACCGGTCGGGTTGCTCGACTCGTCCTTGATGAACAGGTGGGGGAGTCCGAGATCCGCGCCCAATCGCTCCGCCGGAAGGAGCGGCGTCATTCCCTCGCCAAGCGAGACCGGCTGGGCATGGGGAAGCACTTCGCGGTAGCGCCAGAGGTCGCTCGGCCGCACCGCCAATGCAGTCGGGGTGAGCGTTTCACGCGCGCGCCCCAGGTCGTAGCGGGCGAGGAGCGGTCGCTGATCTCGCGGGCAGAGGCCGATCAAGTCTCCCGCGTCGTAACGCGTGCCGCACAATCCGCACTCGAGATGATCCAAGGTGCTCAGGCTCATTCCGCCACGATACAAGCCGAGCGAGTCGCTTGGCCAGACGCGGTCCGCGCCGAAACGCGCCGAAGCCACCCGGGCGGGTGGCCTTGGCGAGCCGGGGAGGGCGGTCCCGGCTGGGTCAGGGGCGACTGACCCTGGGGGAGAGTGGGGTCGTGTCGTACTCGATATCGCCTCCTTATCTCTGGGTGGCTCGAAGGTCGCGTGGTGGCGCGCTCTGCCAACCGGCTCGGTACTTGGAGAAGTGCGGCAGCTGACAGGTCAGGGTTCGCGTGATCGGGTCGTAGACGCCTCCATCGAACCCAGACGTTGTGTTGGTCATCCCACCAAAGAGCTGGGTCAGGATGTTCGCGTTGGAGGCGCGGAGATCCATCACCAAGGTCACGGGCACGTTAAACTGGGCGCCGTGCGGGTAGAGATCGCACTCGGCGTAGCCGTTGTTGTCGTCGCGGACGCGGTACTCGGTGTCTTGCGAGCGCGTTCGGCGGCACGATCGGGGTGTAACGGCCGTTGGAGATCGTCCCCCCCGGTGGCGCTCGGAATGACTTGGCGCACGTCGATCGGCGTTCCGACCCAGTTGGCGACCCGGTGAAACGTTCCGGACGAATCGACCTGACTCGGCGCGCTGATGAAGCTCGGCACCTGCTCACTCTGCGGGGAGGCCGGCCCCTCGTCGCGGCCACAGCCCCACAACCCCACCGCGAGGGTGAGGAGCGCCGCGCCCCAGGCCCCAAGCCTTCTGCGTTGTGGGAGGCCAGGTCCCGGTGGCCTCGGTGAATCGATCCTGCTCATCGTGCGTCGTGTCTCCGGTTTGCGTGCTCGGTGCTGCGCAGTGAATCGCAGCTTACGCGTGCCGTTGAGGTAAGTCGGTCGAAACGCGTGCTTGCGCGTGCTGCGGGCGACCTGGTCGCCAACTCGCCCCTCCCGGGCAGTGGGTGATCGAGCCCGGCGCGGGCGAAGCAGTTCCCTGAAGCGGCCTTCGGGGCGGTGGCGCGTCCGAGCCAAATTGGTGCTGAACCGAGCGGGCGTTGACCGGTGTTGGCGGCTTCCCTACGATCCGCGTCTCATGCGGCCAGTGCGAGCGACCAGACGAGCCTGCCGGCGGTTCGACGCGAGCGCGAACCGACCGGCTTTTTGTTTTCGCGGGTGAACGGCGAGGGATCGGCGTGATTGAGCGATGGTTCGAAGGGACGCGGTGGGGGCGAGAGTGGATCCTCGTCGGGGCGATGGCTCTCATCGTCGCGACGCTGTCGGCCTGTTCCGAAGGCGAGAGCGATCTCCTGAACCCGCGTGGCCCGCGCGGCGGAATCGCTACCCTGCCGGAGACCACGAGAGTTTCCACCTCGGATCGCGACCGATCGTTTCGTCCGCGCGTGGCCACGGGCGGCGCGTCGGTGCTCTTCCTCTCTCGCGAAGGAGAGGTTCAATCGGAGGCGTACTTTCGCTTCGATCTGGCGGCCCTGCCCGACACCTCAGGCGTCGAGCGCGCGAATCTCGGCCTGCGCTTCCGCCGCACCGATTCGGGACCGGTCGTGATCGAGGCCTTCGAGGTCAGCCCGAGTGCGGAGGATTGGGACGAGAGCACGCTGCGCGAGGCGCTGCCGCGGGTGGAGCCGGCCTTCTTCAGCTCCACGCTTCCGATCGCGCCAGGCGCGGGCGACACCCTCTACGTGAGCAACGCGGTCACCATCCCTGGTTCGTTGATTCGTGCCTGGAAGCTCGACCCCGATCACAATCGAGGCCTGGTGGTGCGGATCGCGGAGGCGAGCGCGGGACGGAGCATCGAGGTGCTCTCGAAGGAGGCGGCGCTCACCGACACGGCCGGCTACGCGCTGGTGAATCCGCGCCTCGAGGTGCTGCGCGGAGAAGATCAGACCAGCGCGATCGAGTCACCCGACGATGACACCTACTTCCTGACCGACGGCCGGACCGCCGCGGCCGGCGACGCAGTCGAGCTCCGGGTGAGCGGGCGACCGGCAGAGCGTGGCCTCCTTCGCTTTTCCCTACCCGAGGTGCTGCGACGCGGCTTCACGGTGAATCGTGCGCTGCTTCGCCTGCGAATGGTGCCCGGATCGGTTGTGCCGGGGGACTCGCTTTTGGTGGGGGCCTACCTCTCGACCACCGATTGGACTGAGGCGACCGAGCCCGCCTCGGTCAATCGCGGCTCGACCGCCTTCGATTTCGCGCGGGCTCGCGCCAACAGTGACACGCTCGAGTTCGACTGCGCGCTCGCGGTGCAGCATTGGATCGACAGCGGCGAGAACTACGGGCTGCAGCTACGAAGCGCCACGGAGGGAGGCGACACGCTGGCCGTGAGGGTCTACACCCGCGAGGCCGAGTCGACCCTTCGACCGAGCCTCGAGATCGTCTTCACGCGACCGCCGGCTCCGCGCTGGGAAGACGAGGTGACCCGATGAGCGCGCGGCTGGTGCGAGTTTTCGCGATGGTGCATCGGACGTTCGTTGCGCTCGGGGCGGTCGCGCTCCTCGCGGGCGCGGGACAGGCGCAATCGCTTTGGAATGCGGAGGGCCTGGGCGGATGGAACGAGGGGTACGACTTGGCCTCCCGCGGCACCGGCTACACCGCGATCGGCCGGGTAGACCCCTTCGGCATGAGCAGCCTCAATCCCGCGGCTCTCGCGTGGGCGCGGAGACCTGCGGCCCACTTCGGACTCCTGCTCGAGAACTCGTGGGTCAAGACCGACTCTGACGGGTCCGGCGGGCGCACCGGCACGACTCGCCTTCCTGCGGTGCTCGTCGCTCTCCCGCTCTCGCGGGGCGTGGGGATCAACCTGGGCTTCCGCGATCTGACGACCGGCTTCTATCGCTACAAGGCGACGATCCATGAGGGGAGCGGCGACGCCTTCGAGCGGAGCCTGGAAGGCACCGGAGGACTCGGGCAGTTTCAATGCGGGGTCACCGCGCGCGCGCTCGAGTCGCGCCTCGCCCTCGGCGCGCAGCTCGGCGTGGTGGGCGGCACACTGCGCGACCTCATACGCGACGACTTCGAAGACGACGCCTATCAGGACACGCGAAATCTCCTCCGGACGCGCGCCGAAGGGGGGCGCCCGGTGACCTTCGGCTTCCAAGCCCAGCCGATCGAAGCACTCGAGTGCGGCGGCTTCGTGACCGCGTCGACCCGTCTCGATGTACGGAGCCTCTTCGACAACCGCACCGCACAGAAGGAAGAGTCCCGGGGCCATCTCGATCTTCCGCCCGGCCTCGGCCTCGGCGTGACCGCCCACGCGTCTGCGCGTTGGCGCCTGTCCTTCGATTGGAGCCAGCGCCGATGGAGCGAGCACGACTTCGCGCTCGCGGGGCAAGAGGTCGGTCGCGGGTTCACCCGGCTTGGAGACGCGAGTCGCATCGGCTTCGGCATCACGCGCGTCCCGGGAGAGCATCCGCCCAAGGATCCGCTCGCTTCGCGCTCGGTCTACCGCGCCGGTTTCACGCGCGCGATCCTGCCGGTGCGCCAGGCGGACGGCGCGGAGGTGGCGGAGTGGGCGCTCACCGCGGGGGTGGGCCTCCCCATCCAGTTCGATCGCGGCTACGTCGACGGGTTGTTCGAGTTCGGCAAGCGCGGGAGCGCGTCGAAGACCGATCTTTCCGAGACGTTCCTTCGTCTGGGGATGTCGGTCACCTTTGCTCGACTGGCGGAGGCGTTCTAGCGGCGCGGCCCGCTCGCGTCGCCGCGCGATCCCGGAGCGAACGGGTGAAGCGGTGTGCTAGGCGGCGGCGCGTCCCGTCTGTGCGAAGAGGGCGCTCAGCTCTGCCTGCTCCGCCGGGCGGTGTGTCGCGTACTCGTCACGAATCGCACGACAGGCGCTGATGCAACCTTCCAGATTCGACGCCTTGCCCGCGTCTTCCAGCGCCTTCCCCAGATCCGTGAAGCGCGGCAGCTTCACGCCGCCGCCCGACCCCTTCAGGCTGTGGCCCAGGCGCGAGAGCTTGTGGGTATCGCCGTCGGAGCAGAGCTGGTCCATGTCGAAGAGCTTGGGGCGCAGATCCTCGAAGAAGAAGTCCTGCAGTTCCGCCCAGTCGATCTCGTCTTCGATGTTGAAGTCGTCCTGCTCCATCGTGCCACCTCCCGGCGCCTGACCTGGTCTTGTTCACCCGCGGCGATTCGTCCCAAGGTATCGGCCAAGAGGCGCCACGCCCTTAGCGCGCGGATTAGCGGAGCAGCACCACCAGCTGCTTGGTCTCGACCCCCCCTTCTACCCAGAGTTGATAGAAGTAGACCCCGCTCGGGACCGCCTCGGCCCGATCCCCGGCACCATCCCAGTTGAGGGCGTAGAGGCCCGGGGGCATCGTCGCCTCGACGAGCAGGCGGATTCGGCGTCCGCGGACGTCGATCACCTCGAGGCGGACCGGAGCGGTGCGGTGGAGCACGAAGCTGATCGTCTTCTTCGGGTCGAGCGCGGAAGCGAAGCCGTCGGGGAGCGGCAGCCGCTCGTAGCCGGGCGTCGGGTTGGGATTGGGCTCCGGTCCCGCGGCCGGGGGAAGCTCGCGCGGCGGAATCGGGCGTGACGGGCTCTCTGCGCCACGGCCGGAGCGGGGCCAGCAGAGCGCGCTCGGCTTGGCCAAACCGCTCGTGGCGAACACCTGGATCTCCGGGTGGCCACCGGTCGTGAAGACGAGGTCGGTGTGGCCATCGTTGTCGATGTCGCCGGCGACCAGCCCTCCGGAGAAGGCGTCGCTCGATCCAAGCTCCACCGGATAGCCGCGGAGAAGGTGCCCGCTTCGATCGAGCGCGATCAGGCTGCATCCGGCGCCGTAGGCCGAGCGGCTCCCGAGGGCGACGATCTCCGGCCCCTCGTTTCCGTCGACGTCGACCAGGAGCGGGCCGGTCACGAAGGAGACTCCAGGGAAGCGGTGTGGGAAGCCGGGGAGGGCCCGACCGCGAGAGTCGAAGGCCAGCACCTGGCCGTCGCCGCCCAAGGTTGCGACCACCACCTCGAGGCCGGGTGCGCCATCGAGGTCGGCGACCGCGACGCCCCCCATGACGGGAGCGGGAAGCTCGAGCGGCCAACCGGGGAAGGGGGTGCGGTCGGCGCGAAGGGCCATCAAGCGGGCCGGCCCCGGCAGGCCTCGATCGCTCGCGCAAAGGATCTCGATCGTCCCGTCTTCATCGAGGTCGGCGGTGGTGACGCGCCCGAATCCGAGGCGCGCCGCGCCCGACACCTCGATCGGCCAGTGCGGCCAGAGCTTTCCCCCCGCGCCGATCAGGGAGAGGCGACCGTCGTTCGCGCCGCTCAAGACCTCGAGCCTTCCGTCCCCTTCGAAGTCGGCGAAGGAGGGCGATGCGTAAACCGCGGGGGGATTCTGATCGGTCACCCGCGTGCTCGGCCGCACCGGCCAGCCGTCGCGCGGACGTCCATCGCCGCCCACCACGAGCAGGCTGCCGAGTGTGCCGGCGAGGGCGAGCAGAGGTCGACCATCCAGGGCGGCGGCGACTCCCGGGGCGGCCCAGATTTCCTCGCCGGTGGCGGCATTGTCGAGGCAGACCGGCCATCCGGGCGGCTCTTGGCGGCCGTTGGCGCGGAGCGCGTGCACGACGCCGTTGCCGCTTGCGACCAGGATCTCCGGCAGCCCATCCGCATCGACGTCCGCCGACACCGGACCGTCATGCAGCGGCCCGTCGAGCAGCGCTGGCCAACCGGGGACATCTTTACCGCCTGAGTCCAGCGCCAGCACCTCTCCGCTCTCGAGCGCGACCAAGAGTTCGCTTCGACCGTCGCCGTTCATGTCGACCAGGAGAGGCGGACCGGCCGGGGCGGCCGACAGACTCTTCGGCCATCCGTTCACCCGCCGGAGGCTCGGCGGGAGCTGCGGCGAGACCGGGCTCACGTCGTGCTGGCCGAGCAGGCCGCGGATGGTGCCGCCCATGGCGAGGTGCGGGAGCTGCGCCAGCGAGCGACCAGAGCGCGGGTCGTAGAGAAAGACCCCGCTCGCGTGATCGACCAAGGCGAAGGGTTGGGTGGGATCCGCCTCTCGCTCCACGGTCGTCGGGACGTCGAGCGGAAGGGTGAAGCGGGTCGCCGCGCCGTGAGCGCTTCCTGCCGCGAGCGCCAGGATCGGCAGCACGAATCTTCGCACCACAGGGCCAGCCCCCGCGCGGCGCGGGAGGATCTCGGGGCGGCGAGGCGCAGGCTCGATCGCGAGCGTGCGTGGGTTGGTCACACCTTGGCTCTCCATGCGCCTCCGCGCGCAGCATACCACGCACCCTTGCGTGGTCGGATCGCGCCCCGACTTGAACATCGTCGTCGCCACCCGCAGTATGGAGCCGTTCCTGCCGTGGGTATCGAAGGGAGCCTCATCATGCGCGCACGGTTCGCCCTCGTGCTGCTCGTTCTCCTGTTGGCCGCTGCTTGCGGCAAGGACTCGACGGCGCCTCGGGTGACTCCGACCCCGGCCGCCTTCGGGGTCGCGGTCAATCGACGCGGCGCCGAGCCGCTTCTGGCCGAGGCCTACGCCGAGATCAAGCAGGGCGGCTTCCGACTCGCCGCGGCCGCAGCCGCCTGGGGCGACCTCGAGAGCAGGGCCGGTCAAGAGCACTGGGAGATCCTCGATCGCCACTTCCGCGAGGCGAGAGAGGACTCGGTCGCCCTCTCGATCACCATCCTCCTCATCGACAATCAGGCGGTCGGCGCGATGCCGGACGATCGCGGGCCGGTTTGGATCGAAGACGCGTTCTTTCGCCAGCGGATCTGCCGCCTCGCGCAGCGCGTGGCGACCCGCTTTCCCGACGTGGTCCGCTATCTGTGGATCGGTCGCGAGGTCGACGCCTACTTCGCCAACAACGTGGGGGAGATCGGCGACTTCATCACGCTGGTCGACGCTTGCCAGGATTCGGTCGCGCGGGTGGCCCCGCAGGTGCGCGTCGGAACCACCGTGTCCTACGTCGAAGCGGAGGCCCAGGGCCGGCTCGCCATGGTCGATCAACTCGCGGAGGCGGGGAGCATTCTCGGCCTCTCGGTCTACGGACGCGATCTGAGCAATGCGCAGAGCCTCGATCCCGAGGGAACGGTCGCGCGCACGCGAGCGGCGGTGGCGAGATTCCAGACTCACCGCGTGATGGTGACCGAGGTGGGCTTTCCCTACGACCAGTCAGCGCCTGCGGTGCAGCAGCGGTTCGTCGAGCTCCTAACCAGCTACTTGGGCGACCCGCCAGACAATCTGGTGGGCGCAGTCTGGGAGTCGCTCCACGACTGGTCCCCGGCCGAGGCCGATGCCCGCGCACTTCTGCTCTTCGCCGGCGAGGAGGAGCGGCGATCGAACTACGCGCGTCAGCTTCGAAGCGCCGGGCTCCGTAGCGTCGATGGCGTGCTCCGCCCCGCCTTCATCAGCGCGGCCGATTGGAATCACGCCGTGCGGTGACCGGAGCCCGGGGCCGTTGCGAGGCCCGGTCCGCATTGCGTACCCTGCCCCCTTCGCGCGACAGACTGGAAGAGGCCGCTTCGACCCGGGAAGAAAGGGCACCGATGATCTTCGAGCAGTTCAAGCAGCAGCTCCCCGACCTCGATCCGGAGGAGACCAACGAGTGGGTCGAGGCGCTCGACGCGGTGGTGGAGCGCGACGGTCGCGCGCGAGCGCAGTTTCTGCTCTATCGGCTGCTGAAGCTGGCGCGGCTCAAGAACGTCGGACTTCCGCCCACGGTCCAGACCCGCTACATCAACACGATCAGCCCAGAGCAGGAACCGCCCTTCCCCGGTGACGAGGACCTCGAGCGGCGCATTCGCCGCCTCATTCGTTGGAACGCGGCGGTGATGGTGCACCGCGCGAACCACGAGCATCCCGGGATCGGCGGGCATCTTTCGACCTACGCCTCGGCAGCGTCGCTCTACGAGGTCGGCTTCAATCACTTCTTCCGCGGCAAGGACGGTGATCAGGTCGGCGACCAGATCTTCTTCCAAGGGCACGGCGCGCCCGGCATCTACGCGCGCGCCTACCTCGAGGGGCGGCTCTCGGAGGATCACCTCGAGTTCTTCCGGCGCGAGGTGTTGGGCCAGGGGCTCTCGAGCTATCCGCATCCGCGCCTCATGCCCGACTTCTGGGAGTACCCCACGGTCTCGATGGGTTTGGGGCCGATCAACGCGATCTACCAGGCGCGCTTCAATCGCTACCTCCACAACCGCGGTATCGCCGACACCTCGCGCCGGCGCGTCTGGTGCTATCTCGGCGACGGAGAGACCGACGAGCCGGAGGCGCTGGGCGCGCTTTCGCTCGCGGCCCGAGAGGGGCTCGACAACCTGATCTTCGTCGTGAACTGCAATCTGCAGCGGCTGGACGGTCCGGTCCGCGGCAACGGCAAGATCATCCAGGAACTCGAGTCGGTCTTCCGCGGCGCCGGCTGGAACGTGGTGAAGGTGATCTGGGGACGCGAGTGGGACGATCTCCTCCATCGCGACGAAAGCGGCGTGCTGCTCCAGAAGATGAGCGAGACGTTGGACGGGGACTACCAGCGCTTTTCGGTCGAGAGCGGTGCGTACATTCGCGAACACTTCTTCGGTCCGGATCAGCGGCTGCGCGACTTGGTGGCGCACCTTTCCGACGATGACTTGAAGCACCTGCGCCGCGGCGGGCACGACTACCGCAAGGTCTACGCCGCCTATCAAGTCGCGACCGAAAAGACCGGCGTGCCGACCTGCATTCTCGCGAAGACGGTCAAGGGATGGACGCTGGGCAAGAGCTTCGAGGCATCGAACCCGACTCACCAGATGAAGAAGCTCTCCGAGGACGAACTGCGCGCGTTCCGCGATCGGTTGGAGTTACCGATTCCCGACGACAAGTTGAAGGATCCGCCCTACTACCACCCGGGGGTGAAGAGCCGCGAGATCGAGTACATGCTCGAGCGCCGGCGCGCGCTCGGCGGCTGCGTGCCGAAGCGGGTGGTCAAGCCGGCCCGGGTGGCGTTGCCGAGCGAAGATCTGTACAAAGAGTTCGCGAGCGGCACCGCCGGCTCGGTCCCGGTGTCGACCACCATGGTGTTGGTGCGTCTGCTGCGGAAGCTGCTCAAGGATGACAAGCTTGGCAAACGCGTGGTGCCGATCGTTCCGGACGAGGCTCGCACCTTCGGGATGGAATCACTCTTCCGCGAGTTCAAGATCTACGCGGCGATGGGTCAGCACTATCGACCGGTCGATGCCGAGTTCCTTCTGTCCTACTCGGAGGCTCGCGACGGGCAGATCCTCGAGGAGGGCATCACCGAATCGGGCGGTCTTGCCTCCTTCACCGCGGCGGGGACGAGCTACGCGGCGCATCGCGAGCCGATGATCCCCTTCTTCATCTTCTACTCGATGTTCGGATTCCAGCGCGTGGGCGACTTGATCTGGGCGGCGGCCGACTCGCGCGCGCGCGGGTTCCTCTGCGGCGCGACCGCCGGGCGCACCACCCTGAACGGCGAGGGACTGCAGCATGAAGATGGGCACAGCCTCGTGAACGCCTCGACCGTTCCGTCGTGCGTTGCCTACGACCCCGCATTCGCCTTCGAGATCGCCGCGCTGGTCAAGGACGGCCTCCGCCGCATGTACGAGAATGACGAGGACCTGATCTACTACCTCACGCTCTACAACGAGAACTACGAGATGCCGCCGATGCCCGAGGGGGTCGAAGAGGGGATTCGCCGCGGCCTCTACCGTTTCCGTCCGGCGCTCGACGGGCGCGTAGCGCAGGTGCGGCTCTTCGGCAGCGGCTCGATCATGCAGCAGGTGCTGGCCGCGCAGGAGATGCTGGCCGAGGGATTCCACATTCCCGCGGAAGTGTGGAGCGTGACCAGCTACGGCGAACTGCGGCGCGAAGCGCTCGCGACCGAACGTTGGAATCGCCTGCACCCGGCGTCGACGCCGCGGATGCCGTACGTGACCCGGGCCCTCTCCGGTGAAGGCTCGACCTCACGTCGCGGAGCGAAGGGTTCGGTCTCGTCCTTGAGCGCGGCGGCGGCCGCGCCTCCGATCATCGCCGCAACCGACTACGTGCGGACCGTGCCGGACTTCGTCTCTCGATGGGTGCCGGGTTCCTACACCGTGCTCGGCACGGACGGCTTTGGTCGAAGTGACACCCGCGAAGGTCTGAGGCGCTTCTTCGAGATCGACGCCGCGCACATTGCGGCGGCCGCGCTCTCCTCCCTGGCGGCGAGCGGCGCGATCTCCCCCGGCGACGCCGAGAAGGGAATCAAGAAGCTGGGGATCGATCCGGAGGCCCCGGATCCAGCGCGCGGCTAGCAGCCTGAAGTGTTGCCTGGCAGTGTCCTGATTCAACGCAATCTGTAGTGAACCGCGACAACTCCCTCCGGACGCGGATCGGCACCCCTGTGGTGCGAAGATCCGTGCTCGACGTCGATCCTGCACCTCTGCCGCGAGTTACCCCATCTCTCCGATCCTGCCTCTGGTTTGGCCCGCTCGTTGCGTTGTGAATTGGTGAGTCCCGACGGACTCGCCCGTGACGACGAGGAGGCGAGTGTGATCCGGAACAGCAGCAGTAGCGCGGCGCCCTGGGCCCTGGTCGTTAGTGACGACCCTGAGTTCTGGCTCCGCCTCCGGGAAGGAATCCCGGACTGCGCCCAGCGCCTGTTGCCCGTACGGACAGGCCGCGACTGCCTCCGGATGATCGAAGACCGAAACATCCGGATCGCTGTTCTGGACGGTCGCCTCCCCGACGTCGCCGGGCTGCATCTCACCCACTTGGCGCGACGCATTCGCCCCGACCTCGGTCTCCTCCTGGTCGTGGATCGAACCGAAGCCCAAGAAGAGCGCGAGGCGCGGGAAGACGGCGTGCTGTTCTACGGCGCCCGAGAGGGCTGGCGAGAGATCGTGAACGTCCTTCGGCAAACACTCGAGTGCGAGAAGGCGAAGGCACGTACAGAGCAGCTGGCCGCGACCCACGAAGGCGTCGCGCCGGGGAAGGGTGGAGGCGGCAGGGGCTGAGTCAATCGGACTCATCAGTTTGGGCGAGGCGGTGTGCGTCGAAGGATCCAGTCAGCCGGGGAGGATTCTCGAAGTCGCCGCCTCGTTCGTTTTGTCCCGGGAGCGCTATTCGGAGGGAGTCATGGCTGAGGTGAAGCAAGGCCCGCGTGGACGTGTCGAGATCCGCACCGACGAGTGCAAGGGGTGCGGGACCTGCGTCGAGCTCTGCCCGCAAGACGTGCTGGTGCTCGGCGCCGACCTCAATCGCATGGGCTACCACGCCGTGACCTACTTGGGCGACGGCTGCACGGGCTGCGGCATCTGCTTCTACGCCTGTCCAGAGCCGGGCGCGCTCGGTCTACAAGCTGAAGGACAAGGCGACGGTCTAGGTCCCAGGGCGGAGGAGTCGGCGATGAAGCTGATGAAGGGCAATGAGGCGGTGGTGCGGGGCGCTCTCCTCGCCGGATGCCGTGCCTACTACGGCTATCCGATCACACCGGCCAGCGAGATCGCGGAAGCGGCCGCGATCTACTTTCCCAAGGCCGGCGGTGTTTTCCTGCAAGCCGAGAGCGAGATCGGCTCGATCAACATGTGCTACGGCGCGGCCTCGGCCGGCGAGCGGGTGATGACGGCGAGTTCGGGGCCGGGCATCAGCCTGATGCAAGAGGCCCTCTCCTACGCCGCGGGCGCGGAGCTGCCGATGGTGTTGGTCGACGTGATGCGCGGAGGACCTGGGCTCGGCAACATCGGGCCGGAGCAGGCCGACTACTTCCAGATCGTGAAGGGGGGCGGCCACGGCAGCTATCGGTTGATCACGCTCGCGCCCGCCTCGGTGCAGGAGATGTGTGACCTGACCATGCTCGCCTTCGACCTCTCCGATCGTTACCGCAATCCCGCGGTCGTGCTGGCCGACGCCTACATCGGGCAAATGATGGAGCAAGTCACCTTCCCCGAGGCCAAGAGCACGCTGCCGGCGAAGCCCTGGGCGGTCGGACCTGACGCGACCCGCCGCGACAATCTGATCTGCTCGATCTTCCTCGAGCCGGATGACCTCGAGGCGCACATCCGGAAGCTCTACTCGAAGTACACGGTGATCGAGGCCGAAGAAGTGCGCTACGAGGGGTACCACCTGGACGACGCCGAGCACGTGTTGATCGGCTACGGCATCGTGGCCCGCGTGCTGAAGACCGTGGTCGACGACGCGCGACGCCGCGGGGTCAAGGCGGGGCTCCTCCGCCCGATCACCCTCTGGCCCTTCCCGACGCGCGCGGTGGCGGCACTCGCCAAGCATGCCAAGGACGTGCTCGTGGTCGAGGCATCGATGGGGCAGATGGTCGAGGACGTCAGACTCGCGCTCTTGGGTCGCGTCCCGGTCCGCTTCTTCGGTCGAGTCGGCGGCAACATCCCGACCGTGAACGAGATCACCCGCGTGCTGAACGAGGCGGTCGCGCGCGACGCGAAGGAGGAGGCGATCCATGGCTAAGGAGACCTTCACCAAGGCCGAGTGCCTCTACGACCACTACGAGCGGAAGACGAAGGTCGAGTCGGATCAGATCTCGACTCACTACTGCCCGGGCTGCGGCCACGGCAATGCGCACAAGTTCATCGCCGAGGCGATCGACGACATGGGACTCAAGGATCGTGCGATCTTCGTGAGCCCGGTCGGGTGCTCGGTGTTTGGCTACTACTACTTCCACCTGAGCAACGTGCAGGCGGCCCATGGACGGGCTCCGGCGGTGGCGACAGGACTGAAGCGGGCGCATCCCGACAGCATCGTGATCGCCTACCAGGGGGACGGCGATCTCGCCGGGATCGGCGGGAACGAGCTGCTGCACGCCGCCAATCGCGGCGAACCGATCACGATGCTCTTCGTGAACAACGCCATCTACGGCATGACCGGCGGACAGATGGCGCCCACCACCCTTCTGGGCATGAAGACCACGACCACGCCGCAGGGTCGAATGGCGAGCAACGAGGGTGGACCGATCCACGTGGTCGAGCTGCTCTCGAAGCTCTCGGGGCCAGTCTATCTGGAACGCGTGGCGCTGACCGACGCGAAGCACATCTATCGCGCGCGCGCCGCGATTCGCAAGGCGATCCAAAACCAAGTAGAGAATCGCGGCTTCAGCCTGGTCGAGATCCTTTCGCCTTGTCCGACCTCGTGGAAGCTCGACGCCAACGAGTCCCGGCATTGGATCGAAGAAGTGATGGAGAAGGAATTCCCGCTCGGGGTGACGCTCGATCGTTCCTCCGAGATGGCTCCGAGCATCGCCGCCGCGCGTCCCTACGTGCACGAGAACATGCACCAGCTCCTCGGTCTGGAGGAAGAGGTGCCGACCGAGGCGCGGGTCCGCGCGAGCAAGGACGAAGAGGCGGCGAGCCCTCGCATCAAGGTCGCCGGCTTCGGCGGACAGGGAATCCTCCTGTTGGGGCAGGGTCTGGCTGAGTGCGCGATGGGCTTCGGCTACGAAGTGTCCTGGCTTCCGTCCTACGGTCCCGAGATGCGCGGCGGCACCGCGCACTGCCACGTGCGCATCTCGGAGCGGCCGATCGGCTCGCCGCTGGTCGACGAGACCGACATCCTGATCGCAATGAATCGTCCGTCGCTCGAGCGCTTCCTCCCGCAGGTGGTGCCGGGCGGGCTCGTGCTGTACGACTCGTCTCTCATCTCGGAGTGCCCGGAGCGGCCAGAGGTGCGAAGGGTCGGGGTGCCGGCCACGGCGATTGCCGATGAGCTGGGTGCCCCGCGCGTCGCCAACATGGTGATGTTGGGCGCGTTCGCGGCTGCGACCGGGCTGTTCACGCCGGACGAACTGAAAGGTTCGCTGCCTCGGTTCGTCAAGGCGAAGGCGACGTTGGAGAAGAACGGCCAGGCGATCGATCGGGGATACGCGCTGGTCGCGGGCGAACTCGAGCACACGAGAACGTAGGAGTTCGCCGGGGAGGCACCATGCCACCGGACCTGAATCGGGGCCGGCCTTAGGGCCGGCCCTTCCATTTGGTCCTCGGTTGGCCTTCCGCCCTCGCGCCGCAGCGGAAACCGGTTGGAAGTGCCGCTTGTCGGCGCGCGCCCCAGAGGGGAATCTACGCCCATGGATAAGATCCTGATCATCGAGGACGACGCCGATCTCGCCGAGACCTGTCGGCGCCTCTTTCGTCGCGCCGGCATGGAGGCAGAAGCGGTCACGGACGGTGCGATCGGGCTCGAGCGCCTGGCCGCCGATCCGGCGTTCTCGATCGTGTTGACCGATCTGCGCATGCCGGGGCTCGACGGCACCGAGGTGCTGCGCCGCGCCAAGGAGATTCGACCCGAGATCGATGTCGTCATCATGACCGCGTATGGGACGATTCAGAACGCGATCCAGGCGATGAAGGTTGGCGCCACCGACTACATCACGAAGCCGTTCGATCGCCATGAGCTGCTGAACGCGGTGAACCAGATTCTGGAGTCGCGTCGCCTGCGGCAGGAGGTGGGGCGGCTGCGCGAGGAGCTGCGATCGACCTACGGGTTCGGCAATCTCATCGGTCAATCGCCCGGGATGCGCAAGGTGTTCGCGCAAATCCAGGCCGCGCTCTCGCACGAGAGTTCGGTTCTGATCGTGGGGGAGACCGGTACCGGCAAGGAGCTGGTGGCGCGCGCCATCCACTACAACGGCGTGCGGGCCGATCGCCCCTTCATCCCGGTCAACTGCGGCGCGATCCCGCGCGAGCTGATCGAGAGCGAGCTGTTCGGCCACGTGCGCGGCGCGTTCACCGGCGCGACCCGCGACACCATCGGCCTTTTCCGAGCGGCAGACAAGGGCACCCTCTTCCTCGACGAGCTGGCCGAGATGCCGATGGAAACTCAGGCCAAGCTGCTTCGCGTGCTCGAGGACCGCAGGATCCGCCGCGTGGGCGAGATCAAGGAGACCGAGGTCGACGTGCGTTTCTTGGCCGCGATGGGAATCTCGCCCGAGTTGGCGATGCGGCGCGAGAAGCTCCGCCCCGACCTTTACTTTCGCGTCGGCGTGGTCACGATCGACCTTCCGCCGCTGCGCGCACGGGGCGAGGACCTGGCGCTCCTCTGCCAGCACTTCCTCGAGAAGTTCAATCGCGTCTTTCCGCGACCGATCCAAGCGATCGCACCAGAGGCGATGGACCTGCTCGCGGCCTATCCCTGGCCGGGGAACGTCCGCGAACTCGAGCACCTCTTGGAGTCGCTATTCGCCACCGGAGCGGAAGGCCGAATCGGCCCGCAGCATCTTCCGGCGCGGTTCCGCAGTCCGAGCAACTTCACCCCGCCGGGCGGGATGGTGGAGCACGGCGGCACTCCGCTAGCCGTGGCCGAGGCCCATGCGCCGAGCGGCCCGTTTGCCGAGGCGCCGGAGACTCTCTCCGATGCCGAGCGCCGTGCGGTCATCGATGCGCTCCGCGCGGCCCGAGGGAACAAGTCGCGCGCGGCCGCTCTTCTCGGCATCTCGCGCACCCGCTTGTACAAGAAGATCCGCGACTACGGGCTGCACGACGCGGAAGGATCCGAGGCGCCGTGAGCGCCACCGCGGACTGCGCGGCGCGTTCGAGGTGCCCGCGGTGACACGCCAGTCGTTCGCCCCACACAGCCTTCGTTGGCATGCGGCGGTCGCCGTAGTTGGGGTGGTCCTGATTCTCTTGGCCGGCGCGATCGTGGCCTCACGTCTAATCGAGCGCGCCACCGAAGAGGGGATCGACATCCGTCTGCGCTTCGGCGTGCAGTACGCGCGCGCGCGCCTAATGCAGCTGCGTCACGAGGCCACCGACCATGCCCGAGAGTTGGCGGCCGACGCCGACCGCCTGAGCCAGGACGCGGGAACACCAACTCTTCTCCGTGAGGATGGCGCACGACGCCTCTCCGACGGGTCGCAGGTAGCGGTCTTCCTCGAGCGACCCGGGCAGACTCCGCACTGGCTGATGCCGATGGACGCGAATGAAGCACGGACGGCCCGGCCCGACCTCGCGGCTCCGCTCGAGGGGCACAACCTCGGACTCGTGGAGTGGGGCGATCACGGCCTCTTCGTCGTGGTGAGGGTTCCGCTCGAATCGAGCGCGCTAGGAGAGTCGATCGCGGTCGTCGTTCCCATCGACTCGCAGCTCTTCGCGGACCTCGAGCGGGACCTCGATCTCGATCTCTTCGTGGTCGGGCGACAGACTTGGGGCGTGAACGGCGGGAGCGCCGATTCCTGGTCCGCGCTCGTGCGGGATGGCACACCTCGTCGGCTCACCGTCGGCAATAGATTTGCGATGCAGCGGTACGCCGCGTTGTCGAGTCCCTCCTCGCTTGGTTCCTCGGATCTTGCCGTCGTGACCTTGCAACGTCGTGCCACCGGGGTGACCGGACCGAACGCCGCGCGGGTCGCCTTCGTTCTCATCGCGGCGGCGACCGCGCTCTTTCTGCTCGGGTTCTTCGTGTGGAGCCGTCGGCGCGTGCTCGGATCGGTCGACGCGCTGGTCAATCACATCGAGGCGGCCGATCCGGAAGAGCCGGCCGGCGTGACCCTCCCGCCGCTAGCGGTGCAGGAGATCGAGCGGCTTCGCGTCGCCTTCGCGCGCTTCTTCGATCGATTCGCGGCGGGCAAGGCGCGTCAGGCCGAGGCCGAGGGGACCCTGGGGCAGGTGCTCCGCGATGCGGCCGACGCAATTCTGGTGCTCGATCGCGAGCGGCGGGTGCTGCAGTGGAACGGCGGTGCCGAGGAGATCTTCGGCTACACCGCTCGCGAAATCGTGGGACGTCCCTATGCGCTGCTTTGCGCCGAGGGGGAGGAGGAGCCGGCCTTCGGCGCCGGCACCGCGGTCAAGGACTTGCGCACGCGGCGCCGCCGGAAGGATGGCGAGATCGTCGACGTTTCGGTGGCGCGCTCGCGCCTTTCATTTTCGCGAGATGGGGACGAGCGCTTCGTCGAGATCGTGCGCGACGTTTCCGCCAAGCGCCGTTTCGAGCAGGAGCTGATGCAAAGCGAGAAGCTGGCCGCGGTGGGGAAGATCTCCTCCAAGGTGGTGCACGAGATCCGCAATCCGCTTGCCGCGATCAACCTCAACGTCGAGTTGCTGGCCGAGACGGTGGAGGAACAGGCGCAGCTCGCGGCCAAGCACGGCATCCCGTTCGACCCGGAGGCGGCGGACATCCTTGCCATCCTGAAGAGAGAGACACGACGCCTGAGTCAGATCGCCGAAGAGTACCTGCAGTTCTCTCGCCTTCCGCGCGCGGAATTTCAGGAGGAACCGATCAACGAGATCGTGATCGAGCTGTTCGAGTTTCTGCGGCCGGAACTGGATCGAAGGCGGATCCTCCTCACCCGCGAACTGGATCAGGATGAGCCACGTGCCGTCTGCGACGCGACGCTCTTGCGTCAGGCTCTGCTCAACCTGGTGCGGAACGCGGTCGATGCGGTCAGCCCCGGGGAAGGTCAGGTGACCTTGGCGACACGCGCGGGCGGCATCGAGGACGAGGCCTGGGTGGAGTTCGAAGTACGCGACAACGGTCGAGGCATTGAGCCTGGTCAACGCGTGCGTATCTTCGAACCATTCTTCACCACCAAGAAGGACGGCACTGGGCTTGGCCTGGCCCTAGTGCAGCGCGCGGCGGAGGAACACGGCGGATCGGTGACCTGCGAGTCGGTGCCCGGCTCGGGGACATGGTTCCGACTTCGCCTACCCCGCAATCCGGTCGACTTGGCGCCGCTTACGTAGACGGGTCGCATCACTTCGCTCAGTGTGTCGGCCAAGGGACGAGCGCGCTACTCGGAACGGAGAGCCCACTGTTCGGCTCGATCAAGGCGCCGCCGCGCTCCGTCATCTCGAGCCAAATCAACTCCGGTTCAGGCGTCGAGCAGGTCCCCATCGACAGTGAGTCAAGCTGGTGGGCCAGGGCCCAACCGAACGGGGCGAGAGCGCCGGCGTCCTCGGACCGCAGCGTCACCGGCAGATCCACGCGGAGATCACACTCGGCCGCCTCCCATGGGTCATTCCGACGGGTCAGGGAGGAGGCGAGATTCCAAAGTGCTCGTGGATGCCGGCATTCCGCGGCCGGGACGAAGACACGGCGAGTGGACTCGCCGACGCCCCATGCCACGACGTAGAACGGGAGGGCACGTCGTTCACCAATCGTCACGGCACCGGAAGTGCCGCCACGAGGACGGAGCAGTTTGGCCCGACGTTCTCGGAGCCGGCCGGCACCCACCTCCCACATGCGCCGGCAGTTCTCGCAAGGGTGGAGACAGGCACTCGCGTGAAATCGTAGCGGCATGCTGCAGTTCGGGCAGATGAGCGCCGTGAATCGCGTCTCCGGTTGCGTGAATCGCCACCCGGCCGCCTCCCCGAAGCGTGCCTCCCATGACAACGTCTGCATGGCCCGCCGGTCCACCATTGATCGGTGTTTCAACGTCACGCCGTCGAGGAAGACGGTGCCATCAGCTTCGGGGCCTTCGAAGTCGATCGCGACATAGGGGAAGTAGATCCACTGAAGCTTGGCCGCCGGCGTGAAGTAACGGGCGAGTTCACGATCCCCCGGCTCTTCTCGATGCGCTTCCGCGAGCTGGCGCTCCAGGCGACTCTGGGCTTCCTCTTTCGTCACCGCCGGAGCGACGCGCCCCGGGACTGAGCGCTCCTCCACGCTCGGGTCGAGTAGTTCATCGAGCGGCACGACGGACAGCGTTTGGGTGCGGATTCCGAGCGATTGGTCCACGAAGGAGAGATCAGGCTGCGCGCTGACGGTCTGTTCCCATGATCCGATCCGATATTGGAAGTCCCTCGTCGTCGCCTCGAGCTCGGCTAGACCGCGAGTCGCGAGAGGGCGCCGTGCTTCGGCACGCAGCCTTGCCAACGCTCGCGCGGACGGTAACGCGAATCCAAGACCGAGGTCGATGGGCGCGGCCGATGCGGTCCAGCTCGAGCGGTGCTCCGGTTCGGGGCTTCGGGCGACCGGGTGGAGCCATAGCGCGTGCACGTACGCCCTCCACCGTGCGAAGGGGAAGTAGAGAAGGCGTGGGGAGTCGAGATGACGAACCCGAATCTTCGCGCCGCGAAGAGCGCGCTTAGCCTCCGCCAGCGCGGCATCCGAGTCGAGCCTCGCCGGCACCGCATACCGCGGAACGGCGGCCGCGGTCGTGATCGCCAGGCGCACGCGGCAGTAATCGCACGCCACGGCGGTCGCGGTGTCGGAGTGTTCGACCGGCGCACCACAAGACGGGCACCGCCGCCGCACCAGGAGCGTCGACTCGTCGACGTGCCCGTGGTCCGCTTTGCTTGGTGCGGCTTCCGGTTCGGTCACGAACCGGCGCCCTCTGCGGTCGACTGTGCCTCACCGCACTCGAAGCAGAAGCGCGCCCCGGTCGGCAGCTCTTGGCTGCAGCGTGAGCAGGTCGTGGTGGTCGGCACCGACACGCGCAGACCGCATTCGACGCAGAACTTCGCGCGGGGCGGCGAGGTCGCGCCGCACTTGGCGCACGAGAGCGACGGCGTCGCTGACTGTGGATCTCGCGATCCCGCAGGTTCCCCGACGTTGCCCTGGGTCGCCCTGAGCAGGTTGGGTACCAGTGCCAGGCCGAGTGCGGCGCCTACTCCTGTCTCGAGGGCAGACCCGTTGCCCGCGCCGCCGCCGTTACCTCCATTGCCTCCGAGAGCGCGACCTGCCTCGAACTTCACGAAGCGATCGAGATCTCCGACCGCGGAGATTCCGCTCCGCTGATCGATCATCGTCTGCACGTCTTCGGGCGGAGTGATCGCATTGACGAAGAAGTCGGAGAGTTCGAGCCCATATCGCCGGAAATCATCGCGAATCTTGAGTTTGATCGCAGCCGCGATCTCGTCGTACGAGGCAGCGAGATCGTAGACGCTGCGCAATCGCTCACCCAGGAAGTCGTTCAGGCGCGCCACGATCAGATCTCGCAGGAAGTCCTCGAGCTCGCTCACGAAGTAGGAGCCGCGTGCTCCCACCACGGTATTGAGGAAGATCTCCGGTTGCTCGACTCGCAGCGTGAACACGCCGTAGCCACGGAGTCGCACCACACCCAGTTCCGTGTCGCGGAACACCACCGGGTTTTTCGTGCCCCATCTGAGTTGGGTGAAGATCTTCTGATTCACGAAGTAGACGGCTGCGCGGAACGGCGAGCGGAAGCCGTACGGCAGCATGAGCAGGTTCGTGAGAATCGGGAGATTCAAAGTCGAGAGCACGTGACGCCCCGGCCCGAGCACGTCGAGGCACTTGCCGTCGCGGAAGAACAGCGCGGCCTGAGATTGCTGCACGATGAGCTGAGCTCCCATCTTGATGTCGGCGGAGCCTTCGGCCGGCAGTCGATGCACCATTTCGTCGGCGGCTGCGTCCGACCATTCAAGGATTTCGAGTGCGATTGACATCGGTCCCCCTTGCTCAGCGATCACCCAGCAGCTTGTCGCGCGCGATCAGGCGGTGCTCGATGCGGTCGAGTGCCTGATCAATGCCCTCGAAGAAGAGCGTGAAGCCGGTGCGATGGCGGGGCGGGAAGGGCGCACCGCGCGTCGCCTCGGAGAAGTCGTCCATGTCTTGGAACAGAAGCAGGTCGGTTTCCAGGATTCGTTCGAGGGTGTCCTCACGGACCGACTCTGCGTCGAAGAAGCCGCTGAAGCCATAGGGCGCGTAGCGGACGGCGTCGGCCAATCCCTCCATTCGTCTGAGTCGCTTGTCGAGCGCCTCGGCGTGCGTGTCGAGCGCCCCTTCGGTCAGCTTCGACATCCGAGCCTCGAGCAGGCCGTGCACTTCGTGGAGCTTGGCCAGGACGCGGCTCCTCAAGCGCGCATCCTCCTCGCGGCGGAGTTCCTTCTCTTTGTACCCGCGATATCCTGGAACGAGATACGCGAGGTTCTCCAGGAAACGAGTGCCTCCGGTCTGTCTGCTGCTCGTCGGCTCTCGATCTGGTTCTTCTTGCCGCATCTTGCACGCTCCGCTTGCCGCTCTCGGGCTTTTGCAATGCGCCGCCGCCGCGATCCACCGCCTCCATCCGCCCACCGACGACGCAACCATGCACTTGGTTCGAAGTTCGCGCGTCGCCGGGCGACCTCGCCGCCTTGCCCGCTGACCAATCGAACAATCCGCGTGCCTCCGCCCGGCGCGCCCTTCACTTGGCCTATGATGGCGACATGGCGAACGCGACGAGTGGACTGGAGGTTGGTGGCTGGATTCGGCCGCGCCTTGTCTTCGCATCACCCGACCGCAGCGAGGCGCGGCGCTGTTCGCGCTTCTTCGAGGGTGCCGGGTTCGAGGTTGTTTGCCTGGAGGACGGCGATGCCGCGATCAACCTGCTGGAAGTCAGTGAGGTGGACGCACTGGTCGCCGAAATCCGTGCACCTCGTATCGACGGCGCGCAACTCATGCAGGTGGCGCGCCGGCTGAGCGGATCGGTCTGCGTGGTGGTGCTGGCGCAGCAGGATCAAATCGATCTGGCCACCAAGGCCGTGCAAGCCGGGGCCTACGACTATCAGACTCGCCCGCTCAACTTGGAGAAGCTTCTAGCGATCGTACGGCGCGGCCAGCAGGATCGCGAGCTGCGGGCACAACTGAACGATCTCCAGCGCCGACTCGATAGAAAGTACGGCGTGCACAACATCCTGGGCAATTCAGCGGCCATCTCCGAGGTGATGAGTCGCATTCTGCAGGTTGCGCCGAGCGACGCCTCGGTGCTCATTCGCGGCGAGACTGGCACCGGCAAGGAACTGGTGGCGATCGCGATTCACCAGAACTCCGCGCGCCGCAACGGTCCCTTGATCAAGCTGCACTGCGGCGATCTCTCTGAAGGACTGGTCGAGAGCGAGCTCTTCGGGCACGAGAAGGGCGCCTTCACCGGCGCGCAGCAGTCGCGAAAGGGGCGGTTCGAGCTCGCCGATGGCGGCAGCCTCTTTCTTGATGGTGTGGGCGAGTTGCCCCTCGCCTCCCAGGCCAAGCTGCTGCGGGTTCTGAGTACGGGTGAGTATGAGCGCGTGGGGGGCGAAGTGGTTCGTCGGACGGACGTGCGCGTACTGGCCTCGACCAGCAGCGACCTGCTCGAGTTGGTGCGCTCCGGGCGATTCCGCGAGGATCTCTACTACCGTCTGGCGGTCGTACGGCTCGACCTGCCCGCCCTCCGGCATCGGCGGCAAGACATCCCGCTCCTGATCGATCACTTTCGCCACGAGGCGGCGGCGACGTTGAGGCGGGAGGCTCCCGGGATTTCGCCGCGCGCCATGAACCGGCTACTCCGATACGAGTGGCCCGGAAATGTGCGAGAACTCAAGAACGTGATCACCGGGATGGTGCTCTCCGCCGAGCGCGACGCTGGGCTCGACGTCGAGGATCTCCCACCTCCGATTCGGGACATCGCGGATGAGGGGGAGGGGCTGTTTCTTCCCCTGGGCACTCCCCTGATGGAGGCGGAGCGTCGGCTCATCGAAGCCACGCTTAAATATGCAAGATTTGATAAACAGGCCGCTGCCAAGATGCTTGGGGTTTCCGTCCGAACGCTGTTTCGCCGTGCCGCTCAATACATCAAACAATAACGATGTATATGAATCATCAGTTCGCGCCGTTTCAAATTGATTAATATGATCTGATTATTGAAGCGGCGCTGCAAGTTGGATCAGTGCTCCATTCCGGTGCAATTTTGTCACTCAGTCTCGGAGCGCGGGTTATGCGGGCCGGCATGCCAACCTGCTGGGGGGTCAACTCTAAGCCTGGTAGCCAGATGCCTGCGACCGAGACAGCCTGATTCCCAGTGACAACATGGCAGCGGGCTGCTGCCCCGTTTTGCAGCGGCTAGGGTTGGTGGTGTCGCTTGGTCGCGAAAGTCATTGCTCCCTAATGGGTTGAGCTCGATACCAAACTTGGCATCGGACTTTCTTTGTCGCCACCAGCAACAATCGGTGGTGCCCCACCAGCGATTCGACTTCGCTGGCGGTTCAGGAACAGGTGCCACTCGGCAAAAGGCGCCCCATCGCGGGACGACAAGAGGAGCCCTCTAGAAATGGCGAACAAGACGACGACGAAGATCCGCCCGCTCGGCGATCGGATCCTGGTGAAGCGCTTGGAGGAGGCGGAGCAGATGCAGGGAGGCATCTACATCCCGGATACGGCCAAGGAGAAGCCGACGCAGGGCGAGATCATGGCGGTCGGTCCGGGTCGGACGCTGGATGACGGCAAGGTCCAGAAGCTCGAGGTCAAGGTCGGCGACCGCGTCCTCATGGGCAAGTACTCCGGGACCGAGGTCAAGATCGACGGCGAGGAGTACCTCATCCTTCGCGAAGACGACGTCCTCGGAATCCTCGAGAAGTAGGGACGATTCACGCGCCGCGCGCATCGCGCGCATGGGCGCTCTCGCCGATCGGCCCTAGCGGGGCCGGAAACCTAGGAGGTTAGATCCGATGCCTGCCAAGCAGTTGCTTTTCAAGACCGAAGCCCGTCACAAGATTCTCGAGGGCGTCGAGTTGCTCAGCAAGGCGGTCAAGGTCACGTTGGGACCGCGCGGCCGCAATGTGGTGCTCGAGAAGAAGTGGGGCTCGCCCACGATCACCAAGGACGGCGTGACCGTCGCCAAGGAGATCACGCTCGAGGATCCGTATCAGAACATGGGCGCCCAGATGGTGCGTGAGGTCGCTTCCAAGACCTCCGACGTCGCGGGCGACGGCACCACCACCGCCACCGTGCTGGCGGAGGCGATCTTCCGTGAGGGTCTGCGCAACGTGACCGCCGGGTCGAACCCGATGCACATCAAGCGCGGAATCGACAAGGCGGTGACCGTCGCGGTAGACGAGCTGAAGAAGCTCTCGCGCGACGTCAAGGACCGCAGCCAGATCAAGCAGGTCGCGACCATCTCGGCCAACGGCGACACCCAGATTGGTGACATCATCGCCGACGCGATGGACAAGGTCGGCAAGGACGGCACCATCACGGTCGAAGAGGCCAAGTCGATGGAGACCACGCTCGAACTGAAGGAAGGAATGCAGTTCGACAACGGCTACCTCTCGCCGTACTTCATCACCGACAAGGAGACGATGGAGGTTTCCTTCGAGAACGCGCACATCCTGATCCACGAGAAGAAGATCTCGAACCTGCGCGACATCCTCCCGGTGCTGGAGAAGATTTCGCAGGCCGGTCGTCCGCTGCTCATCATCGCCGAGGACGTCGAGGGCGAGGCCTTGGCGACCCTGGTCGTGAACAAGCTCCGCGGCACGCTCCAGGTTTGTGCGGTCAAGGCGCCGGGCTTCGGCGATCGCCGCAAGGCCATGCTCGAGGACATCGCGATCCTGACCGGCGGTCAGATCATCAGCGAGGACCTCGGCCGGAAGCTCGAGTCGGTCCAGCTGAACGAGCTCGGTCGGGCCAAGCGCGTCACGGTGAACAAGGAGAACACCACCATCATCGAGGGCGCGGGCAAGTCGGCGGACGTGAAGGCGCGCGCTGAACTCATCCGCAAGCAGATCGAAGAGACCACGTCGGACTATGACCGCGAGAAGCTGCAGGAGCGGCTGGCGAAGCTGGCCGGCGGCGTCGCGGTGGTCAACGTCGGCGCGGCCACCGAGACCGAGATGAAGGAGAAGAAGGCCCGCGTTGAGGACGCGCTCCACGCCACCCGCGCGGCGGTCGAGGAGGGCATCGTCCCGGGCGGCGGCGTCGCGCTGCTCCGCTGCCTGCCGGCTCTCGAGAAGATGACGCTCGAGGGCGACGAGGCGATCGGCGTGCAGATCATCCGTCGTTCGATCGAGGAGCCGCTCCGCACCCTGGCGAACAACGCGGGGATGGAAGGCTCGGTCATCGTCACCGAGATCAAGAAGGCGACGAAGAAGACCATGGGATACAACGTCGACTCGGGCGACATGGTCGACATGTTCGAGGCCGGCATCATCGACCCGACCAAGGTCACTCGCACCGCGCTACAGAATGCTTCGTCGGTGGCGGGCCTGATGCTGACGACCGAGGCGCTGATCGCCGAGATCCCGGAGAAGGAGAAGGCTCCGGCGGCTCCAGGCGGCGGCGGCGGCGACTTCGGCGGAATGTACTAGTCCGCGAGGAGTCGCACCCGGCGCGGCGAGCATCCAACTCGTCGCATCGGCGCAGACTCGACGCGAGATCCCACCTGAGTGCTCGGCGCACTGCGCCAGGCCCTCGGTTCCCGACAGCGAAACCCCGGAGCTGGCCCCGCCCAGCTTCGGGGTTTTCGCGTCCGGGTCACCGCGCCATTGGTTGATGGGGCGACCGCGAGTAACATCGGCGAACCTCGAAGCGCCGCTCGGACGCAGTGACGATGCGGCGACACCACGATCGCGAAAGGAGCAGGGCATCACGCAGCACTTCGAAAGACCGAAGACGGGACCTTCGCGTGGTCTGTTGATCGGATTTCAACCGCAGGGGGACGAGGACGACACGCTCGATGAGCTCGAGCTGCTCGCAGACACCGCCGGCCTCACCACGATCGGCCGACTGCATCAGCGACGCGTCTCGGTTCATCCCGGCAACTTCCTCAGCAAGGGGAAGCTCGAGGAAGCGAAGGGACTTCTCGAGGTAAACGAGGCCGACCTTCTCCTCTCCGACGAGGACTTGAGTCCCGCCCAGGTGCGCAATCTGGAGAAGTTCCTGAAGGTCCGGGTGATCGATCGAAGTGAGTTGATCCTCGACATCTTTGCGCAGCGTGCGCGGACGCGAGAGGCGCAGCTGCAGGTCGAACTGGCCCAACTCCAACTATCTCCTGCCTCGGCTGACCGGAATGTGGGGCCATCTCTCGCGCACCGGTGGAGGCATCGGAACGCGCGGTCCGGGAGAGACGCAGCTCGAGGTGGACCGACGCCGGGTGCGCGAGAAGATCGCACTGCTCGAGGAGAGGTTGGAAAAGGTCGTGACCGAGCGGGAAACCCAATCGCGCGGTCGAGTGCAGGCGTTTCGGGTCAGCTTCGTCGGATACACCAACGCTGGCAAGTCGACTCTCTTCAATCGCCTGACCGGCGCGGACGTGTTGGCGGAGGACAAGCTCTTCGCCACCCTCGATACGACGACGCGCAGGGTGCACCTCGGCGGAGAGTTGGAAGTGCTGCTCTCCGACACGGTGGGGTTCATCCGCAAACTTCCGCATCACCTCGTCGCCTCGTTCCGCGCCACCCTGCGAGAGGTGGAAAGCGCCGACCTGATCGTGCATGTGGTCGACGCAGCGCATCCTCGCTTCGCGGCGCAGATCATCGCGGTCGGCGAAGTGCTGGAGAGCCTGCTCAAGGAGCCGGTGCCGCAGCTTCTCGTGCTCAACAAGTCCGACCTGTTCGCGGACGAGACGCGAGCGCTGGAGCTTGCGCTGCGCTATCCAGAAGGGATCCAGATCTCCGCTTTCCAGAAGGAGGATCTGCTGCGCCTCAAGGCGCGACTCTTGGAGACGATCCGTGAGCTGCGCACGCTGATCCGGGTCGAGTGTCCGATCGAACGGCTGCCGGAGATGCGGCGGCTCACGCCTCGGGCGGAGCGGCGCAGCGAGCAGCATCTCGACGGCCGTGTTTGGAGCGAGTTGTACGCGGATCGCGCCGAGCTCCAGCGCTTGCGGCGCGCCGGTTATCGCGTGGTCATTCCGACCCTTCAGGCAGCCGAGCGAGCGACCCAGCCCGCCGAGAACTAGGAACGGAGCCGTTGACCTCGTTGTCGCGCTTCGTGCGCGGACTCAGCGACCGATGGATCGCAGCGCTCACCGCACTGCTCACCTTCGCCGCGATCGCCTTGCGCCTCGCAGCCTACGGCCTCACCTGGGACGAGCCGACGTACTTTCGCTTCGCGCGATTGCAGCGGCACTGGCTCTCCGAGTTGCTCACCTTTCGATGGCGCGGGCTCTTTGCACCGGAGCGCATCGCGGAGGTGTTCCTCCAGGATCGGATGAAGAACGGTCACCCTCCGCTGCACGAACTCTGGATGGGGATCGCCGGCAGCTCGATGACGTGGCTGGGAGTGCCGGATGCGTTGGCCTTTCGCGCCGCCAATGCGCTGGTCGCGGCGATCACCGCCGCGCTCCTCTACCTGCTGCTGCGAAGAGCCTTCACTCGCACCGTCGCGATCGGGGGAGTCCTGGCCTACCTGGCGGTGCCCTGCGTCTGGGCCCACGCGCACCTTGCGGCGACCGAGAGCTGGCAGAACCTCTTCTGGGTCGCCGGCGCATTCGTTCTGCCGCGAGCTCTGCGTGACGGCGGACGATGGCTCTGGCTCTTCCTTGCGGTCGGCGCGCTCGGCTTCTTCGGGAAGTTCACCAATCTGCTTGTGCCCATCTGCTTGCTCGGCGTGGCGGCGGTGCTCGGCGCGATTCGCACGCGTCGCTTCTGGATCGCGTCGCTCTCGGGTTTGGTCATCGGGCCTGCGCTCCTGCTCATCCTCGATCCGTACTTCTGGCCGTGGCAAGGCGGGCTCGCACGCTTCGCCGACTACTTGGAGCAGGTGACGACGCGCGGCAAGTGGGTCCCGCTGGCGGTCTACTACCAGGGAAAGAACTGGGGCTTCTCGCCGCCCTGGCACTATCGACCGGTCGAACTCGCCGCCTCGCTGCCGAGCGTCCTGTCGCTCCTCGCGCTGTTGGGCCTGGGCTTGATCGTTCGCCTGGCGCCGGCGGCTCTGCGTGCCGGATGGTCCGCCGATCCTCGCGTTCGCGACTCGGCGCCTTCTCGCGAGGCCGCGCCATCCGCGGGGAGTTGCATCGACGACCGAAGCTGGCTCGCGGCGTTCGCTTGCGGGGTGCTCGTCCTCGCCCTCGTCATCGGTTGGATGCCGAACGCTCCGAACCACGACGGCACGCGTCAATTCGTTTTCGCATACCTCGGCGTGGCTGTCGCCGTCTCCTTCGCGCTCGAGTGGCTGAGCGCGCGACGATTCGGCAATATCGCATTGCTCGCCCCCGTGGCTGCCTTCGTGATCTCGCTCGCGGCCGAGCCCTTCGGCCTCTCCTACCGAGCGGAGTGGTTGGGAGGGGTCTCCGGCGCATGGCGTCGCGGCTATGAACTCACATTCTGGGGCGAGGCGATCGATCGACACCTGCTCGATGCAGTCATGAACATGCACACCGAGAAAGGACGGCCGCCCGAGATCCTGTCGATCCCCAAGCTGGATTACTTCGAGGACATGAAGGATCACTGGCGCGCGTTCCTGCCCCCGCCGCATCCCGAGGTTCTCGCGGTGGACGCGGTGCCGGCGTACTACGAGAACTGGATGACGCCGGCGCTTCGCCAGCAGGGAGGACTCGCGCTTCGCTTCGCCACGCGTCGACCGCTCGACGGCATTCTCGTGCTCTTTCGTCGATCATGGGTCCAGGACAACATTCATGAACTGCTCGCCGAGTTGACCGCTCGCGGGGACATCCGCTTGGTGGCGGAGACGCGGGTGGACGGCATCGTGCTCGCGCAGTGCTACGCCGTGGTGCGAAGCCGCGAGGTTTCGTGGCAGGGAGATCCCACCGGCGCACGCTGGTTCGTGCCGGCCTCGCTTCCGGAGGTGCTGGCCGCGGCGCCCAACTCGGCGCGTTGAGCCGCGATCGATCCCTACTCGCGGCGAGTTCCGTCGGGCGATGGCTCGCCGACGATCCTGGCGTTGTGGGAGACCGCGTGGAGAAAGCGCTCGCGCGAATCGGGGTCGGAGATGCGGGCGGCCTGAGCCGTCACCTCGGCGCGCGCTTCGTTCAGCACCGCGGCGGCGCCGGGATCGCGCGCCGCGGTGAGCGCGTCGAAGATCGCGAGTAGCTGCGCCGGTCGCTCGGTGATGTCGCCTGGTTCTGGCGCATCGATGGCGGCCCGCAGTTCCCGCGCGCGATCGAGCGCGAGCGCGGTCTCGCCCCGCGCGAGCGCGGTGCGCACCAACCCCTCCAGCGCTTCCGCCTGCATCCCCGCGTCTTCGCCCGCGCCGAGCCGCGCCTCGGCGAAACTCTGCTCCGCGGCTGCTCCATCGCGCGCGGCAAGGAGAGCGTGCCCCCGGGCCAAGAGCGCGGTGATGCGGAACCACCGATCCTGCGGCGGAAGGAGATCGAGTGCGTGCTGAGTGTCGGCGAGCGCCGCGTCGATCCGACCGTCGAGGAGCGCCAGCTGCGCGCGACGCACGCGCAGGAGCGGCTCTGAAACGCGATTCCCGAGCTGCCGCGCGAGACGGAAACCATCCTCGAGCGCCTGGCTCCAGGCCTGACGATCTCCCAACGTGCGCGCCATGCCGGCCAGGTTGCAGTGACCCGACAGCTCGCCCGCGCGATTTCCGCGCTGACGATCGATGTCCAGTCCGGTCCGCACATAGGCGAGCCCGGCGGAGAGATCACCGAGCTTCCACGCCGCGATCGCGGCCGACGTCAACGCCTGGGATGGCGGCGGCTCGCCTGCCGCATCGGCCACCGCGAGCGCTTCGCGCGCGATGGAGTAGGCCTCTTCGGCGCGACCGTGGGTGCAGAGAGCCCATGCGTAGAGAGCATAGGCAGCCGCGAGCGGAGACGCCTGCCCGCGTGACGCAGCCCGCTTCGCCAGTTCGACCACCGCGTCGGCCGACGCTGGATCCGGCGCCGGTTCCTCGAAGAGGGCCAGCTCGAAGGCCAAGTCCGCGCGAAGCGCGTCGTCCTCGCGAAGGTCCGCGATGGCGCGCGCGGCATCCGCGTGCACGGTCGCGCGGTCCGGCTGACGCATCTCGAGAAAGCAGCGCAGGCAGATCCGGTGGAGGCGCAAGCGAGCCGACTCATCCAAGTCTGGGGCGAGCTGCAGCGCGCGCTCGCCCAGCTGGAGCTGCTCCTTGAGACCCATGCGCCCGGTATCCTCCAAGGCACGGAGGTAGTGTTGAACGGCCGCGGGCGCGTTTCCCGCGCGGTCGTAGTGCTCCGCAATCGAGGTCGGAGATGAGTCGCCGCGCTCCGCCGCGTGCGCTGCCACGCGCGCATGCCACTCTGCACGCTCGCGCCGGAGGAGGCTGTCGTAGGCCACCTCCTGAAGCAGCTGATGATGAAAGCGCCAACCGTCCGATCCCTCCGCATGAACCAGCCCCTGCGCTTCCAGCGCGGCGAGGAATCGAGGAGCATTGGCGTCAACCGCGCGGAGTGCAGCCTCGGAGAAGTGCGGTCCGACGACCGAGGCCTGTTGGAGCGCCCGCCGCGTGTCGCCGTCAAGACGACTGAGTCGAGCTTGGAGCGCGGCGGTGAGCGTCACGGGAAGTCGGGAGAGGAGTGAGGTGCTACTGCCGCTCCGCTCGCGCCCCGCGTCGACGGCACCGGGTTCGTCGACCAGCATCGCCAGGAGCTCTTCCAAGTAGTAGGGATTGCCCTGCGCGCGCGCGAGCAGCGAGGCGCGTGCTCCCTCCGGCACGCGAGAGTCGCCCGCGAGCACGCGCGCCGCCAGCTCCCGACTCTCCTCCTCTGCCAGCGGGCCGAGTTCGATCGTGCGCGCGGTCGAGTCGGTCGTCGTCCAGCGGGGCCGCCGCTCGAGGAGCGATGGGCGGGCGAGCGCGACGAGACAGAGGGGAAGATCGATCAGCGCCTCTCGCCAGAGCAGGAGCAGATCAAGGGTCGCGTCATCGGCCCAGTGCAGGTCGTCGATCAGGAGGAGGAGAGGCGCACGGCCGGTGAGATTTCTGAGCCAGAGAGTCGCGGCGTGAAACACGCGCTGCCGAAGGAGTCCGCGCTCCGCGCGAAGGCCGCGCACGTGCGGGCTCTCTTCAAAGCCCAACCCGATCGCGTAGCCGAGCAGGTGAGCCAGCG
This sequence comes from Candidatus Eiseniibacteriota bacterium, assembly GCA_046327845.1. Classification (GTDB taxonomy): domain Bacteria; phylum Eisenbacteria; class RBG-16-71-46; order CAIMUX01; family CAIMUX01; genus JADJQY01. Next base: position 369 of record JAXLXQ010000042.1, on the reverse strand, counting down.
CCATCGGATCGCGGTCGTTCGCGTCGTGTTCATTCGGATCGATCAGCAGAGCGCGCATCGTTTCGCTCTCGAGTGCTGCCCCCGGCTCGAGCGGCGATGTTCCGTGCCCCGACTCGAGGAAGCGGAGCACCAACTCGCGGAGCAATCCGAAGGCTTGTTGCTCGGTGCGCGGCCATGCGGTGGCGATCAAGGTGCGAGTTCCCCGCCGCTGCTGCTCCTGGACGAAGGTCTCGCACAGACGGCTCTTGCCCAGCCCCGCCTCGGCCAGCACCGTTGCGGTTCGAAGTCTCCGATCCGACTCGACCTCGTGCAGCGCTCCGCGAAGTAAACCGAGTTCGCGCTCGCGTCCGACCATTGCGGTCGGCGTGG
>JAXLXQ010000041.1:0-37255 GCA_046327845.1 Candidatus Eiseniibacteriota bacterium | reverse complement strand
GAGCACCACGCAGGACAGGTGGCGCTTCCCGGCGGCGAGCGCGAGGCGGCGGAGACGTTGCAGGCCTGCGCCCTTCGCGAAGCGCGCGAGGAGATCGGTCTCGACGTCGCGATCGCGCTGCTCGGTCGCCTCTCGCCCATTCCGATTCAGGTGAGTCGCTATCGCGTCGATCCCATCGTCGCCTGGTGCGACCACCAACCGCAGTTCACGCTGGCCAGCGACGAGGTGGAACGTCTGCTCTTTGCCGATCCGGATGAGCTGGCCCGCCGCGGCCCGACGCTCACCGTGGAGCGTTCGCGCGATGGGCTCACCATCCCCGTGCCCGCCTATGACGTCGATGGCGCCGCCGTCTGGGGCGCCACCGGATTCATCCTGGCGGAGTTCGCCGCACTGTGGGACGAACTCTAGGCGGAGTCATCGACGCGTCCCCGCGGGCAACGCGGAATCCCGATCGTCGGGCCGCTTCACGCAGACTCCGCGAGAAGCAGGGAACGCTCCGACCGCGGCTCGGCGACTAGCGATAGCGAGCTTTGATTCCGCCCCAGCTTCTCCTCTCGACCGCAACCGGCAAGCACGGATTCGGATTGCACGGCGTGTAGTCGCCATTGTACGTGCCACCCTGGCCAAAACACTCGGCAGCGGTCAGGATGAGGCACTCGCTTCCGATGCAGCACGATCCGGTGGGTTCACCGTTACCGCCGCAGTACTCAGGATCGCAGGGTGTATTCGGGCCGAGGAACTCCCCTTGTTGGGCGTAGCAATCGGGTGGGAGCAGGATGACGCAATGCCCATCGACCAAGCAGCAGGCACCGGCGGGGCCGGGGCAGGGATACTGCGGCCAGCAAGAGGTCCCGGGACCAAGCCACTCCCCACCGGCTTCGCTACATTGCTGTTCGTACAACGGCAGACAGTCGCTCGCCCGACAGCAGGCGCCGAGCGCGGGGCACGGAGACGGCTCGCACGAGGTGCCATCCCCCTGAAAGAGCCCGCCCGCCGCCACGCACTGATCGGCATAGTTCTGGACACAGCTTCCGTTCGGCAGGCAGCAGGCACCCCTCGCTCCCGTGGCGCAGTCACGACCCTCGCAGTCGGTGCCCTCGCCGAACCACACGCCGAAGTACGTCTCGCACCAATCCAAGGTGAAGATTCGGCAGCCGCCGCTGGCCAGGCAACAGGCGCCGCCGGGAGGACAGGGATTGGGATCGCAAGCCGCACCGGCTCCGAGCCACTGGCCGGACTGCGTTGCGCAGTTGCTCTCGGTGACGACGACGCAGATGCCGTTGAAGAGACAGCACGCTCCGCTCGGTGGGGGTGGCGTGCAGGGATCCTGGCTGCAATAGGTGTCGTCGCCCTGGTATTCCCCTCCCGCTGCTTCACACTCCTGCCGGGGGCCCCAGGTGCATTCACCGTCGTCGAAGCAGCAGGCGCCTCGACGATCGGGGCAGTCCACCGTTTCGCACGTCGTCCCGTCGCCTCCGAAGTCCCAGCCTTGCGCGTCGCAGATGCTCTCGGTGACGTAGATGCAGGCGCCATACGGCCCGCAGCAAGCGCCTCGCGCTGGGCCATCGGCGGGACACGCAAGCACTCCCGGCTGATCGAAGCCGAGCGCGCCGTAGGCCGCGATCGCATCGAGGATTGAAGGCACGCTGTCGTCGGCGAAGTAGCCGCCCTGGTCGGGGTGCGGCGCGAGGGAAATGGAAGTCGGCGTCGGTGAGACGTAGTCGTAGCCGAGGAACCAGTACACCGGGACGAGATGCCCAGACTGCGTGGCATTCCAAACCACCGCGGTCCCGCGACCCGGGTTCGGCCAAGCATCACCGGGCAGTTCGAAGTCGCCGCAGTGCCCCCACGCGTTGATCGCGAGGCTTGAAGCATCGTACGTCAGGCCGAAGGCGACCCCGCGCACGCTTGGTGTGGCCGACGCAGGGAACGCAGCGAGCGCGAAGAAGATGTAGGGACCGTTGCCATTCACGGACGTGACCGCGTCCTCACAGGCCAGAAGACCGGAGTCTCCACAGTAGCTCCCGTGGTCCTGGCAGTAGTCATACGAGGGGTTCACGTGAAGGATCAACGTCCCGCCGGCATTGGGGCCGGCCCAAGCCGCGCTTCCCGACAGCGCCAACAGGATCCACGTCGCGTTTAGCCGCTTCACGAATCGGTTCGAGTTCACTGTCGCCTCCCTCGCTGTGATACTTGGAACGACCCCCAGCTACTTGCAATGCAACGCACGGCTGAACGCGGGGCCGAAGATGGTCAAGTCGGCCAGATTGCACAGTCCGTCATTGGTGTAGTCGTGACAACTCGGCGGCGACTGCCCATTGAATTCGCGCGCGAAGGCGATGAGGTCGGGCAGTCCCACGGCGCCGTTACCCGAGGCACCGTCAAAGTCGGGGCTCTTGCAATTCTGGTAGACCCGAATGGTCACGCCGTTCGCCTTGATCACGAGTGCTCCCGGCACGTGATGCGCGCAACCGGCGGCACCGCAGACGATGTCGACATGGCCTTGGGAGTCGGTGACTCCGGTGAACTCGGAGCACATCGGGAGGGAGAGTTGCGTGACCAGAACGACGACGCTGAGCCCGGGGATCGGATTGCCCAAAGAATTCCTGATCGTAATCTGCGCAATCGACGCCGGTAGAGGCGTCGGGTTCGGTGGGCAGACGATCCCACCATTCAGCGCGTCCCACGGAACGACCTCCGCAAAAATCTCGGGGATTCCTTCGGAGCGCGCGATCCTGGGCGATGCAATCCAGAGTCCAGCGAGCAGCAGAACAGCGAGGGAGCGTACGATGCGTTCCACGGTTCCTCCCTTGGTGAGGGGTACGAAAGGCGACGGCGCGACAGTCCTGACACGACCGGACGGGAGGGGGATCCGGTTGCGAGGAGGGTACAGCGGCGTCGCGCCGTATTCCAACCGTGAAAGTGGCTAGGGCAGGAGTTTCTCGTCCGGCAGCTTGAACCGGAGGCGGGTCGTGAACTGGTGATCGTCGTTCAATGTCCAGTAGGCCAGCCGCTCACTCGACACGATCTCCGCCTTGCCGCCATGACTGTCTTCCCAACCGAGGATGCGGTGTGCGCCATCGGCCTCGATGTGCAAGCTGATCTGACGATCGCCGACCGACCAGGTCCATATGTATGCGTTTGTTCCGAGGCGCCGTGGTCATCGGTTCGGCTTCACGCTTGGTGATGGTGACCAGCTGCGGCTTGGGCGCGGTGTTCCTTCCGCCGTTCCCAGGCCGCCGGAATGAGCTTCACCTGACGCGACTCTCCGGGGGCGAGCCAGGGACCGTCGAGCTCACGCGCAGCTTGACCCAGAGGTTGTCCTCGAGCTCCACGTCCTTCGCGGGGAGGGTCTCCTCGACGTCTCCCTCACGCTCGAAATAGCTGTGGAGGACACGATGGAAGCCGTCACGGCGAAGGTCCATGCGCTCGTAGACCTGCCCGCACCACTCCTGCGTGGTGTGCGTCACGCGCGCGGCGGTGAAGGGAGCGTTGCCGAGATACGACTCCGGCACCGAGAAGACCGAGGTCATGGTCGAGTAGTCATAGAGCCCGGTCGGAAATTTCCGCAGGCTGTTCAGCTTGAGCACGTACATCCGCTTGTTCGGCGGCGTGGCGTCGCTCTCCACCTTGACGTGGGTGTCGGCGTTCAGCTCCTCGGTAACGAAGATCAGAACGGCGTGCCCTTCGCGCGGTTCTTTGTACCGCTCCTCGGTCAGCTTGTAGACGTTGATCTCCCCCTTGCCGTCGCCCCAGACCTGGTAGAACGCGGAGTTCGCCGCCACGGCCGGCGACGCGAGCGAAGCGAGGGTTGCGATCGACGCGAGGGACACGATCGAGGTGCGAGATAGGGCCGACGCGAGCGACACGATTGACGAGATGGACGCGATCGAGGAGAGGCGCGGTTGCGGTAGCGCGGCGATCTGCTTCGAGTGGTTCATCGCGTGGACGTCCTTCCGATGTCGGTGCGGTGTCGCTTCCCATCGAACTCGATGACCGACGCGCCATCGTAGGCACGGGAGAGCGCGATTCGCGGATCCTCGCCGCGGCCAGTGACGGCGAGCACACGGCCGCCCGCGGTGACGACGTGGCTCCCTTCCGCGCGGGTCCCGGCGTGGAAGACGAAGGTGTCGGGCAGGCCGGCGGCCTTGTCCAATCCGCGCATGGGAAGTCCGACCGGCGAGTCTCCGGGGTAGTTTGCCGAGGCCAGGATCACCGTCGCGGCGAAGCCGCCGCCGCGCCAGGGCGCGATCGATGGCAACTCCCCCTCTCCGGTCGCGATGGCATGCAGCGCGGGGAGGAAACCGTCGCCCAGGAGCGTGACCACCGCTTCGGTTTCGGGATCGCCGAAGCGGCAGTTGAACTCGAGCACGTGCGGCCGACCGTCGACCACCATCAGTCCGGCGTAGAGCAGGCCATGAAAGGCGCGGTGATGCGCGGTCATCGCGTGGAGCACCGGAGCGAAGACCTCGCTTTCGACCCGTGCGGCGAAGCCGGCGCGATCCTCGTCATTCAACATCGCGAGGGGATGCGGCGCGATCGCGCCCATGCCTCCGGTGTTCGGGCCTTCATCGTTGTCGAAGGCGCGCTTGTAATCGCGCGAGAAGGGAAGCAGTCGGAACTCTTCGCCGCGACAGAGGGCGAAGGCCGAGACCTCTTCTCCTTCGAGGAAGCTCTCGATCACGATGCGCGCGCCGGCCGTGCCGTGCCTGCGTTCGGTCACGATTTCGTCGAGCGCCGCTTCCCCCTCGGAGAGGTTCCGCGCGATGTACACGCCCTTCCCCGCGGCCAGACCATCGACCTTGATCACCTGGGGAAAGAGCGACCGCGACAGGTAGCGCCGCGCCTCGGCCCCGTCGTGAAAGATCTCGTAGGCCGCCGTGGCCACGCCGCTCGCGCGAAGCAGGTCCTTCGCGAAGACCTTGCTTCCCTCGATCTCGGCCGCGCGCTGCGAAGGCCCGAAGACGGCCAGGCCGCGCGCGCGAAAACGATCGACCAGACCCGCGACGAGCGGGCCTTCCGGGCCCACCAGGGTGAAGTCGGGGCGCTCCGACTCAGCCAGCGAGACCAGCGCATCGAGATCGGTCACCCCAACCGCCACGTTGCGTCCCAACGTCGTGGTGCCCGCATTGCCGGGTGCGAAGAGAAGCTCCGCCTTGGGATCCGCCTGCCGCAGCGCCCATCCGAGCGCGTGCTCGCGCCCCCCGGAACCAACGATCAGTGTTTTCATGCGGCCAAGCTAGCCAAGCGCCCGAGCAGGGTCAATCGCGCCGGCCGCGCGCCGCGGATCACTCCCGCGCCCCGGGAGCTCGGCCGCCGAGCCAGCCGCGCGCCGGGAGGAACAGCTCGGCTCTCGGCAGGAATCCCCAATGCCGATCCCCGCCCATGCGCCGACAAAAGTCGATCGCCTCGGCCTCGCTCGTAAGCGGTTCCATGCCGAGGGCGCGAGCTTCGGTCGGATCGAGTTCGGACCAGAGCCCAACGCTGCGGTGGGTGGTGGCCTGGCGCAGTGAGGTGAGCGTTTGCACGTGCAGCCCGGCGGGACGATCGAGCGCGAGTTCGGCGCGAGGCAGCGCGGTGCCCTCGCGGGCAAAGAGACGGAGCGCCTCACTCCCCAGCCCGCCGCCGAGGCCCGCCGCGAGCAGGATCGCAGCGCCCTCGTCGGTGAACCGGAGCGCGTGCTGCAGCGACTTCTGCGCTTGAAGCAGCGTGTGGTCGCGCGGTGTGCCGCCGGCATCGAGGATCAGCAGCTTCGGGCGCTGGGTGAAGGGAACGCGATGGGCCGCGTCGTGGCGTTCGATCGCGCGTCGCCAAGCGGCAAGCCCCTCCCCCTGCTCGACGACAAGCGGCGGGGCAGCCGGACGCGCGGGATCGACCTCGAGCGGCGGCACGGCATCGATCGAGATCGACCAGTGCGCCGGGGCCAACGCATACGCATCGCCAATGTCGTCGTGCACCGGATTGCCGTCGACCTCACCCGCCGTGGCGCGCGGATGGAGGCGCCAGGGCCAGTCACTCTCTTCGCGCGCTTCCACCGCGCGGCGGTGGTTCATCGCCGCACCGAGCGGCTCGGCGCATCCCGGAAACACCAGCTTGGGTCCCGCACCGAATCCGGCGAAGTAGTGGTAGGAAGTCGAGCCCAGGGTGACGCGCCAGTCCGCGTCGAGGTACGCGGGGTGAAGCCGCACCGAGGTGCCGGCGCGCGTGCTTCCCACCTCGCGATGCGTGGTGAAGTGCTCCGCGCTGTTCTCGATCGTCTCCCATCGCGAAAGCAGCGACGCCTCGAGCCCGAGGTGCGCGGCAATCGCCGCCGTCCCGACCGGCGCATGGGTACCGGTCGCAATCAGCAATCGCCGGGATGCACCGGCGGGCAACGCATGCTCGAAGCTGACCAGGAGATTCGGCGGGGCGTCGCGCCACGGACCCACGCGGGTCGCATCGGAGCACGACAAGCACGAAGGCGCGTGTTGCATGGCACCGCGCCCGCGGCCGCCGCACACCATTCCGACGGCGTGACTCCGCGCTCCGCGGAGAGCGGGAGATCGAGTGACTCCCAGAGGCGCGCGGCCGCGGCCCAAGCAGGCGGCGCGAGCACCGGCGGTCGGCCGAAGAGGCGGTGGCCATCCCACCGCACGCTCCCCTTGCCGCGTCGAAGCCAGATCGACACGGCTCAAGGCTTCCGATCGAGCACGGCGCGCAGGAGCTCCTCGGTGCGGGCCGGCGCGACCTGGCCCTTCGACAGCTTCATCACCTGTCCGACGAACCACCGGAACATGTGCTCCTTGCCGCCGCGATACTCCTCCACCTTCTCCGGCGCGGCGGCGAGCACCTGGTCGATGAAGGCCTGGATGGCGGAGTCGTCGGACACCACTTCCCACCCGTGTGCCTCGATGATCGCGGCGATGGAGGCGCCGGTCTCGAGGGACTCCTCGAGCGCCATCTTGCCGAGCTTGCCGCTCAAGCGCCCGGCGCTGAGGCGCGAGACCAACTCGATCATCTCGCGCGGCGGCACCGGCGATTGCTCGATCGTGAGCGCGCGCTTGTTCAGGTGGCCGAGAAGCTCCATCACGATCCAGTTGCTGGCGGTGCGCGGGTCGCAGCCCGCTGCCACCACCGACTCGAAGTAGCCGGCGATCGCGGGGAAGTTGACCAGCACCTCGAGATCGCCGTCGGGCAGGCCATAACGCTCGGCCAGGCGCGTGCGCTTCGCCTCCGGCAACTCCGGAAGCGCCGCGCGCTCCTCCTCGATCCACGCGCTCGACACCAGAAGCGCCGGCAGATCGGGATCCGGGAAGTAGCGGTAGTCGTGCGCGTCTTCCTTGCCGCGCATGGTGCGGGTGCGCCCAAGCGCCGGCTCCCACAGGAGCGTCTCCTGCTCGATGGTGCCGCCCGCCTCGAGCACCCTCGCCTGGCGCGCGATCTCGTAGCTGATCGCCTTCTCGACGAAGCGGAAGGAGTTGAGGTTTTTGAGCTCGGTGCGGGTGCCGAAGGGCTCGGTGTCGCGCGGCCGGATCGAGACGTTCGCGTCGCAGCGGAGCGAACCCTCTTCCATGTTGCCGTCGCAGACGCCGGTGTACTCGAGCAGCTGCTTCAGGGTCGAGAGGTAGGCATAGGCTTCGGCGGCCGAGCGCAGGTCCGGCTCGCTCACGATCTCGATCAACGGCGTTCCGCAGCGATTGAGGTCGATCCGGCTCTCCGTCTCCCCCGCGCGCTCCGGGTGCTTCGACTTGCCTGCGTCCTCCTCGAGGTGGATGCGATGGATGCGGACGCGCTTCGCCTCTCCCTCGACGTGGATGGTGATTGCGCCTGCTTCCGCGAGCGGCCGGTCGTACTGGCTGATCTGATAGTTCTTGGGCAGGTCCGGATAGAAGTAGTTCTTCCGCGCGAACACGGAGCGTTCGCGCACGCCGCAACCGGTGGCGAGCGCCATGCGAATGGCGAGCGCGACCGCGCGCCGATTGAGCACCGGCAGGACGCCAGGGTGGCCCAAGCAGATCGGACAGACCTGCGTGTTGGGCGGCGCGCCGAAAGCGGTCGAGCAGGCGCAGAAGAGCTTCGAGCGCGTGAGGAGCTGGGCGTGCACCTCGAGGCCGATGACCGACTCCCAGCGCGCGAGCATCGCGTCGAGTTCGGTGCCGCGCGTCGTGGCGGTCTCCTTGGCGGCGCTCGACTTCTTCGCTTCCTTGGCCATGCGCCCCGTCCTAGCCCCGCGCGCCGATCGGACCGGTGACCGGACTCGCGGACGACGCGGCCGAGCCGGCGCCGTCGTACACCTGCTCGTGCGCGCGCACCAGGCGCAGCAGCGTCTCCTCGTCGCGCGGCCGACCATAGAGCTGAAGCCCGATCGGCAGTCCCTCGCGGCTCTGCCCCGCCGGAAAGGCGACCGCGGGATTCCGCACCAGATTCGCCGTGATGGTGAAGATGTCGGAGAGGTACATCGCGAGCGGATCGTCCACCTTCTCGCCCAGCTTGAACGCGGACGTCGGCGCGGTCGGCAGGAGGATCGCGTCGACCGACTCGAGCACCCGATTGAACTCCGCGGTCAGGAGCGCGCGCACCGCCTGGGCCTTTGCGTAGTAGGCATCGTAGTAGCCGCTCGAGAGGACGAAAGTGCCCATCAAGATCCTGCGCTTCACCTCGAGACCGAATCCCTCGCCGCGCGACTCCTCGTAGACCGCATCGAGATCGTGCGCGCTCGCCGAACGATGCCCGTAGCGCACGCCGTCGAAGCGCGCCAGATTCGACGACGCCTCGGCGTTCGCCAGAATGTAGTAGGTCGAGATGGCGTGCCGCGGCTCGGGCAGCGTCACGTCGATGAGCGCGGCACCTAGTCCGACGAAGCGTGTGCAGGCTTCTTCGAAGACCCGACGCGTGTCGTCATCCAAACCCTCGCGAAGCCAGGCGCGTGGCACGCCCAATCGCATCGGCGACGGCACACGCTCGAGCGCCTCGAGGTCGACCCGCGGCGTTTCGCAGAGGCTCGTCGCGTCCATCGGATCGTGCCCCGCGATCGCGTTCAAGAGGAGTGCACAGTCCCGCGCATTTCGCGCCATCGGGCCGATCTGATCCAAGCTCGAGGCGAAGGCGACCAGGCCATAGCGTGAGACGTGGCCGTAGTGCGGCTTGAGGGCGACCAGACCGCAGAAGGCGCCCGGCTGACGCACCGATCCGCCGGTGTCCGAGCCCAGGCTCAAGGGCACTTCTCCTGCGGCCACCGCCACCGCCGATCCGCCGCTCGATCCCCCGGGCACGCGCGTCGGATCCCACGGATTGCGCGTCGGGCCGAAGGCCGAGTTCTCAGTCGACGATCCCATCGCGAACTCGTCGAGGTTCGCCTTGCCGATCACGATCGCGCCCGCCGCCTCCAGGCGCGCCAACGCTGTCGCGCTGTAGGTCGGAACGAAGTGCTCGAGGATGCGGCTGGCGCAGGTCGCGCTGCCGCCGCGATCGACGATGTTGTCCTTGATCGCAACCGGCACGCCGGCGAGTGGCCCGGGGTCCTCGCCCCGCGCGACGCGCGCGTCGATCTCCGCCGCACGGGCGCGCGCCGGCTCTTCGCGGACTGAGAGGAGCGCGTGCACCGACGGCTCGACCTCTCGGACGCGAGCGAACGACGCGCCGACCAGATCGCGCGCCGCGAGTCGCTTCGTGCGAACTGCCTGCGCCATCGCCTCCGCGCTCATCCTAAGCAGTTGGCTCACGCGTCGCGCTCCGGGCGGGCATCGAGGGCCGCATCACGCGCCAGAACCGTCGGCACCGCGAAGTGCCCGTCGAGCTGTGCCGGCGCGTTCCGCAGCGCTTCCTCCTGCGTCAGGGTTGCGCGAGCCTCGTCCTCGCGAAACGCGCCGACATCGGCGTCGCCACTCTTCGCTGCTTCGAACGCGCGCGTGTCCAGTTCGTGGAGCGATTCGACGTAGCCCAGGATGCTCTCGAGGTCGGCGCGCAGTCGGCCCCGCTCGCTCTCCGGCAGGTGGAGCCGCGCCAGGCGGCAGAGGTGATCCAGATCCTTATGAGTCAGCACGGGCTCTCCAGGTTGGCGCCGTCGTCGAAGTCGCGGGATTCTCAGGCAACGAGGGGGGTCTTGCCAAGCCCGGCGCGCGCTCGGCGGGAGCGCAGCGTCAGGATCCGTCGGCCATGGCAGCCAGACCGATCATGAGGATCAGGTAGTAGGTGTCTACGCCAATCCCCACTCCGGTAATCGCGATCCGCCCCACATGGGTCGGCGTGGCGATCGACTCGATGTCGTGGACCGCGACGCGCACGCTGTCGGGTCGGTGGCGCTCCGCCTCACGCTCGCGCCGGCTGAGGCGCGGCCGCACGACGCAGGTCGTCTCGGCGGCGCACTCGAAGCGGACCAGGGTTCCGCGCACGGTCGTGCGGTCACGAAGCTCCAGCACAACGCGACGCCCCCGTGCAGAGCGGAGGCGCTCCGCGGTCGCCGACCTCTCTCGGCCCTCGACGTGGTCGAGGAAGCTTCCGACACCGAAGCCGATGACGGTGCAACCCGACGCCATCAGACACAGCGCAGCGAGCACGATCGGCAACAGACGCGCGAGAATGGGCGCGCGCGGCGGAAAGACGGCTCGCACTCCGGCAGGATCGATCCAAGCGCGCAGAGCAGGGTCGCGCATCGCTACCGGAGGTCCATGTCGCCGATCGCTCGACGGTGTGACGGTAGATCACGTAACGCTTCGCTCCGTCGCATGCGAGCCACGTCACTGCGTCCGCGATGCGTTCGGAGAAAAGGGATGATCCTGCGTGGCCAGGGCCACCGCCGCCGTGATGTCGCACAGCATTCCCATCATGGTGAAGAGCAATCCGAGCGGTGGTGCGCGGCGTGCGGAATGACGAGACGGCAGAGGGCACCCGCACTGTCGAGCAGGGCGCGGTCGGCGAACGTCCCACCTCGCCGCTCCACCACCAGCACCAAGGTGGTGTCGTCGGCGCAGTCGATCCGCGCCAACCGACCGCCCACCCCGCGCCCGTCCGCGAGGCGCAATGCCGTATTCCAACCCTGCGCCTCGCGCAGCGAATCGATGCGCGGCGCCTCGGCCGCGCCGCGGTGCGGTCGGCCAAGCTGCCCGCGGTAAAGCCGATCACGGTACAACCTGAAGCACCGGCCCAGAGCACGATCACGGCGATCCACCTATGAGTCGCGGACTTGAATTCCCCGACACGTCGACTCCCTCCTCCCGAGTCCCCCACGCGAGTCCCACGAGGAGCACCGTCGCGAGCTGAAAGGCCAGGCCAGGCGTCCGCGGCGAAGCCAACGCTGCCGACGATCGCCTCTGCGGTCGTTCCGGGCAGCGCGATGGTCTCGACGTCACGCAGCGCGATCCGGACGCTGTCCCGATCCTGGGCAGCGAAAATGTCCCTCCGCGGCAGCGGGGCCGCCGAGAACACGAACACCGTGTCCTGCGCCGTGACGATCCGCGCCACGCGGCCGACGTGGCGACGATGATCCCGCGTGCGGATCACGATCTCGCGACCTTGGGCACCTCGCACCAGCGCCGAGTCGGGCGCCTCACCGTGGGCCACGCGGCGGTCGATCCCGGAGCCGAGCATCCTGCCGGTGACCGTGCAGCAGCCCGAGGACATCGCCACCGCGAGCAACGGCATCAATCCCAGCAGGGCCCGCGCGGACGGCGAATGCACCACGATCCGCCTCATTGGAAACCGAAGAACGAAAGCGCGTAGAGCACCACGGCCACGTCGGCGACGATCCCAAGCGCGAGCCCCGCGCGCGCGAAGCGGTAGTCCAGTCGTTCCACGCGGACAACGTCACCGGGGCGGACCAGAAACGGCGGCAAGTGCCCTCGATCGAGAAGATCCGCGCGCGGATTGACGTCGAGCAGGAGCAGCGAGTCCGATTCACACCGGCACTCGAGGACCGTTCCCTGAAGATCATGGCCGTCGGTGCGCTCGACGCGAACGCGGTCGCCGCCGCGGAGCGGGCCCAGCGCTGGAGAGCACGGTGAATTCGCTGCCCTGCGGTTCGCGACGTCGACGGCATGGCCCACGGCGGGAACGGTCATGCTGCATCCCTGGGATGCCAGGAGCTGAGAGACCAACGTGAGGAGTGCAACGCCCGTAGCGCTTCGGCACGCCACGACTCGACGCACCAATCCCGGGCTCGCGCGCCTGGGCAGGATGGTTCCGGTCGGAGCAGGCACGGTCACCGGACGCTCACTCCGTTGGTTAGCCACCGTATCCCGCCAGGCGCGGGGCGAGCAGGACGCCCGCCGCGTCGAACATGAAACCGAGTCCGCCAAAGGTCCTGCGCCAGAACCTCCCCTTCACGGCGACCGCTACCACCTCGCCACCCGGAACGCGGAGGCTGTCCATCAGAGTGTCGACCGCGAAGGTCGTGGCACCAGGACGATACGGTTCGAGCACGAGGAGCGTGTCCTCCTCGCAGTCCAGGCGCACCAGCCGACTACGCATTCTCCGGCCGTCGCGCAGCGTGATCATCACCTGCCGGCCGCGCGCCTTGCGGAGCGTATCGACGCTCGGCGGCGCACCGCGAGCGAGCGTTCGGTCGACAATGTTTCCAAGTCCGTATCCGACCAGGGTGCAGCCGGCGGCGCTGAGCGCCAAGCAGAGGCACGACGAAATCCAGAGCGCGCGACCACGCATGGGACCTCCCGCCGCGGTGCCCCCATTCGTTCGCCTGCCGGGGAGCGGAGGCAGAATGTGGTCGCGGCCCGCAGCGAGAGGATCACGGTCGCACGGCTGGTGCAAGCATGGAGTAGGAGCGAATCGGCCGCGCAATGCGATTGCGAATCGAGAACTCCGCGACTTGGAGGGCGACTCGGCGCGTCAATCCATGCGCCCGCATCAATCGTCGAGAACCCTCGCGGGATTACTTCACCAGCTGCACGAAGCGCGCGACGATCTTCTTCCTTCCGAACCCGGGAAACTCGATCGAGAGGCGCGCGTCGGGGCCGCTACCGTCCTGCTCCTGCACGCGCCCGCGGCCGAAGACGAGGTGCTCGACGACCTTTCCCTTCCACGAGCTCTGCGATGAGCCGCGCTGTACGACCGGCTCGTCGAGAAAGGCGTCCGCGTCGCGGCGGGACCTCGGCCCCTGGTCGGCGCTCGCCGACTCGCGCTCGACCTGCGGATCATCCCACGGAAGCGCGTCGTCCTCGCGTACGCGACCGCGTTGGCCCCAGCTCCCCTGCCCACCATGGCCACTCTGCCCGCCATAGCTCCCCTGCCCGCCGTAGCCGCCATACCCACGTGACGAGGCGAAGAGGCCGGCGTCGCGCCGCCTGACCGCGCCAAGATGCACGAGGCGTCCCTCGGGGATCTCTTCGAGAAAGCGCGAGGGACCGCCCTCGCTCATCCGACTCATCCGCCGCCGCTCGAGCGAGGCAGAGAGGAAGAGCTGCTTCATCGCGCGGGTGGCGGCGACGTAGAAGAGGCGCCGCTCCTCCTCCATCTCGGCCGCGTCGTCGTAGGAGGAGGCGTGGGGGAACAGTCCCTCCTCGATTCCGGCGATGAACACGACCGGAAACTCGAGCCCCTTGGCGTTGTGCACCGTCATCAAGGTGATGCGGTCGGCGGAGAGGGCGTTCTTGTCGAGGTTGGTGTAAAGCGCGATCTGATCGAGGTAGGCCTCGAGCGAGTCGCCGCCGCGCGCCCGCTCGAAGCGCGCCGCGCCTTCGAGCAACTCCTGCACGTTGGCCCAGCGCTCCTCGAAGTCGGGACCCTCGGAGGCGCGGAGCCACGACTCGTACTCCGATCGTTCGACCACCATCTTGAGCAGCGCCTCGGGTCCGTCGGCGAGGTGGCGCGAGAGATCTTCTAGCAGGTGCCCGAGCTCCTGCGCCGACTTGAGCGCCTTGCCCTTGAGGCCGGAGGCGGCGTCGAGGTGCAGTAGCGCTCGCACGTACTCGCCACCGCGGGCGAGGGCCGCGCCTTCGATCGCCTCGCGTCCCTTGTCGCCGATGCCGCGCTTGGGCGCGCCGAGCACGCGGCGAAAGCTGACCTCGTCGCGCGGGTTGAAGGCGAGGCGAAGGTAGGCGATCAGGTCCTTCACTTCCTTCCGCTGGTAGAAGGCGATGCCGCCCACGATCAAGTAGTCGAGGCCGAGATTGAGGCAGGCTTCTTCGATCGGCCGCGATTGCGCGTGCACGCGATAGAGCACCGCGACTTCGCCCGCCGCCCAGCGCCCGGCGCGAATCCCCTCCTTGACCCGAGTGACGAGGGCGCGCGCCTCCTCTTCCTCGTCCTGCGTGATGACGAGGGCGACCTGCTCGCCGGAAGGATTCTCGGTCCAGAGTTCCTTCTTGCGGCGCCCCTCGTTGTGCTCCACCACCGCCTGCGCCACGGCGAGAATGTTTTGGGTCGAGCGGTAGTTCTGCGTCATCGAGAGCGCCTTGCCCTTGGGGAAGTGACGCTCGAAGTCCAAGATATTGGTGATGTCGGCGCCGCGCCAACGATAGATCGACTGATCGTCGTCCCCCACCACCATGACGTTGCCCCAGCCTTCGGCCAGGCGCTTCACCAATCGAAACTGCGCGTGGTTGGTGTCCTGGTACTCGTCGACCAGCACGTGCTGAAACTTCCGCGCGTAGAGATCCCCCACCTCGGGCACGTCCTCGAGGAGCTTGACCGCGAGAAGCAAGAGATCGTCGAAATCGGCGCCGTTCTGCGCGCGAAGCCGCGTCTGGTAGGTGCGGTAGAGCGAGGCGAAGCGCGCGGCGTCGCGGTGCCCCCACTGCTCGGCCAAGTCGTCGGGACCCCAGAGCCGGTTCTTCGCCATACCGAGAACCGACTTGATCTCGCGCACCTTGGGCGTCTCGTTGTCCAGGTCGTGCGCCTTCAGCACCTCCTTCAAGAGCGAGGTCTGGTCGTCATCGTCGAAGACGGTGATCGGCGCGGTGAAGCCGAGTCGATCGGCGTGGCGGCGCAAGAGACGCAAGCAGATCGAGTGGAAGGTGCCGATCCAGAGGCCGAGCGCTTCGAAGCCGAGCATCGCTTCGACCCGCTTCCGCATCTCGTCGGCCGCTTTGTTGGTGAAGGTGACAGCGAGCACCCGATCGGGCGAAAGGCCGCGACGAAGGATCAAGTGCGCGAGTCGCCGCGTGAGCACACGGGTCTTGCCGCTGCCCGCGCCGGCTAACACCAGAAGCGGCCCGTCGCCGAACAGCACCGCCTCGCGCTGCACCGGGTTCAAGCCTTGAACCAGCGAATCGTCCTCGTGCACGAGCGACGCGCCTTCCGACACTCGACAGCCTCTCTTCCTTGAGGGTGAAACGGGCGGGTGCGCGATGCGCACCCCGAGCGACCTCGCGGGGTGCGTGGCCTTGGGCGCAGTCTAGGACAGAACGCCGCTAAGACAGAAGGCTACGGTTTCCGGAGCGAGAGTTCGAAGGTCGCGCCTGACGGGAGCGGTGGATGCCCCGCTTCACCGCGAAGGATGAGCACGCCGAGCGCGGGTAGGCAAACCGCGGGAGCGTTCGCGAGGTCAGCCCGCGCAAGCGTCAGCGAACGCGCGCCGACGCCGCTTCCGTCTTCCCCGAGTGCAAGGCTGAAGTCGTCGCCGACCCGGATGCCAGCCAGGTCGAGGTCCTCGCGGGTCACGTTGGTCCAGACCTCGCCTCGCTCGACCGACGCGTGGAGGACTTGCCCCACGATTTCGTGCGTGGCGGGCGCGACCGTGGCGCTCGGCGTGGGCAGGCGCGCCGGCGCGGCCGGATCGAGCGCGCTCCCGATCGTCGTTAGATCTCCACCCGCCTTGACCAGCTGCGCCGCCGCGGGGCAGAGGAGATCGAGCAGCACCGAGTCCCCCGCGTGGTAGCTCAGGTTCACCTTTGACGCCTCGATGCGCATCGCGCGGAAGATCCCCTGATCTTCCAGGGCCCAACTGAGGACGCCATTGTCCGGGCCCAGAAAGTAGAAGCCGCGCTGCGAACGGAAGACGATCGGCGCCTCTTCCGCCGCCGCTTCGTCCACGCAGGCGATGACGATGGTGTTGGGCGGCAGTCGCCGCGCGTTCCTGAGCGCGAGCGCGGCCCACTCGAGGCGGCCCTCCTCGGGGAGCTGATGCCCAAGGTCGATCACTTCGATCGACGGATCGGCCGCGAGCAGACGGGCGTGAGCTTGGCCGATGCGCCCGTCGTCGCGCCCGTAGTCGCTCAGGAGCGCGACGATGGTGCGCGCCTGCGAGGGCACGGCGAACGTGAGCGCGGCACAGAGGAGGAGCAGAATTCGCTTTGACACGCGTGGCCCTTCCGCCAGGGAGGACGAGTGCGGGCGGGCGGGCGCCGGGCGCGATTCGCCCGGCGACCGCTCGGGAGTTACGGCAGGACGACGATGCGCGCCTGGACCGCGTTTTCGGGCGCCGATCCCGCGACCGCCGCGCGAAGGAAGTAGACGCCGGCAGGGACGCGCTCCGAGCCGGCCGCGCGCGGGTCCCAGCGCAGAGCGAACTCGCCCGCCGCGCTCGAGGACGCGGGGAAGCGCGTCACCGCGCGGCCGTTCGCGTCGTAGATCGCCGCATCGAGACGCCCCGCATCCGGCAGGACCAGGTGAACCTCGGTCAGCCCTCGAGTCGGGTTCGGTCGAATCGAGGTCAGCGCCAATTGCCGATTTCGATCGCCGCCCGGTCCCACCGCCGCCGCGACGGGACGCAGGTAGTGCGTAAACATCCAATCGCCGATCGCCGTACCGCAGTCGTAACCGTAGTCCGCGTCGATCTGCCAGTGCACGCCCAGGTAGATGCGGCTCCGGCCGTTCTCGCGTGCGGCCTCGGTAAAGCTGTGGTAGGTGCGAGTGGAAATTTGCGGTTCGAGCTTCGGATCATCCGTGGTGCAGGTGAAGGTCACGTTATCGGTGCCGAAGAAGTCCCGCATGATCGCAGCGTGCGCCGCGCCGAAGGTCGCGTGGCCTGAGATGTACGCGGGGAACGGTGGTGACCCGGTGTTGAGGGGAACCCAGTTGCTCTCCCCGGGCGTGTCGGCGTTTCCATCGGACTCCCCCAGCCGAATGCCGGTGATGGGGCGCCAGAGATCGTAGTTGGTGTTGTACTTCGTGTCCCAGGCAGCAATGCCCGCGTCGCCCATCGCCAGATTGACCAGCGCGAAGAGGCGCGCGTTCTCGACCAGGTTCAGTCCGTACTGACCGCAGACGATCTGCGTGATCTGGACGAGTTGTCCCGGTGGCTTGTAGGTGCCGTCGCGATCATTCGCCCAGAACCAGGCGATGGTGTACTGGTCGGTGTTGCGTTGCAGGCTGTGCAGTCGACCCAGTTCACGCACTTCGTTGTAGTCCTGGGTATACCGCGGATCGTCGAGAGCCGGCGGGAGCGGAGGCCGGAACTGACTGCCGCTCGTCATCCCCCAGGGCGTGGTGTTCCCCCAGTGCGCGGTGCAGGGCGGAAGGAAGTCGGGCCACGTCGGACGCCAGTCCCCCGGCTGATTTCCCGGCGTGTACGAGATCGGTTGATTCCAACCATCCCCCTGACGCGCGGCCAGGATCTGCGCCGCGGCCTGCTGTCCGATCGAAATCCCCTCGGCCTTCTCTGGACCATCGGTGATCGCCGCCAGCGAGGTAGCGAGCCGCTGATCGTACTGCGGCTGCATCGACGGGAAGAGCGCGAGCAACACATCGTGCGCCGCGGTCGCCGCCGCCGCCTCCTTCGAGGCGGACGAGGATGCGGGGATGCTGACCAGATATGGCTCGTGGCCCTGGTCGATGGAGTTGACTGCGTCATAGACCGCGGCAGACATGATCGCGCCGACGCGAGAGAGCGGGCAAGGGCACCCTCCCATCGCGCGATAGGTGTCGAGCAAGAGACTGTTCCAGATCACCACCTCGTCGGTGGCTCGAGCGCGCGTGGCGCCGAACACCGAAAGGGTGAGCGCGAACCCGACGAACCATACCCCTCGTTTCATGCTCCCCTCCTAGCGAATGACGGTCACGCGCCGCACCACGCCGGTGCGACCGGATTGATCGAGGCGCAGGAAGTAGACCCCCGACGGCACCAGCGCGCCGCGCGAGTCCCTTCCGTCCCAGAAGAAGGCGCCGTTCGCCGGGACCGGCGCGCTCTTGATCTCACGTCCGGATGGATCGAGGAAGCGCAGGGTCGCTTCCCCCCGCGCCGCACCCGCGAAGCTCACGCGGAGCTGATCGCTGACCGGATTCGGTTGAAGCCCGACGACGTGGAGGTCCCCCAGGCGCGGCTCACTCGCCACGTCGGAGGTGACCTGCCCTTCAACCAGGGTGATGGTCGAACCGGACGGCACGTTGTTCACCTGCTCGATCAGGCCCGAGGGCCACGTCACCCGCACGTAGTCGGCGACCGACGCGTCGCGCATTCCGAAGTGCAGGACCGGCTCGCTGCAGGAAACGTAGGAGCTTCCGCACTGCCGCCAGCGGTACTGCTTCCCATAGACGTAGGACAGCTCCACCTTGGCGCCGATCGCGTCGCGATTGGAGATGGTGCCGACCAGCTTGACCCGGACGAAGTCGTTCCCCTGCTGACCGCGCGGCGTGTGCAGGTTCTCGTAGAGCGCACTCGGCGCCGCCCCGTCCTGCGCGTACCAGTTGGTCACGTAGATGTCGAGGTCGCCGTCGTTGTCGTAGTCCCCCTGGCAGGAGCCGTAGGAGTAGCCGTTGTCATCGGCGCCCGAACCGGTCGAGACGTCGGAGAAGACGAAGTTGCCGTTGTTGCGGTAGAGCTTGTTCCGCACCGGCCCGTCACCCATGTTCGTCCCCGGGATCATGGCGCAGACGTAGAGATCGAGGCGACCGTCGTTGTTGTAGTCCAAGAAGTCCGATCCCCAGCAGGTCTTGTACACGCCGGTGCCGGAACTCAGGGTGACGTCGAGGAAGGTGCCGTTGCCGAGGTTCTTCAGCATGACGTTCCCCTCGTAGATGTTGGTCATGTACATGTCGGGGTCGCCGTCATTGTCGGGATCGCCGATCGCGAGCCCCATGGTCGAGAGGTCCTTGTCGGTGTGCGAGGCCTCCGAAACGTCGGTAAAGGTGCCGTCGCCGTTGTTCCGATAGAGCCGGTTGGTGGTGCCGAAGACGTCGTTCGCGAGGTAGAGGTCCATGTCGTTGTCGAGGTCGTAGTCGATCCAGCCAGGCTGGAAACCGTAGCCGGTGTTGTTCCAGAGCCCCAGAGTGCCCGCCACGTCGACGAAGTGGCCGTTACCGAGGTTCTTCATCAGCGAGTTCTTGAGGTCCCCGGCGTAGGTCATGACGTAGACGTCGACCAGACCGTCCTTGTCGTAGTCCGCCCAGGCCGCGCCCGTGTGATAGTTCTTGTTCAGGTCGAAGCCCGAACCGGCGGTGACGTCGGAGAAGGTGCCGTCACCGTTGTTGCGGAAGAGGCGATCGCCCTGGGTCGGCCCGAAGCGGGTCAGGAGAAAGTCGAGATCGCCGTCGTTGTCCCAATCGACGAAGGTGGTCGACTTGCCGTAGCCGTCGTCGACCAGGTTGAAGGAGGAGGCGGCCTCGACGAAGTTCGACGGGCCATCGTTGCGGAAGAGGCGATTCGGATCACCCATGCCGTCGACCACGTAGAGGTCCAGGTCTCCATCCGCATCCAGGTCGGCCATGGCGCAACCCGGGCCGAGGAAGGCGGTGGAGTTGACCCCCACCCCGAATTCGGCGGTCACGTCCTGATAGAGCGCGGCCCGCGCCGCGGGGACGATGGGCAGGCCCATCAGCATCAAGAGGGCGGGTGCCGCGCAGCCGGCGCGGCGAACGGAGAAGCGGGGACCGTTCATCGGGACACCTCCCAATTACAACCGGAGCCCGAGACACGCGAGCAGGGAGCGCAGCTGGTCGTGCATCCCAGGAGTAACGTCGAGTGAAACGGAGCGAGTTTAGACGCTCGCGGGGCTCTGGTCAACGCGCGAATCAGACGGGGCGCGCGCGGCTAGTACTCGAGGCGGAAGCGCAGGTCGAGATCGAAGGTCTCGTTGAGGCTCCCCTGTCCTTCGAAGTCCTTTTGGTAGGAGGCGTTCAAGAACCAGAGGTTGCCCAGGCGATAGTTCACGTTGACCGATTGCTTCGCCTTGTCGACCAGCTCCTGGGTGTAGTTCACGTTCCACTGCCGCGTGCTGATCGGACGAATCGAGATCTGCCAAGGATCTCCCGCGCCGGCCTGCTGCACCTGCACTCGCTCGAAGAAGGGAAGCTGGCTGATCAGCTGCTGCTCGAGCACGCCCCACAATTCGCCGCCGGCCAGCGCCGAGGCGGGGTTGTCGGAGGATCGACCGGAGAGTCGGCCCGATTGACCGTAGGTCAGGAGGCGCACCACTTCATCGCCGCTTCGCCCGCCATCGGCGCTCAGTGCGATCTCGGGCGCGATCGCCTCGCCGGTGACGTGCGCGGTCACGTTGACCAGGTTGTCCGCCTCGTCCTTGACCGAGGTCTCGGCCACGATGTCGAGGATCGGTTGCGGCCCCAGTCCGCTATCGATGAAGCGCACGGTGCCCGAAGTGACGCGGAAGTAGTAGGAGAAGACGCGGTAGCGCCCTCCCACGATCTTGACCTCGCCTGAGTAGTTCCAATTCGGCATGCGGTAGCGCACGCGCAAGCTGTCCACTGCGAGGTCCAAGTTGGTGCGCGGGTCGACGAGCTTGAGATTGTCCGGCGCCATCACTTGCAGATTGATCAGGAAGGGGGTGCGGAGCACCTTCTGCTCCTTCTGCTTCGTGAGGTCCATGGTGATGAGCCCGCGGTCGGCTCGCACCGTCCCCGAGAGTTCGGGACGAAGGCTGTCCCCATCCACGACCGGATGCGCCCACACCTCACCGTCGGCGTTGAAGCGGTAGTTGCCCGACTCGTAGACCGTGACGTTTCGAATGGTGCCGCGGACATCGAAGTCCTTGTCGTTCTTGTAGCGGCCGCGCGCGGTCAAGCTACCCGCCCCGTCCACCTTGCCGTGCGCTTCCTCGATCGTCACGCCGCCTGGACCGAGGCCGAGTTCAGCATTGATGTCGGTGAATCGCTCTTCGCGCGCCGGGACGCGGAAAGAGCCGTTCGTCACCGTGAGATGCCCGCCCGGCACGAGGTGCGGGTGCACCCCCTTCAGTTCGACCTCGCCGGTCAGCGTGGCGCGCGGCTGCAGGATCAGGTTGGTGAAGAGCGTGGCGAGGCCGAGGTCGACCTCGGGCACGGTGGTCTTGACGTAAAGGCTCTCCGGCAGCAGTTCGAACGGCCGCTTCGCCAGCGAGAGGCGGAGCGGCACCCGTCCCTCGCTCGAAGTGTGCACGCCGTGCAGGGTCCAGTCGAAGCGTTCGAGTCGAAGCAGCGAGTCGCGGTAGCTGATCGCAAGCTGAGCGGAGTCGGCCGAGGATTGCAGCACCAGGAGATCGGTGGCGCTCAAGGTCGCGTCGAGGAGCGGCGCGCGGCCGGTCCCGCCGAGATGGGCCGACGCCTCGACCGTGCCGCGCACGCCTTCGCTCGCGCCCTGCACCGCCGGTTCGTCGTCCGGGTGAATCTCGTGCACCTTGAGCGTCATCGGATCAACCGGGTCGACGAAGGAGGCGGTCGCCGCCTCGTTCAGCCCGCGGGATCGACGCTTGAGGTTCACCTCGATCGGCAGCTTGGTCAGCGAGAGGTCCCCTTGCAGCGTGGCCTGCTCGAGCAGCACGAGGGGCGCCGAGCGCAGCCCCGCCAGCGTCGAGAGCCAGCTTCGATCCCAACCCAACTCGAGCGA
Source organism: Candidatus Eiseniibacteriota bacterium (assembly GCA_046327845.1). GTDB lineage: Bacteria > Eisenbacteria > RBG-16-71-46 > CAIMUX01 > CAIMUX01 > JADJQY01. The sequence continues at coordinate 15,570 of JAXLXQ010000041.1, read as the reverse complement.
CTCCGCGTGGAGGCGCGCGGGGCGTCGCGGCCGCTGCGGTCCCATCTGCGCGCGAAGCCCAAAGGCCAGCCGCCCGCGGTTGGTGTCGATCCCTACGTTGAGCGTGTCGATCGCGAGGCGGGAACGATTGGGCTCGAGCTCCCCCGCACGGAATCTCGCGCCGACTTCGGTGAACTCGGCGCCATACACCTCGGTCCGCCCGGTCGAGAACTCGCCGGAGTAGCGCGGCGCGTGCAGCGTGCCTTCGCCGTGCAAGGTGACATCGGCCACGCCGCGCAGGGTGTCGGGTGGCAGTCTGAGGAAGGCGGCGACCAGCGCCAGATCGACCGAGCGACCGCGCAGCGAGAACTCGAAGGGCTCGGTGCCGGCGTGGCCGGGGCGCGGTTCGATCCAACCCCATCCGCGCGCTTCGGCATCGCCCGAACCAACCCGCGCCGAGTCGAGCGAGACGCGGGAACGTCCAAGCTCGATCCTGGCCGGGGCGCGCAGTGCCACGGGAGGAAGCGAGCCCGCCACCGCGCGGAGCGAGTCGACGTCGACCCAGCCCGGGGTGGTCGGCCGAACGCGCGCGTGAAGATCGATCCGGGTGGTGTCGCGCCAGGCGGCGATCGACGCGGCGATCACCGGTCCGACGGTGCCGCGCGCGTCGGCCCCGTCGAACTTCAGGCCGTAGATGTCGGGGTGATCGAGCGCGAGCTCGAGCGAGAGGTCGAGCGGCGCAAGCGTTCCCTCGATGCCACGAGCGGCCAGCGCGGCGAAGCGAACCTGCTCGACCCGTCCCTCGCCCACCGCCAGCTCTCCGCTCAGCCGCGGGCGCTTGATCGATCCGTCCAGCCGGAGATCGCCGCGGGCCGCGCCCTCGAGCGCGATCGGGACGCGCGGCTCGACCCAACGTCCGAGCGAAAGCCCCTCGAGGTGCACCGCGGCACGCAGCTCCTGGCTGCGGCGCGAGAGCACGCCCCGCGCCATTGCCTCGGCCACGGCTTCTTCTCCCACCCGGAGGCTGTCGACCCAAAGCGAGTCGGGATCGAGCCGCAGCGCGGCGCGGAAGCCCTCGAGCAACTTGCCGCGAATCACGCCGGGCCGCGAGTGAAGGCGCGCGCGCACGCGGAGCCTCGGTCCAATCGAGTCGACTTGACCGACCAGCTCACCGCGCAGTCGCGTCTCGGGCAGGCCGTGCACGAAGCGAGAGAGCGGATCGCCCGCCAGATCGAGCCCGGAGTAGGCAAGATCGACCCGCGCGGCGCGCGCGCGGGTGCGCCACTCACCCTTCCCCTCGAGCTGCAAAGATCCCACCTTGAGGAGGAGGGCGCGAACCTCCGCCGTGTCGATCGAACCCTCGGCCACCAAGTCGAGCGTGTCGACCGGCGCTCCGAAGAGATTCCCGCGGAGCGCAAGGTCGAGTCCGCCGCGCGGACCGCCGCCTGGGGGAAGCCGCAGATCGACCTCGATGTCGCCCGCGATCAGGTCGTCACCGCGGAGGGGTAGCGCCAGACGCCTGAGCGGGGTGAAGCGAGCCGGCTCGAAGTTGAACTGACGCGCCGCGCCGCGCAAACGGGTAGCCCCGGCCTGACTCGCGTCGAGTTCGACCGAGAGATCCGCGCTCCCGCCGGTCCAGACGGCGCGCGCCGAATCGAGCGACGCCACCCCGACTTCGCGTCCGTGCAATCGGCCGCCGAGCAGGCTCACGCGCAGCGAATCCTCCTCGAACCGCACGGTGGCCTCGGAGAGAATTGCGCGAAGGTCGCCCGCCTCGTGGTGCACCGACTGTAGCCAAAGCCGCGCGCTCAGGAGTTGTCGCGAACCGCGCCAAAGCTCCGCGTGGTCGATCGAGAGATAGCCGACGTCGATCGGTGGCAGCCCGAGTCGAAGATGGAGTCGCTCCGGAATGCTCGGCTTCTCGGCGTGCGCCCTCTTGGGCAGCGGCTCGAGATCGACCGAGAGGGAATCGATGTCGAGCCCGATCACGTCGACGCGACGCGCGAAGAAGCGCTGCGGTCGCCAGTAGAGCTCGAGCGTTCCGAGCTTGCCCCAGGCGGTCCATCGTCCCTGCTCGCGTGTCTCCACCCTCACCTGCTCGAAGCGGAGGCCGAAGGGATCGAAACGGACCACGTGCGCCACGCGGATGCGGCTCTCCTTGCCGATCAAGCTGCCAAGCGGAACCAGGTCGAGCAGCGGATCGCGCACGCCGGGGATGCGCACGAGGAGGAACGGGGCGGCGCAGAGCGCGCCCAGAAAGAGGAGCAGGCCAACCGGCAGCGTTACCCGCAGAGGCAGGCGCCTTCGCCAATCGATTCCGCGCTTGGTCGGTTGGTCCATGGCTAGAACGCCTGCCCCAGCCCGATGTGAAATTCACCCGGCGCCTTCCGCACGCTTCTTCCGGTGTCGATCTGTAGGCCGTAATCGAAGCGAAGCGGCCCGACCGGCGTGATGAAGCGGAGGCCGAATCCAGCCGAGTAGAAAACGGCGCGTCGATCGATCACGCCGTCGTGGTGCCGCGGCTTCAACCCGTCGACGAAGCGCGAGAGCTTGAACTCCTCAGGCTCCGCCCACACGTTGCCTGCGTCCACGAAGACCGCGCCGCGAAGGAGGCGATAGATCGGCAGGCGCAGCTCGAGATTCGCCATCGCCATGGCGAGGCCGCCGGCTGCGCTCGAACCGTCGCGTGGTCCGAGCGCATCCTCACCGTAGCCGCGGACGCTGGTCCCGCCGCCCAGGCGGAAGCGCTTGTTGAACGGGATGCGTTGGCCGATCGAGTCATCCTCCGCCGCGCCGCGTCCATAGGCCGCGATGTACCCGCCCATCGCGCGGGCCGCCAGCACCCAGCGCGCGTTCCGTCGCTGGTAACCCTGCCAGAGCGCGATGTAGCGGCCGTAGTCGATGTCGCCGCCGAGTAACCCGCCGGCGAATTCGGTCTGAAGCTGCGCGATCGATCCTTCGGTCGCGTCGAAAGGGCTGTCGCGACGATCGTCGGTCCAGTCGATTAAGAAGGTACGGGTGGTGAAGTGCGGGGTCACGCCCGGTTCGGTCGAGGCGGTAGCGGAGTGGCTGAGACCCAACCCGACTCGCGTCGTTCGGTTGATCTCGCGCCGCAGGGTGACGCTGGCTCCGATTTCGCGCGAGTCGAAGCTGGGCTGACGTCGCCAGTCGATGAAGCTCGAGAGGATCGCGCGATTGCGGCTGTGGAGGACACGCGGGCTAAGGTAGCCGGCGGTGATCGACGCCTTGGTGAACTCGAATCGTTGCTGCGCACGCGGCCACTTGAGCGGAAAGTCGCTCTCGCCCCCGAGTGAGACCGAACGCCCGCGCCCTCCCAGGTTGATGCGGCTCCACTGGGTCGTCACCTGGCCGCGTCGTTCGGAGGAAAAGCCGGCGCCCGACTCGAAGCGTCCGCGCTTCCGCTCGGCCAAGTCGACGCGGAGGATCGCGCGCTCCGGTCGACTGGTGTCGGCGAATTGCGGGTAGACGTTGACCCGGGAGAAAAGCCCAGTGTCCTGCAGTCGCTTTCGACTGTCGAGCAACCGGCGTTGGGTCAAGAGCTGCCCCGGCCGCACCGTGAGCTCACGCAGCACCGTCTCCCGCCGGGTGTAGCGCAGCGAGTCGACCGCGATCGAGTCGACGCCGACGAAGGGGCCGGGGGTGAGGTGCAGCACCACCCCGGCGGTGTCGGCGTCCCGATAGCGGAACTCGCGCACGCTGCTGAAGAGCAGGTGCCCCTGGTCGCGGTAGAAGTTCGCGATCTTCTCCCGCGCGCGATCGATCTCGGCCGGGCGCAGCACCTCCCCCTCGGGGGATCCCACCGTCTCCTCGATCCGCTCGCGGAAGCGCGGCCTCAAGCCGGTCACCTCGACCGAGCCGATCCGCACTCGTGGTCCCTCCTCCACCGAGATCTCGATCCGCACCGCCGAGCGCTGCTCGTTCCAGAGGACGCGCGCTTCTTCGATCGAGGCGAGCGGAAATCCGCGATCGCGATAGCGCGCGAGAACCGCGCCGAGGTCGCTGGCGAGAAAGTCGGGGCCGAGATAACGCGGCTGGCGGAAGCTGCGCCAGAGGCTCTTCTGCTTGAGGCGCATGACCGCGCGGAGCGAACGCGCCGACACCGAGGCGTTGCCGAGGAAACGGATGCTCAGGATGCGCGGATTGGTCGTCACCTCGCCAAGGGCCGACTCCGAGCCGGCGACCAGGAGAAGCAGAAGAGTCGCCAGGATCGGAACGAGCCGCGCGAAGCGCGCGCGTCCTCGCACCGGGCTCAGCGGCTCTCGACCAAGAGCGCGGTCGCTCGCTGACGCGCCCACGCGTCCGCCTCCAGAATCGCTTCCAACTCATCGCCGCCGCCGCGCGGCCTCTGATCGAGAAGCCGCGCCAAGGTCTCCGCGATCTCGACGAAGCCGAGCCGTCCTTCGAGGAAAGCGGCCACCAGCACCTCGTCGCCCGCGTTCAACACCGCCGCGGCGGTGCCCCCCTCCGCGAGCGCGCGGCGGGCCAGCTCGAGGCAGGGATAGCGACGCGGCTCGGGTCGTTCGAAGTCGAGTCGCCCGACCGTGGTGAGATCACAACCGGGAAGTTCGGAGTCGAAACGCTCCGGATGACAGAGGGCGACCTGGATCGGGATGCGCATGTCGGGCGGAGAGAGTTGCGCGGTGGTCGATCCGTCGGCCCACTCGGCCAGTCCATGCACGATCGATTGCGGGTGGATCCAGACATCGATCTGCTCCGCCGGCAGTCGGAAGAGCCAATGCGCCTCGATCAACTCGAAGCCCTTGTTGAGCAGCGTGGCCGAATCGATCGTGATGCGCGGGCCCATCCGCCAGGTCGGGTGCTTGAGCGCCTCGTCGGGCCGGATCGCGGCGAAGCTCGCGAGGTCGCGCGTGCGGAAGGGACCGCCGCTCGCGGTCAGCACGATGCGCCGGAGCTTCTTCTCCGCGCCGGGGTGGAGCAGCTGAAAGATGCCGGAGTGCTCGCTGTCGACCGGGAGGAGCGGCACGCTCCGTTCATCCGCTTCGCGCGTGACGGCGGCGCCGGCGATGACCAGCGACTCCTTGTTGGCTAGGGCGAGCGGCTTTCCCGCTCGGAGCGCGGCGCGCGTCGGCAGGAGGCCGGCCGCGCCGACCAGGCCGTTCAACACCACGTCGCTGTCGGAGAGCGCCGCGATCCGCTCCGACGCATCGGGACCGACCCAGAGTTCTCCGCGCCAGGCGTCCCCGATCTTCTCGCGGAAGCGCGCTGCCGCCGACTCCTCGGCCAGTCCGACGATCGGTGGCTGCCAGCGCTTGACCTGTTCAGCCAAGAGGTCGGCGCTCCGCTGCGCGGTGAGTGCGAAGACGGTGAGCTGGTCCGGCAGACGGGCGATCACATCGAGAGCGGCTTGGCCGATCGAGCCGGTGGCGCCGAGGAGGGTGACGCGCTTCGGCGTCGAGGAGGGCACTACCGACTGGCGCATAGCCCGCAATTTAGCGAGCGAATGCCTGAAGGTAGTAGTGGAAAAGCGGTGCGGTCAGGAAGAGGCTGTCGAATCGATCAAAGAGCCCGCCGTGCCCCGGCAGCATCGATCCCGAGTCCTTCACCCCCGCCTTCCGCTTAACCCGCGACTCGATCAGGTCGCCCAACATCGCGAAGAGGCCGGCTGCCGCGCCCAGGCCGAGCGCTTCCACGATCGTGAGCCCTGGCGCCAGCCAGTGGCGAAGCACCGCCGCGGCCACCGCGGAGAGGAGCACGCCACCCCACGCTCCTCGACCGTCTTCTTCGGGCTCACCACCGGCCAAAGGGGACGGCGTCCGAAGAGGGTTCCCGCGAGATAGGCGCCGCTGTCGCCGGCCCAGATCAGCACGATCGCGAAGATCGCCCAGCGCGCACCCACCTCCGACGGCGCGCTCGCCGCTTGCCACGGCCCCGCCTCCAGCCGCACGAAGTACGAGAGGAGGAGACCACAGTAAGCCGCGCCGGCCAGTTGTCCGCAGAGACCGACCCAAGCGCCGGCGCCGCGCCTCGGGATCCACGGATGGAAGAGCCACACCAAGGCCACCAGCGCGACCGCGAGCGAGGCGATCGTCCAGACCGCACCAAGCGGCGCGTAAAGAGCGGCCGCGCCCAGAATCGGTGCGAGGAGGAAGAGACCGGGCAGGGACCGAAAGCCGACCCGCGCGAGGAGGCGTGAGCTCGAAGCTCGACACCGTCACGATCACGAGCATCGCCAGTTCGAGGGTCAAGGGACCAAAGCCCACGACCGCGAGGAGGAGTGGGGCGAAGAGCGCGGCGGTGGCGACGCGGGCCCCGAGTGCTGGATCGAGTACGCCCAAGTTGCGTCGCCCTAGTGCACCGGCCTCATTCCACGCGCCCAAAGCGGCGGTCCCGCTTCTGATACTCCGATAGCGCGCGGTAGAGGTGTTGATGGCGGAAGTCGGGCCAGAGGGTCTGCGTCACGTAGATCTCGGCATAGGCCAGCTGCCAGAGCAGGAAGTTCGAGAGGCGCATCTCGCCGCTGGTCCGGATCAGGAGATCGGGCGGCGGCACATCGGCGGTGTAGAGGCGCGACTGGATCGCCGCCTCGTCGATCGCCTCCGGACTCAGCGTCCCCGCCTTGACCTCGGCGGCGAGGCGGCGAAAGCAATCGACCAGCTCGCGACGTCCGCTGTAGGAGAGGGCGAGGATGAGGTTGAGGCCGGTGTTCTTCCCGAGCATTTCGATCGAGCGGTCGACCTGCTCCTTCACCTCTCGCGGCAACTCGTTCAGATGACCGATCGCGGAAAGGCGGACGTTGTTTCTGTCGAGCGCTTCACCTTCCTCCTTCAGCACCTGACGGAGGAAGGCCATGAGCCCCGCCACCTCGGTCGGTGGTCGCTGCCAGTTCTCGGTCGAGAAGGTATAGAGGGTGAGGTACTCGATGCCGAGTTCGGCGCACCCTTCAACCGCCTCGCGCACGCCACGGCGCCCGGCATGGTGGCCCGCGATGCGCGGCAACCCGCGACGCGTGGCCCAACGTCCGTTGCCGTCCATGATGACCGCAACGTGCCGCGGGAGGTTGCCGCTCTTGATCAGCTCCCGACGCTCGGCGAGGAGTTCGGACTGGCGCATCGAGTGAGGCCTCGAGATCGCGTGGTCGCAGGGTGCCCGATCGCGTGATCGCCCAATGGCGGGATCACAGTGCGACCGACGCGCCGCTACATCTCGAGGATTTCCTTCTCCTTCTTGTTGAGCACGTCGTCGATCGAAGCGATGTACTTGTCGGTCAGCTTCTGGATATCGGCGGTCAGACGGTGAGCGTCGTCCTCGGAGACCTGGTGCTCCTTCTCCCGCTTCTTGAGCTCGTCGTTCGCCTCGCGACGCACGTTACGCACCGCGACGCGCACGTCCTCCCCCAGCTTCTTCACCTTCTTGACCAGGTCGTGCCGGCGGTCCTCGGTCAGCGCCGGGATCGGGACCTTGATCAGCTCGCCGTCGTCGGCCGGGTTCAGACCGAGGTCCGACTTCTGGATTCCCTTGAGCACCGCTTGGAGCAGGCTCTTGTCCCAGGGCTGGACCACCAGAAGTCGCGGTTGCGGCGCGGAGATCGACGCCACCTGCGCGATCGGCATCGAGGAGCCGTAGGCGTCGACCTTGACGCCGTCGAGAAGGGCCGGCGTCGCCTTACCCGTGCGGATCGAGGTGAGCTCGTGCTTCAACGTCTCGACCGACTTCTTCATCTTCTCTTCCGCGTGAGCGGTGATGTCATTCGACACGCGCGTGCCTCCTTCCCATCTGCAGTCGATCGCCGCGCCGGCAGTCGATCCACTCGCGACCGGCCGCGCGCGCGATCCTGACCAAACTCAGGCTGGGACCGACTCCTGGACGATGGTGCCGAGCTGCTCCCCCTTGACCAAGCGAAGCAGATTGCCGGGCTCGAGCACGCTGAACACCACGATCGGAAGGTGGTTTTCCTTGCTCAGCGCGATGGCGGTCAAGTCCATCACCCGCAGATTGCGCTCCATCACCTCTTGGTGGGTGATGCGGCGGATCAACTCGGCCTTGGGATCGCGCTTGGGATCGGCGGAGTAGACGCCGTCCACCTTCGTGCCCTTCAAGATCACCTCGCAGCCGGTCTCGACCGCTCGCAGTACCGCCGCGGTGTCGGTGGTGAAGTACGGATTACCGGTACCGGCCGCGAAGATCACGATGCGCCCCTTCTCGAGATGCCGGATGGCGCGGCGGCGAATGAACTGCTCCGCCACCTCCTCCATCTTGATCGCGGAAAGCACGCGCGTGAAGAGCCCGAGACGTTCCATGTGCTCCTGGAGTGCCAGGGCATTCATGCAGGTGGCCAGCATTCCCATGTAGTCGGCAGCCGCCCGGTCCATGCCGGCGTCCGCCGCCATCTGGCCACGTAAGAAATTGCCACCCCCCACCACGATCGCGACCTCACATCCCAGCCCCCTCACCTCCTGCACTTGACGTGCGATGGAGCGGAGGGTGGCGGTATCGAGGCCGAACCTCTCGTCGCCTGCCAGCATCTCACCGGAGAGCTTGAGCAGGATGCGGCGCCAGCGGGGAGCATCGGTGTGAACGGCGCTGGTGGCGGATTCCGCCTTGCCGGCAGGGCTTTCTTCCATGAGGGCCTCGACTTCTTTCCGTAAGAACCGTCTGGGAACCGCGCCGGGGATGCTGAAGGCAGGAGACGTCACTTGAACGAACGCGCCCCGCGCCGCAGCGCGGGGCGGCTCGTACTCGACTTAGGCCTCCGGATAGGAGCCGATCTGGTAGCGCGTGAAGCGACGGACCACGATGTTCTCGCCCAGCTTGGCGATTGCCGCGGTCACCAGATCCTGCACCTTCTTGTCGGGATCCTTGATGAAGGGCTGCTCCAACAGCACGAACTCGCCGAAGAACTTCTCGACGCGCCCCTCGACCATCTTCTGCTGCACCGCTTCGGGCTTGCCCGATTCGGCGGCCTGCGCGAGGTAGATGGTCCTCTCCTTCTGAACGAGGTTCGGATCGACCTCCTCCCGTCGCACCGCGATCGGCACCGCCGCCGCCACGTGCAGGGCGAGGTCGTGACAGAGCTGCTTGAAGTCGTCGTTCCGCGCGACGAAGTCGGTCTCGCAGTTCACCTCGAGGAGCACGCCGACGCGGGAACCGGGGTGGATGTAGGAATAGACCATCCCCTCGCCCGCGGTGCGGCCGACCTTCTTCTCCGCGGCGGCCGCGCCCATCTTGCGCAGGAGCTCGACCGCCTTGTCGATGTCACCGTTCGACTCCTCCAGCGCCTTCTTGCACTGCATGAAGCCGGCGGCCGTTTTGCCGCGTAGTTGATTGACCTGATCCGCCGTGATGGCCATGAAATCCTCTCTTAGTTACCGGCGGCGGTCGCCGCTTCCGGTTCACCCTTGTCGCCGCGCTCGCCGCGATCCCCCATCTTGTCCGCCTGGGTCGGAGCGCTCGCGCGCGCCTCCAGCACGGTGTCGCCGATCCAGCGCGAGAAGAGGCGCAGGCTGCGAATCGCGTCGTCGTTGCCGGGGATCGGATAGGTCACCTCGTCCGGATCGCAGTTGGTGTCGACCAGACCGATGACCGGGATGCCGAGGCGGCGCGCCTCGGAGACGGCGATCTTCTCCGCCTTGGTGGCCGACCACGAACATGAGGCCGGGCAGGCGGTTCATTTCCTTGATCCCGCTGAAGATCTTCTCCAGCTTGCCCCGCTCCTTCTCGAGCCGCGAGACTTCCTTCTTCGAGAGCTTCTCGAAGGTGCCGTCATCGCGCATGCGCTCCAAGCTCCGGAGATAGCGGATGCTCATCTTGATCGTCTGGAAGTTGGTGAGCATGCCGCCGAGCCAGCGCTCGGTCACGAAGAAGTTGCCGCAGCGACGCGCCTCTTCGGCCATGACGTTCTGCGCCTGCTTCTTCGTTCCGACGAAGAGAATGCTGTCACCGTTGCGTGTGACGTCGACGATCGCCTGCCGCGGCGCCTCGAGCGCGCCCAGGGTCTTCTGCAGGTCGATGATGTGGATCTTGTTCCGCTCGAGGAAAATGAACCGCTTCATCTTCGGGTTCCAGCGACGGGTCTGGTGCCCGAAGTGAACTCCCGCTTCCAGGAGCTCACGCATCGAAATCGTAGCCAAGTCGAACCTCCTGACGATCGAGCAGTTTCGAACTTCCGCCCGGGCCCGCCCCCCGGCGGGGCGCGGCGCCTGATTCAGGCGCCGACCACGCGAGAGAACTGCTCCGCCTGGGCGTGAATTCCGGGAGTCTCCCCGGTGGAGTCGAAGCGGACTAACGCTTCGAGAACTGGAAGCGCTTGCGCGCGCCCGGCTGCCCGTACTTCTTGCGCTCCTTCATGCGCGGGTCGCGCGTGAGGAGGCCTTCCTTGTCGAGCAGCGGCTTGTGCGCCGCATCAAGCGACTTCAAGACGCGAGCGATGCCGAGGCTGATCGCTCCGGCCTGCCCGCTGATCCCGCCGCCGTTGACCGTGGCGTGCAGATCGAAGCGGGCTTCGGTCTCGGTGACGCGCAGCGGACGAAGCACGACCAGCGTCAGGACCTCGCGCGGGAAGTACTCCTCGAGCGGCCTTCCGTTCACCATCCGCTTGCCCGTGCCCGGAGTCAGCCGCACCCGCGCGATCGACGACTTGCGTCGTCCCGTCGCCTGGTGCATCGCCTTCTGTGTCGTTGCCATGCAGTCTCCTTCGCGCCGCTACTGGCTCTACTTCGCCGCCGCCTTCTTCGTGGTCTTCTTGGTCGCCTTCTTGGTGGCCTTCGTGGGGGCCTCGGTCGACTTCGCCTTGACCGGCCGACTGGTTGCCGCCGCCGCCACCGCCTCAGGAATCGCCTTGCCGTGGCGACCGGGTGATCGGAATCAGCTGCTGCGCCTTGTGGGTCTCGAGGCCCGAGGCATCGCCGTAGATCGAAGCTTCCGGATCATCTGCCGACCGAGCGGACCCTTCGGCAGCATTCCCCAGATCGCGTCGCGAATGACTTCCTCGGTCGATCGTTCATGCGATGACGCATGAGTTCGACGCGTCCCCCGCCCGGATAACCGGTGTGGTGGAAGCGGGTCTTGTTCTCCAGCTTCTTGCCGGTGATCTTGACCTTGCTCGCGTTGATGATGAGCACGTGGTCGCCCAGTCCAGATAGGGCACGTACAGCGGATTCCACTTCCCGCGGAGTAGGCAGGCGGCCTCGCTCGCCATGCGTCCGAGAACCTGACCGCTGGCGTCGATCAAGAACCAGCGCCGCTCCCGACGTCCTCGCCTTGGTGGCGTAGGTCTGCATCCCATTCGCTCCTTCATGACCGCTCACCTCTCGCGTGGAGATCGAGCGACCGGTATGACTGCACGGCCCAAGGACCGCGTTTTCGAACGCTGGACCGTGCGAGAACTCCGCACGCGCGCGCCCCGCCTCGCTCGCCTCTCGATCGACCGACCAGGAACGCGAGCAAGATCTCTTCCGGAGGGAACCCCTCCCGATGTGCAAAGGCAGAGCCTAGTGACCCAGCCTTCCCTGTGTCAAGAATCGGCTTAACTCGGATGCTCAGGGGGCGAACGGGGGCGCTCGACCCCGCGCTCGGTCACCCACCCCGCGACTAGCTCGGCCGGGGTCACGTCGAAGGCCGGGTTTCGGGCGGGTGAGCCGGTTCCGCGGCCCAGATCGACCACTTCCCCGGGCTCCCGCTCTTCGATCGGGATCTCGTCCCCGCTCGAGATCGAAAGTCGAAGCTTGATCGCGGTGCGACCACGTAGAACGGCACGTGGAAGGCGCGTGCCGCCAGCGCGACCGCCAGGGTGCCGATCTTGTTCGCGGTGTCCCCGTTCCGCGCAATGCGATCGGCGCCCACCAGCACGGCGCTCACCTCCTCGGTCTTCAAGATCCAGGCGGCTGCGCCGTCGCAGTTGATGGCGTGGGGAACGCCGGCGCGCCGCAGCCCCAGGCGGTCAGGCGCGCGCCCTGAAGCAAGGCGCGTTTCGTCGACGTGCACGAAGAAGTCCTTTCCCTCGCGCGCGGCGCAGAGCACGACCCCAAGCGCGGTACCGCCGCCGCCGGTCGCCAGGCCCCCGGTATTGCAGTGGGTGAGCACCCGGCGCGCGCAGGCAGGAGCGCCAGCCGTCGGGTCATCGCCTCGGAGAGCCGAGATCCTCCTCCAGGATGCGGTCCGCCTCGGCCCGCGCCGCCTCCGGCCAATCCGCGGGCGCGCGCGATGCGGCGAGAGTCGCCAGAAGCGTGCGCTCGACCGCCCAGCGCAGATTGACCGCGGTGGGTCGGGCCGCGATCAACCGGTCCGCGACCGCGCGCAGCTGCTGCTCGTTCGCGGCAGCACCGAGCGCCAGACCGTAGGCCCCGCCACGCCGATCGCGGGCGCGCCGCGCACTGCGAGACTTCGGATCGCCTCGATCACGTCGGCGATCTCGCGCAGTTCGAGATAGCTCTCGGCCTCCGGAAGCGCGCGTTGATCGAGGATGCGGAGCGCGCCATCGCGCCAGCGCACCGTCTCGAGCAACCACTCCATCTGGGTCACGCGAACTCCTCGAGTTCGTGACAGAGGCGGCGGAGAAGCGCGAGCGGCAGTCCCATCACGTTGAAGTAGTCCCCCTCGATGCGCGGCACGAAGAGGCCGCCGTACCCTTGGATGCCGTAGCCGCCGGCCTTGTCCATCGGCTCACCTGTCTCGATGTAGCGGCGGCGTGTCTCCGCGTCGAGCTCCGAGAAGAACACACGTGAGCTTTCCACCCCCGCGACGGCCCGTTCGTCTCGCAGCCGCACCAGGTGGAGGCCGGTCCACACGGTGTGCCAGCGATTCCCCATTCGCGTGAGGAAGAGATCGGCCTCGAGTTCGTTCGACGGCTTCTCCAGGACGACATCATCGAGGTCGACCACGGTATCCCGCGGCGAGGCAGGCGTAGGCCCCTCCTTCGAGCGCGAGCGCGGCAGTCGCCTTCTCCTGGCCAACCGCGCGACGTAGTCCGCCGGCGACTCGTGCGCGCCGCGGTTCCCTCGGGCACGTCCGGCACCACGATGCGAAGCGGGACGTGCATCCGTTCCAGCAGCTCGCGCCGTCGCGGCGGCCCGGAGGCAAGCAGGAGCGGGCCGCCCCGAAGCCAAGTAGCGCGAGGCCGTGGTTGTTGTTCTGCCCCGCGGTCACGCGTCCTCTCCGCCCACGCCGCGGGCCCGGCGTCTCTTCCACGGCCCGAGTCGACGATGAGGGTGACCGGGCCATCGTTCAGCAGCGCTACGTCCATGTGGGCTTGGAATACGCCGGTCGCGACCGTGATCCCAGCGCGGACCGCCTCGACGAAGCATTCGTAGAGTCGATTCGCGACCTCGGGCTGCCGCCCCGCGAAGCTGGGCCGCCGCTTCTCGCAGTCACCGAGGAGGGTGAACTGCGACACGACGAGCATCGAGCCGCCCGACTCGACTAGGCCGACGTTCATCTTCCCATCCTGGTCGGGAAAGATCCGGAGTGAGGCGCACTTCGCCGCCAGCCAACGCCGCGTCGTCCTCGTCATCCCCCTGCGCCACGCCGAGGAGAACGAGCAGGCCGCGCTCGATCGCGCCGCTCACCCCCGCCTCGGTCGTGACCGAAGCGCGCGAGACCCGCTGTACGACCCCCAGCACCGCGCTGCTGATCCAGGCGCAGGTTGAAGCCGGCGTAGGCGGCCCAACCTTGAAGACCCTGATCGCCAGTGATGTCGCGGTAGCGCTCCTTCGCCGAAGAGCGAAACGGCCGAGCTGCGCCGAGTTGAAGCGACGCGCCGCCCAGCCCGTGCCACTCGACGTCGCTCCGGTCCTTTTCCGCTTGGGCCAGCCAGTCATCGATCGTCCCGAGTGTCGATGCACCGCGGTTCTTGGTTTGCAGCGCCGCCTCGATCACGTCGATCTGACTGGAAGTGAAGGCCACCACCCCCGCCGGCGTAGACGGCGATGGGGCCGACGGCGAGCAGCTCCAAGTGGAGCGAGGCGTAGAGCGCGAGGTCGTCCCACTTCGCCTTCCCGTCGATGAGTGGCCGGGGTCTCCGGCGTCCTCGAAGTCGAACTTCTCGCTGGTCGCCTCTCCCGCCACTTCAATGGTGGTGGCGTTCGAGAGCTGCATCCGCACCTGGCAGCCGAAGATCTTGAGCTTGCCTGGCTCGGCCTTGCCGTCGAGCAAGTCCTTTCATGTCGGCGTACCCGATGCGTGGACCGAACTCGAGCGCCGCCGCGTGGTCACCGAAGCCCCCCATGCAAGTCCGACCGCTGCGACCAGGGGCCACGCCGAGCGGAGTCCATTCCGCGCGATCATCACCTTCTTCCTCCTTCTTCCCCAAACTCCCGCGGCAGGTGCTGCTTTCGCTCCACGTCGACGACCCCCTTCACGCCCCGAATCGCGCGCATCACGATCGAGGTGCGCGAGGTTCTTGACCTCGACCAGAAGTCCCCGACCGCCTGCGCATCGACCGAAGACATGCCACCTTCCTTGATGTTGGTCTGCGTGCCGGAGATCGCGGTGGCGACGTCGGCGAGAAGGTTCGCGCGGTCGCTGCCATAGACCGCGAGGCGGACGTGGAACATCTTCTGTCCTTCCACGTCCCAGTTGAGGTCGATCTTCCGTTCCTTCTCCACGCGGTCGTCGAAGGTGTTGGGGCAGTCCCGGCGATGCACCGAGACGCCGCGACCGCGGGTGACGATGCCGACGACCGAGTCGCCCGGCACCGGGTGGCAGCACTGCGCGACGTGCACCAGGAGCGAGGAGACGTTGTCGATCGTGATGCCCTTGACCGGCAGACTCACCACCTCGCGCAGGCGATCGACCGGCGAGGGGGACTTAGGCGCGGAGAGCTCCGGGTAGAGCTTCTGCAGCACGCCGGGCACCGCCAAGGTTCCCTCCCCCAGCTTCGCGTAGAGGAGCGGCACGTCGGAGAGTCCGAAGGACTGGGCCACGTCCATCAGCTCATCGTCGGTCGGAAACTTCTTGTGCTTCTTCCTCAGCTCGCGCTGGAGCATCTCGCGTCCGAGCACGATCGACTCCTGCACCCGCTGCGCCTTGATCCACTGCCGGATCTTGGCGCGCGCGCGGCTCGAGTGCGCGATCTGCAGCCAGTCCTCGCTCGGCGCCGGTTGGGCCTGGGTCATGATCTCGACGGTGTCGCCGCTCTTGAGCTCGTAGCGGAGCGGCACGATCCGACCGTTGACCCGCGCGCCGACGCAGCGATGGCCGACCTGCGAGTGGATGGCATAGGCGAAGTCGATCGGGGTGGAGCCGCGCGGCAGCTGGCGCAGTTCGCCCCGCGGGGTGAAGACGAAGACCTCGTCCTGGTAGAGCGAGATCTTGAGGAAGTCCATGAACTCCTTCGGATCCTCCGCCTCCTCGTGCCACTCGGTGGTGCGGCGCACCAGCGCCTCGCCCAAGCGGCGCTCGATCTCCTCGTCCCAGCGCCCCCCTTCCTTGTAGCGGTAGTGCGCGGCGATCCCGATCTCGGAGACCAGGTGCATCTGTCGCGTGCGGATTTGGATCTCGACCATGCGCTGCTGCGGTCCGATCACCGTGGTGTGGAGCGACTGGTACATGTTGCTCTTGGGGGTCGCGATGTAATCCTTGAAGCGATCCTGCACCGGCACGTAGAGGTCGTGCACC
>JAXLXQ010000040.1:0-38403 GCA_046327845.1 Candidatus Eiseniibacteriota bacterium | reverse complement strand
AGCTCGGTCGTCGTGATCTGGACCGCGCCCTCCGACGGTGGGTTCGAGCGGGTGGTGAGCTATGACCTCCGCATCAGCCGCGCCGCGATCACCGAGGAGAACTTCGCCGCGGCCGAGCGCGTGCCCGCTCCGCCGATCCCGAACCTACCGGGCGAGCAGGAGGGGGTCTTCATCCAGGATCTCGAAGCGGAGACGAGCTACTTCCTCGCCCTGATTTCGCGCGATGACGCGGGGCTCGACTCGCCGCTTTCGAACCTGCTCGAATTCCGCACCCTTCCCCCGCGCGACCTGGTCGCCCCTGGCGCGCCGGGCGATCTGATCGCGCGACCTCGCGGGGAGACGTCGATCACGCTGCGTTGGGTCGCGCCGGGCGACGACGGCGCGGTCGGGCAGGTCGCGGGCTACGACATTCGCTCGTCGCTCGAACCGATCGACGAGTTGAACTTCGACCTGGCCACCGTAGTCGACGCCGCGCCCAGCTTGAGCGCGGCCGGCTTGATCGACTCGGTTCGCGTCGACCAGCTCACGCGAGAGACCAGCTACTGGTTCACGCTCCGCGCGCGCGATGAGGCGGGCAACAAGGGAGCGATCGCCCCTTCCGTGCGCGTGATCACTCCTGACCTCACCCCACCCGCGCCCATCACCACCCTGGCCGCGCGTGGTCGAACCGCCAACTCGGTGCGACTGACCTGGACCGCCACCGGCGACGACGGGAGGATCGGCACCGCCGCGAGCTACGACCTCCGTTTCAGCACCACGCCGATCAGTGCCGACAACTTCGCCGATGCCGAGCCGGTGCCTTTCGAGGGGACGCCCCTCCCCGCCGGCGCCAGCGAGTCGACCGAGGTGTTCGGGCTCACGCCGCGGACCGCCCACTACTTCGCGCTCGAGGTGATCGACGAGTCGGGCAATCGCTCCGCCCTGTCGAACGTGCTTCGCGTCACGACGCAGCTCGAGGCGCCGAGCGATCTCGCGAGCAGCCTGATCGAGCCGCGGAGCATCGGGCTTGCCTGGAGCTACGCGCAGCCGGATCCGGAGGGATTCGTGCTCGAGCGCCACGATCAGGGCGCCTACGAGCGCGTCGCCCTGATCGACGGCGGCCTCCGCGAGTACCTGGACGCGGGCCTAGCGGCGAACACCAACTTCACCTACCGCCTTCGCGCGTTCAGCGGGGCCGACAGCTCGGCCTCGTCGAATGAAACCTCGCTCACGACCGGCGACGAACCGCCGCTCTGCGCGCTCAATCCCGACAGCCTCGATTTCGCCTTGGTGCAGTTGGGCGCCGACGCCTTCCGCCGCTTCACCCTTCGGAACTCGGGCGGCGGCCGCTTGGAGGGCACGCTGCCCGCTTCCTGCCAGGCCTTCACCCTGCTCGACGCGGGGCCGATCTCATTGGCCGCGGGCGAAACGCTGGACGTTGAGGTGGCCTTCCACCCGACGCGTCTTCGATTACGGCTGCAGTCTCGACATCCTCTCCTGCGGGGCGCTTTACCTGCACGAGACAGGGGGATGGTCCGGTGCAGTGCCGCGTCTCCTCCGTCGATCGACTTCGGCGAGGTGGCGGTGGGCAGATCACTCGATCGGAGCCCGATCGAGAATCTGGGGGCGGCACCCTCGAAGGAAGCGTGTTCACCTCAGGCTGTCCCGACACCGCGGTGGTGGGTGGGCAGGACTACTCGATCGTCGGGCGACTCGGCTCGCATCAGGTGACGGTGCGCTTCGCCCCGACTCTGCCCGGTCCGACCGACTGCGCCATCGCCAACAGGACCGGGCCTGAGTGCTCCGCGCTGAACGTCGCGGGGAGCGGCATCGTCTGCGGCGCGGGGCCAACTTCCTCGATTTCGGCCACGTCGCCGAGTTCGCCGGAAGCTCGACCGGAGCTTCACCGTGACCAACGAGTCGACCACCGCGAGTCTTCACCCTGGAAGCAGAGAGCGGGAGCGGGTGCCAGTACTTCGCCATCGGGACCCTCGACATCATCTTCGCCTGGGGGACCCCGCCAGCGCACCATCGACGTGCACTTCCTTCCGCCCCAGGCCACCACCTACGATTGTCCAGGTCGCGATCACCTATCAGCCGCGGTCGGAGGCGCACGTCAGCTGTTCGACCATCGACCTGCGGCGTCTCGCCCTGAGCGAGAGGAGGTCGATGTCCCGAATGAACGCCGCCTTCGATCTCTTGGTGGTGGGAGACTTCCTCGCCGGACGGAGCGGAAGGGTCGCGGTCGACAAGGATGAGTTGGATGGCTTCTTCGCGAGCGCGGCGCCGACGCTCGAGCTGGCGGCGGAGTTCGCTGCGCTTCGCCGCATACCAGGATCTGCGCCCCGAAGCACTGGCCGAGCGGCTTCCGCCAGCGCGAGCGCGCGCAGGCTCTTGTCGGCGCTCGCGACCTCGAGCGAGGAAAGCAACACGCAGGCAGTTCCGCGTGGCTCAGCGCATGGACCGGACCTCGCCTGGTCGCGAACGCGGTCGGAGGAGGCCCTCGAGTTAGCGGCGCCGCGCAGCCCGTGGCTCCCGCCCCTCCTCCCCCGCGCGCGAAGGAGGAGGATCCACTTGCCGCCATCTTCGACGCGGTCGACGTGGGGGGAAGCGCCGAGGCGCGACGGGAAGCGACCGGAGCATCTTCGCTGCTCGAAGGACTCCTCGCCGGAATCGTGGGGCGTCCCGGTGAGCGCAAGACCGGCGTGGCCGAGGCGCTTCGCATCGCGGAGGGCGCGCTGGCCGCGGAGGTGACGCAGGTCCTGGCCGATCCGCGCTTCCGTCAGCTCGAGTCGGCTTGGCTCGGCCTCAGGTTTCTCGTCCGTCGGATCGACTTTCGCGCGGGGATCCACCTGCACGTCCTGCCGGCGCCGGCGGCCGAACTCACCCGCGCGATCCGCGAGGTGGTGCTGCCACACATCGACCCGCTCCGCGAGGAGGGACGATCGGTCGTGGTGCTGGCCGACTTCGATCTCGAGGATCGCGCCGCGCTCCTCGAGCTGGCGCGGGAGCTGGAAGCAGCTTCGCTACCGCTGGTCGCCTCCGCCTCACCGCGGCTCTTCGACCTGGGATCGGCGGCGGAGCTGCTCGAGTCGACCGATCTGGTCTCGTTCCAGACCATGGCCGCCTGGGCCGAGCTGCGGAAGGAGCCGGCCACGCGTTGGATCGCGCTCGGCGTCAATTCGCTCCTCGCCCGCCCGCCCTTCGGGTCGGACGGGGAGACGGTGAAGGGCCTCGCGTTTCAGGAGCAGGGCGCGGCCTGGATGCGTCCGAGCTGGGCCATCGCCGAGCGGATCGCGGCGGCCGCGGCTCGCACCGGCTGGGCCCTCGACTGCGTCGGCGCCGGTGAGGGGGGACGCGTCGACGATCTGCCGCTCAAGCGTCGCGCGACCAGGACCGGTGACGACGTCGCGCTGCCGACCGAGGCGATGATCTCGGAGCAGCGGCTCCTCGACCTCTCGCGCCTGGGGTTGGTGCCGTTGGCGGCGCGTCGAAACGATGATCACGCCTTCGTCGCGACCGCGCCGCTCGTCTTCGCGCCGGCCCGCGGCACCGACGATCGCGCAAATCAGATGAACGCGCGCCGGGCCACCCTCCCCTATCAGCTGATGGTCAACCAGATCACGACCCTGGTGCGCCAGGTCTACCCGCACCTCGAGCGCACCTCGCCCTTCGAGATCGCGAGGACCTTGGGCGCGGGGCTACGAGATCTGACCTTGAGCCGGAGGAGCCGCTGCTTCGCGATCGAGGTGACCTCGCCGAGGCGCGGAGGACGAACGCCGCGCCATGTCGATCCGCTTGACGCCGCTCAAGGAGCCGATGAGGGGCTGCCGGACTTGAGCTGGAGCTGCCGATCCCCGGACGGGCCCAGCGGGCGCGGCCTGATCGGCTATCCTGACGCGCCGACTGAAGCGCGTCACCATGAACCCTTGCCGAAAGGAACCGCCATGAGCGCGCTCCCCTGGAAGCTACTCGTGATTGCCGATCTGGGCTTGAGCGCGGAGGAGCCGGCGCGCCTTCCGACCGGCGAGGGTTGGCCCGAGGGAATCGCCGCGCGGGTCGAGCTCCCCTTGCCGAACGAGCGAGGAGCGGTCGACGAAGCTCCTCGCTTACCGTCGGCCTCGCTCGAGAGCTTCGCGCCCGCTTCGATCCGGCGCGTTAATCGACGCGGGCTACGCCGCGCCGTCCGCGGTGCAGATCGACGCGGTGCTGCACCTGCGTTTCAACGCGTGGAATCGGCCTGGCGCGGCCTCCTCCTGCGCGCGCGGGCCAGGCGCCGATCGACTTTGGTCTTCTTCCTCGTCGCGAGAGAAGTTGCTCGACGCTTCCAGCGCGGTGTATCTCGATGGCGGAGCCGTGGAGCGCGCTCGTCCTCGACGAGTTCAGCCACAAGGGGCGGATTTCGAGGCGCTGACCCGCGCTCGCGCGCGCCCAGCCCAGGTGCTGAAGTGCCGCTGATCGCGGGGGGCGGCCCCGGCCTCTTCGACCTCCGCTACTTCGCGCATGTGCCGGCGATCCCTAACGTGGTCGATCGCGTGTCGGACGCCCCACGCGAACTGGCGCCTACCAGACGAGCGAGGACGCTCGTTGGATCACGCTCACCGTCAATCGCTATCTCCAGCGCGCCGCCTATCGGGGTGGGCACGACGAGGCGGTGGAGGAGGCGAAGCCCGAGCTTCCTCTTCGGGCGCGGTTCGTGGCTGGTCGGCGCCGCCATCGCGCGCAGCGTGGCCGCCTGGGGTCACGCCCTCGACATCGCAGGCGCCGGGCGGCCCTTCGACGGTCTGCCCACGCGCCTCTATCCGCAGGCGATCGGCGGCCGAGATCGCCGCAGCCCGGGGGCGCCCTTCCCGGAGATGCGCGCGATGGAGCTGACCCGCGCCGGCGTCTCTCCGCTGGTCGGCGTGCTCAGCCGACTGGTGGTGCTGTCGCTGGTCAACACGACCGCACCAACTCATGCCAGGAAGCTCACCCTGGAAGCGCTCCTCGCCTATCGGTTGACTGCCGGTCGCCTCGGTCAGTTCTGCGATCGACTGCTCGACCGCCAGAGCTCCGGCGCGAGCAACGCCGAGGAGGCTCTGCGCCTGGCTGGCGCGCGAGGCACGCGCCTTCGCCGGAGCGCGCTCGCGGGGAGAAGCCCAGTCGCTCACGGTCGTCGCGGGCGAAGTCGACCCCCGGCGACGGCGGCGCGATCACGGTGGCGCACCTGCGCTGGAAGCCGAGCGAGCCGCTCAAGAGGACGCGACTGGGAACTGGAGCTGCTCTTGCCGATCGGAGGCTGAGGCAGGATCGCGACATCGATCGTCAGTGCTGGCGAAGAAGGAGCCAATGATGAACAAGTGGAAAAGCTCGAGTGCGAGAACCGCGTGGAATTCTCCGGTCGCTTCGGCGTGATCTTCCGCCTGCGCGGAGCGCTCACCGGCACGACCGAGGCCATGCCTTTCTCCGACGACGTGCGGGCCGAGGTGCGCGATGCGCGCCCGCTCATCGTGATCAACCTGGCCGGTGGATCACCTGACCAACGCGGGCGTCGGCGTCCTCGCCGCCGCCTTCACCTCGACCTGGCAGAAGTCGAGCGAAACGGCCGCTGGCGGTCAGCGCCTCGGCACCGAGCAGCAGGTGCTGACCGTGGTCGGCCTCGGCGCAGTGCCCACGCCGGAAATCGAGACCAGGCGCTGGCGGGCTGACCCGATCGCATGTGGGTCAAGGTGTGTTGCGGTGATCGATCGAGGAGGCGCGCCTGGCCATCGCCTCGAGGCGAGAACGCCATCGGCCTGGTCGCGGCGATGCCCGCAGGCCCGGGCCCGATCGATGACGCGGCGATCAGGAAATCGCGGCCTGGGCGCGTCGACGCCCCGGGTCGAGACCTTCCTCCTGACCGCGCTTTTCGAGGCGGAGGCGATCGTCGAGCACGCGCGCCTGACCAGACCGACCACCCTTCAGTTGGTCGACGCGGTCTCCTCGAGACCTACGCTGCACTGCGCCCTCGCCCTACCCGACACGCGAGTCGTGCAAGTGCTTCACGTCGAGGACGAGGGCGCGATCGCGTCGGCTCACCGCCTCGCGCCACCGCGTCGATCACCCGCATCCTCTTGGACTCGGGACGGCCAGCGGCGCGCCAGGGCTTCCAGGGCACCGGCCGCACGCACGATTGGAGCGCTCGAAGTCGGAGCTGGTCGTGAGCGTGAAGGTCCCGGTGATCCTGGCCAGCGGTCTCCGCGCGGAAAACGCGTGGGACACGGTAGCAGTTCAGCCCTACGGCCTCGATCTGTGCAGCGAGGTCCGCAGCGATGGCCGACTCCGTCAAGGAGAAGCTCCTCGCCTTCATGGGCGCGTTCCGCGGCGCCGGGCGCGCTGAGTCGCGGACCATCGGCCTTGAGCGTCCGCCCTCGATCGCGGAGGACTTCCAAGGCCCACCAGCACCGCGGTTATCGAGCAGCCCCTTCACTCCCGCCAGAATCACGCAGCACTCGCCGAGCGAGACGCTGAAGAGCCAGCCTTCCGCAATGGTCGCCGCGGGTTCGTCGCCGGGGAAGAGCACCAGCTCGGCCGCCGGACGCCCGATGAAGGTGAGGCGTGTTCCTCGCGATCCTCGATGAGCCAGATCTGACCGCGCAGGAACCGGCCGCGAGGTCCACGAATCCCTCGGCGCAGAACGCCCAGCTCCCCACCCTGTCCCGGCCGCGTTGGCCCCGGGCGCGATCTTGAGCGCGATGCCCGGTCCCTCGAGCTTGGGTGACTGGTCGGAAGCCTCGAAGGCGCGGCAGCGTCTCCGCCATCTCGCGCCCCTTTCCCGGCTCGGTCACCTCGGTGCGCACGCTGTTCGAGAGTGGTGCGGCCCGTAGGTGGCAGGAGAACGAGGTCGCGCGCGGACGACCGCGCGGCGGGCAGTACTTCCAGATCGAAGGTGCGGTACTGCGCGAAGTACCCACCGGTGAAGGCAGCACCGGCAGTCCGCTCGGCAGGCAACTCCTCGGTCCCTCGACCAGCGGCGCGTCCGGCAGCTCCTCTTGGACCGGTGGGACCACGGCGCCGGCGGCATCAGCCACTCCTGCTCAGTTCCTCTTCCCGCCGGCCCCGGGCTCCGCGCCTCTTCCGCCTCGGGGATCGGCGAAGGATCTCCGAGCATCCCGGGAATGAAACCGATTGTGCGTGAGGTCCGCACCAGCCTCGCTCTGCCAGAGGCGACGGGGTAGGGGCATTCCGCCCCTCGGTGGTGAAGCGCGCGATGGCGGTGATCGGAATGACGAAGCTGCGCCCACATCCGCGCTGGCCGGGGAGCGGCCAGCCGCACGCCCTCTGGGCCTATGGCGGGGGGTCGGCGGATTGAGGATCGCCCAGGCCCGCTCGAGCATGAAGAAGTCGGCGTCGCTGCTCATCGCATCATCCCTTCAGCCCGATCGCAGTACGCCCGAGCTTCTTCAGGTCGGAGCCTTCCTTTATGCCCAGTCGGGCAGTAGGCGGTCTTGCCGTTCACGTAGTGCAGCGCATAGCGCAGGTGCCGTTCTTGTACTTGTTGTTCGCGTCAGGCGTCTGCTCCAGGTAATAGCGGTGCACGAGCCCACCCCCATTGACGTTGTTGTACCAGGTGGGGTTTTATTATCGCTCTCGAAGTAGCCGTGGTCGACGTTGTACTTCGGCAGGTTCTTCGAAGCGTTCAAGCCCAGCACGTGACGATCTCGTGCACCACCGTGTTCTCGAGCTTGTCGTTGCGCGTGTAGCGCGTCGGACTGCGGTGCGATCAGAATGCGCGGGGGCGGGCCAGGCGAAGCCCATGCTCTGTCGTCGATGATCTTGACCACCACAGTGAAGGCGCGCACGGGCCAGGCCGAAGCGCTCTGCCGCGCCCATCCCGGCCAGCGTACCGAAGTCCAGTTCACCTTGCGGCACCGCCTTCCTCCGGATGCTGATAGGCGCCGGACGGTTCCTTGGTCATCAAGCCGGCCGGCGTACGCATGGTGCGGCGCACCGCCCGGCATCGTCCAGGACCTCGATTAGACAGCTGCCCCAGTTGGCGTCATCGGGCCAGGTGAACTGCCCCGCCGGCAGCTCGCTCTGTCGCACCAGTCCAGCCTTGAGCGCCGTCCCAGTGAAGGTCCAAGGTCCCAATTGACCGTCGAGCGTTTCCCGATCCGATCGACAGGAGCCATCTGCGTCGATTGGTCCGGGTACTTCGGCTTCCACCTTCTTCGCGCCAGGTCGGAAGCAGGTTCAGGTTGTTGATCCAGGGCGAGTGCAGGACCGAGCGCAGTCCCTGGGTCGCCATCTCGATGATTGTACAGGCTCGGTGACAGGGCCCATGTTGGCGGTCGGCGCGTTGGCCCAGCGATGGGGCGGGTTCGAACCACCTTCATGTAGCCCATCTGCACGTAGATCTTTCGCCCAGACCTCCACCTCGACGTTCGCGTAGGCCGCGCCCAGCTTGTCTGGCCTTGCCTTCGCCGAACGCGAACTTGTCCCCGCCGCGATCGAGAAGGCGGCTCATCTCCTTCTTGTCTTTCACCTGCACCAGCTCGCGATGCTGCGGGATGAAGCAGAAGCCGCCGTTGCGATCGGCCAGCGAGCTGCTCCGGCGGCACGTTGGCGCCGTTCGGCTCCATGAAGGTAGAGCATTCCTCCGACTCACCCGGCTTGGTCTCGCGGATGTTGACGGTGAGGGGAAGAAGCGCCCATGCTCCTTTCGAGTGGCGGGCATGTTCACGTACTGCTTCTTGGCCGCCATCACTCCCCCTCGGCGACGTCGGCAACGTCCCAATCGCCGGTGGTGCCGGGCAGCGCCGGCATCTGCATGTTGGGTGGTTGTAGCTCGGGCGAGGGGGGCGTGTTCGGCGGCTTCCTTGAAGCTCGTTCCCCACCATCGGGTCGAGGAGGCGCGGCACCATCTTGCCGTCGACCTT
Source organism: Candidatus Eiseniibacteriota bacterium (assembly GCA_046327845.1). Classification (GTDB taxonomy): domain Bacteria; phylum Eisenbacteria; class RBG-16-71-46; order CAIMUX01; family CAIMUX01; genus JADJQY01. The sequence goes on along the minus strand of JAXLXQ010000040.1, from coordinate 29,527 downwards.
GACGTCGAAGAGGAAGGTTGCAGCCCTCGGCCTTGCCTTTGATTTTTTGTGGCTGACCACTCCCTGCGCGCTCGCGGCACCTCATCACCAGTCGACATCTTGAACGTGGCGTCCTGAAGCATGATCGGATTGCCGTCGATCTTGACAGTGCTCGACCTGCCCAAGTCAGGTGTCTTTCCACGACATCGCGATCGGCCCAGGACGAGGAATGGAATGGGCGACGGCGCGGGCGGAGCGGTGAGCAAACGTCGGGAAAGAACATCACCTGCCCCACGCTCGACGCGTGCACCACCGTCATGAAGTTAACGATCGTCGTGGCCAGCATCAAAAACCACCAGCACAGCAGACCAGCACGCAGCGCGCGCGCCATCATCGCTGCCGAGGAGAATCCACGCCTGCTCCGCCGGTGCGTAGTCGCGCTCGTAGGCGGCGAGCACGCGCGCGGCGGCCAGGCCGCCGATCGCGGCCCCAACATCGCCGACCGTGTCGGCGACGTACCAGGTGGGATTGACCTCGCGAAAGACGGCGTGGAGACGCGTGACCACGTAGGCCCACTCGAGCGCGCGGTAGCGCTCGCCGTTGTGATCCAGCAGGACCCAAGGTGGCGCCGGCGCCTTGGCCAATGCGGCGTTGGCCGCGCGCACCGCGGCGGAGAGCCCGACCCCGACGCAGGCGCGATCGGAGAAGAGGTGCGCTTCCTCGACCGCGAGTCCGACCGCGTCGAGCGTGGCGCGCGGCCTTCGCGAAGCGCGCTCCGCGGCCCGCGGCGCCTCGAGCAAGAACGCAGCCGCCGCCTCGCCGGCTAACACCCCTTCGGGTGCGCGCGTGCACTTCAGTCGATCGGCCCGATCGAGCCACTCCAAGGTGGCGCGATCGAGCAGAGAGTCGACCGCGAGGAGGAGCACCGGCCCATGCTCGGCCAGGATCGTCGGCACGTTCGCCAGGAGTTCGCCGACCCCGCTGTGTCCCACCTGGCTCACCGCCACCTGCTTGGGGCGCGGCAGGCTCGAGCGGCGAAGCAGCTCATCGGCAAACCGGGCGGCGATCTCGCGCGCGCCGGGTCTTCCGCTTTGCGGAAGCGCGAGGGCCAGGACGTAGCCGTCGAGTTCGTTCCGCGTGATGCGGGCCGACTCGATCGCCTCGGTCAGCGCGCCGATGCTGAGGCGCACCAGGCGGTCGAATCCACCCGCCTCCGGGTCGATTTCTTCGATCGGGACGATGAGCGCTTCTTCCGGCGGTTCATTCTCCGGATCGCGCGCGGCGCAGGCGTAGCGGTCGCTCTTGACGAAGCGCACCGTGCCCGCGCGCATCGAGGCGCAGGACTGCGCGGTGTTGCCTCCGACCGAGGTGGTCACCCCGTAGCCGGTGATCCAGGCCGGCGCCGCGCGTAGGAGCGAGTTCACGACATCCCCTCGATCTTGATCGCGCGGACCTTCCGCACCTGGTTGTGAATGCGAAGTCGCGCGCGATAGGTGAGGGCGAGGCGGGATTCGTCCGGCTCGAACACCACGGTGTCGAGGAGCGCGGGGATCTCTTCCCAGCTCCCCTTCCAGTGGACGGAGATGGTGGGCCGCGACGTGGGCAGGGCGAAGCGCAGCGGGCCGCGCGGCGAGACGCCGTCGAGCAGCACCGGCTCGCCCCCCTTAAGGTGCGGCGTGAACTGGAGCGCTTCGGGCGCGCCGCAGAAGGCACGATCGTCGAAGTCGACCGGGAGGAGCGGCAGGCGCTCCGCTTCCCACTTCGCGTCGTAGGTCCCCATGTACTTGCGTCGCGGCAACCAGGCGCGCCCGACGAAGCCGAACCCAATCGGCGGCGGCTTCTGTCCCGGCTTCTTGATCAGCTTCTTCGGGTGCTCGAAGTTCGGGAGGGCCAGACCGTTCACGTAGGAGCGGCGCTTCTTGCCGACGAAGCCCTGACCCACCGGATTTCGCTCCTCCGCTGCGATGATCACGCGCCCCTTGCCCGGCTGGCATCCGCCGAAGCTGCGTTCCCAACGAAGCGGGATCTTCTCGAACGGCTCGGGCCCGACCACGCGCACGAAGCCGAGGGTGATCGCGAACTTCCGATCGCCGAAGACCCGCGCTTCGAGTCCGGCTTTGCCGACCCGCACCACGACCTTGCCTTCCTTCGCCCGGCCGCGCGGCGCGTAGGCGTGCCCCAGCACCACCACGTCGGTCGCCGGCTTGTACAAGGCGAGATCCGACTCGAGGCGCACGCTGGTTTCGTTCTCCTTGCCGTAGTAGACGTCGGCCTGCGTGATCTCGACCGGCTCCTCCGCCGGCACGAGTCGATCGCCGTCGAGGCGCCAGGTCGCCTTCACGACCACGCCCAGCGTCTCGTAGCCGTCCTTGTCCGGAACGACCAAGAGCTGCGCCAGCGCGCCGGTTTGGTTCTCGAGCTCCACCGGTCGCCTAGTTGATCCGCACCGCGGCGCCGCGGATCCGTTGCAAGCCCTTGGCCTCGCTCGTCACCTGCACGCCCTTCACCGTGACGCGTCCATCGCGGGTGAGGCGAATCGTCGCCTCACCGCAGCGCAGCTCCAGCTCTCGCTCCGCCACGATCGCGATGACCTGGCCATCGACATGCAAGTAGTCCGGCGCGCCGATCCTCTCTTCAGCGCCCTCCTCGACGAAGGCGGTCAGGATCGGTCGGGCGGGGTCGCCATCCTCGAAGAGCAGGACGACGTGGCGACCAGCCAGCGACTCGATCGCGCCGTGCGACGGCGCGGCCAGAATAGCGGGTCAGGCCCGTCGATCGCGGCCAGGTAGTCGACGATCGGCGCGCGCTCCTCGGTGACCGGCGACCAGTCGACCGATCTGCGCGCCGTTCACCTTCGGTCGCGTCACCTCTTCGCGAGAAATCACGCGGCGGGTGGTTCAGCTTGAGGCCATGGTTCCTCTCCTCGCGCCTCCCGGCGCGTCGTTCATCGTTTCGCGGCGACCAGGGCCGGCCAGGCTTCGAGCAGCGCGCAGCGCCCGGCGCTCTCGACCGCTTGCGCGAAGCGTCTCGCGGGCACGGCGTTGATCGTCGGCCCAGGCTCGGCTCTCGAGCAGCGGCAGGTCAGGCAAGCGCAGACGGCACTCGAGGAGCGCCGCCTCCGTTCGGGCAGCGGCGCGTCGTCCAGCTCGGCGAGGAGCGCAGTCCAGGTGAGCGGCGCGCCGCCTCGAGCCGTGCTCCGGTCGCGCCCTTCTGCCCCGCTCCGTCCATCGCGCGCGCACTCGCTCCGCGTCCGGCTCGGCGAAGCCGTCATCGAGATAGGAACGGTCGATGGCTTCGTTCTTGGCCGGGGCGGACTCCGCGTCGCGCTTCACGAGTCCTTCAGCCGCCAGATCGAGTCCAAAGAGCCGCGCCAGCGCGAAGCCGGCGACGCGCGAGCGGGGCTCGGCCGCCGCGGCGACCAAGCGCTCCGCCACCTCGGGCCGGCCGAGGCGTGCGGCGCTCAAGAGCGCGACGCGCGCTCCCTCCTTCTCACGCGCGGCCGCGAGCAAGAGGTCAAGCACGTCGGCTCCTCCCGACATCGCCAGCCAACGAGCGCGTGGAGGCCGACCGCGCTTGGAACCTTGACCACTCGCGCGCCTTCGTTGCCGCCGCACCGGAGCCGAGGAGGAGTCCGGCCCGGAGCGCGGCCGACTTCACCTCCCCGTCTTCGGCTTCCAGCTGTCGAGCGACCAAAGGTTCGTGCCCTCGCTCCCCGCTCCGACCGGCCACCGCCAACGCGTTTCGCAGCGCGACCGCGAACCGCTTCCCAAGAGCGCCGCGATCTCGTCCTTCGCCTCGAGCGCGCTCTTCTCACCGCGAAGGCGAGGGCGTCCAGGGCAAAGGATCGAGCACCGGGTCGTCCGCGCGGCGAAGAGCGGCGAGACGAGCCGGGACCGCCTCGCCCCGCGCCAGGCGAAGTCCGGTGCGCAGTCCGCGGCGTCAGATGAGGCGGGGATCGCCTCGATCAGTTCGCGCCACGGCTCCCCGCGGGCGCGGCGGCGGCAACGAAGGCGGCGACGAATCCTTCTCGCGGGTCCTTCGAGCCGAGATACGGCGCGGCCGCCTCCCAGCCGGTCGACTCGGCCACCACTACCCCGTCGAGGTGGGCGAGGAGGCGTGCGTCGAGCGTCGCGAGGGTGCGGATCGTCTGCTCGTGCGACTCGAAGGCGGTGTGGCGGAGGCCTCCGAGGAACGCTGCCTCCTCCGCCTGCTCCGCCGCGATGTCGATCCGATGCGCACGCATGGCCGCTAGTTGATCTTGACCGTCTGGCCCTTGACCGTGACGTTGCCCGAGCCGTCGAGCGAGATGTCCTTCCCCTTCACGCTGATCGTGCCGTCCTTTTTCAGCGTGATCTCGGCCGAACCGCACTTGATCGCGATCTCGTCGTCCGCCTCCATCGCGATCTTCTTCGCCTTGACCGCGAGTTCGCCCGCGGTTTCCCAGGAGGAATCGGCTTCGACCTTGTGCGACCAGGCGCCGCCGACCTCGAGGGAAGCGTCGCCGGTGACCTGGACCTTCTCGTTGCCCGAGATCTGCGCCTCGCGATCGCCGCCGACCTTGATCGTGAAGGTGCCGCCCACCTGGAGGGTGCGGCTCCCTTCCACCTTGTAGGTCTCGGCGCCGACCACCGACACATCCTGCACCCCTCCGACCGAAACGGAGCGCGCGCCGATCACCGTGGTGGTGTCGGTGCCGGTGATGTCGGCCGAGCGGCTGCCGGTCACGGTGGTGCTTTGGCTCTGCTTGATCGTGATGGTCTGATCCATCGTGACCGACTCGGTGTGGTTTCCCTCCACCGTGACCTCGCGGTCGTTCTTGACCTTGTGGGTCTCGTCGTGCACCACCTCGATCGTGCGATCATGCCCGACATTGTGGGTTTCGTCGGTGCCCACCACGACCGAGCGGTTGTTCTCGACCTTGGTGTCCATGTCCTTTTGCGCATGGATGTACACCTGCTCGGAGCCCTTGGCGTCTTCGAAGCGGATCTCGTTGGAACCGCCGCCGCCCGGCGTCGAGTTCGACTTGATGGTCGACTTGGTCTTCTCGTCGGGGAGTGTGTAAGGGACCGGGTTCAGTCCGTTGTACACGCAACCGGTCACGATCGGCTGATCGGGATCGCCTTCGAGAAAGTCGACGATCACCTCCATCCCGATGCGGGGCCAGAAGGTGATGCCCCAACCGGCGCCGGCCCAGCCCTGGCTGACGCGGAGCCAGCAGGTGCTCTTGTCGTCCTTCGCGCCGTAGCGGTCCCAGTGAAACTGCACTGGATGCGGCCGTACTTGTCGACCCAGATCTCCTCGCCCGAGGGCCACAGACCCGCGCGGTCTGCGAACCTTCGACCCGTGGTCGCGGCGTCAGCGGCTCGGGGCGATAGTCGACCGAGGTCGGAATGCACTCGAAGCGATTGCCGTAGGGGGTGGCGTGGCCGGCGCCCACGCCGTCCTCTGCCCGGCGTTGATCGCCCCAGTGCTCGACCTTGGTGAGGAGATACCTGGTGTTCCGGTTCTCCTCGATCGTGATCGAAGAGGGTGAACTTGCAACTCGGGATGAAGGGTGCGGACGTCGCCTTCTCCCCGCGCAACCGAGCGCGAAGCGCGGTGGGCGAGCGCGCAGGTTGCGCTGCAGCGAGGATGATCCCCAATCTTCGTGACGAAGCCTCCGGGGTAGTCGTACACCTCCAGTTCGGTGCGTGTCGTCGCCTCGGCTGGGTCGGAAGTCAGGTCGAGCCCCGGGTTGGTGAAGAGGTAATCGCGGAGCAGGAATTTTCTCTGCCTTTGACCGTCTCGGTGTACTCGAGGCGATAGACCGCGGACTCGCCTTCGACCAGTCTGTTCGGTTGGCGGAAGGAATTCCCCCTCCCCTTCGATCGTCTCGAACATCGGGGCCTGATCACCGAAGACTAACCTGTGTGCGCCGTCCTCGTGCTGGAAGAAGTAGGAGATCCCCTCGTCCTCACAGAGGCGGGTGATGAAGTCCCAGTCGGTCTCGCGGTACTGCACGCAGTATTCGCGCGCCGGGTGATCCGCGCTGTACTTGGCGAAGGTGAAGTCGGTGTTCTCGGCCAGCCCCGCCGCCTGCAGGGTCTTGGTCACGATCTTCTTGACGTCGTCTCCCTGGAAGATCTTGCAGTTGTGGCGGAGGGTGAGGAACCAGGCCTTGGGCACCAGACGCACGCGGTAGTAGTGATAGCGCGCGCCGCGTCCGTGTTGCTCGAAGCTGGCCACGATCCCGTTGACGAAGCGCCTGGCGTCGCCCGTGCTCCAGGTGAGGGTGGCCGGCATCCCGACGAAGGCCGAGAAGTCGAGTTCGGCGTCTTCCGAGGCCAACTCGATCTCGTAGGAGAAGAGCTCCGAAATGCCCTCGCGCCCCCGAAACGAGGCGACGATCAGATCCGGCGGCCCGAGGTCTCCGCACTCGAAGAAAATCTCCGACTGGTTTGCGCTGAGCTCAATGGGCATGGCTTCCTCTTCGGTCTCTCCCCGGTGAACTCCGCCGGTCGACGCCGCGGGCGGCGCCGATCCCCTAGGCGAAGTCGATGACGAACGACTCGTCTACCGCCACGCCGAGATTCACCGTCTCGGCAGCGGCCCTCGCTCATCCGCTCCAGAAGCTGAGTCGACATCATCGGCAGAAGCGTCTGGCTGATGATGTGGTCGATGTTGCGCGCCCCCGAATCGACGTCGGCAGCGCGCCGCGATCACGTCTTCGACTCCTCTTATCGATGTCGAGGGTCATCCGGGTGGCTATCTTTCAGACGATTCGCCGATTCCTCTCAGCTTGAGCCGGACGATCGACTTCAGGTTCTCGCCGCGGAGCGGGGCGCAGGGCACGATCTCCATGCGCGCGAGCAGCGCCGGCTTGAAGTGCGCTTGGAGAGGATCGGCCGGATGGCGTTGACCAGCTCCTCGGTCGAGGGGGCACCGGTCTCGGGTCATCGATACGATAACGCCGTCGGTCGCCAGGTTCGAGGTCAAGAAGACCACGGTGTTCTTGAAGTCGATCTTCGGCGCCCTCGCCGTCGGCGAGCATTCCTCGTCGAAAACCTGGTAGAAGAGGTTGAGCACGTCGGGGTGCGCCTTCTCCACCTCGTCGAGCAGCACAACCGGAGTAGGGACGCTGGCGCACCGCCTCGGTCAAGACGCCACCTTCGCCGTAGCCGCATGAAGGCCGGCGCGCCGATCAGGCGGCTGGTCATGTGCGACTCCTGAAACTCCGACATGTTGACGACGGTGACGAAGCGCTCGCCGCCGAACATGAGGTCAGCCACCGAGAGCGCGGTCTCGGTCTTCCCCACGCCGGAAAGGGCTGACGAAAAGGAAGATCCCGATCGGCGTCTTCGGATTCTTGAGCCCGCCTTGGCCGCGCGGAGACTGCGGTCGACTGACTCGAGCGCCTGGTCCCGTCCCTGATCCGCTCCGCCAGCTTGTCTCGAAGGTGAGGATCTGCGCCGCCTCGTCCTTCATCATCTTGCCGAGGGGAATGCCGGTCCAACTCGCCACCACCTGCGCGACCAGGCGCGAATCGACCTCGATCGGCACCAATGGTTCGAAGCCTTGATATTCTCGGAGCTCCTTCGCAGTCGATCGAGATCCGCCTGGAGCGCGGCGCGGTCGGCGTCGGTCAGCGGGGCGGCGCCCTCCGCGCCCTCGGCCGGAGGCGCGGGGTGCGGAAGCTCGGATCGAGGCGGTTGCGCTTCTCCATGATGGCGCCGACCAGCTCCTCCTCGTGGAGCCAGCGGGCTCTCGAGCGCGGCGCGCTCCCCGTCGGCCTTTCCGATCTCCGCCTCGACCTCGGCGAGTCGGCGGCCGCCGTCGCGCATGCCCAGCCCCTGCTCGCGCTGAATGGCGTCGCGTTCACGACCCAAGCCTTGCAAGCGCTGCTCGAGGTCGTCGAGCGTCTCGGGCTTGGTCGCCTGCGCGATTCACCTCGCGCGGCCGAGGTATCGAGGAGGTCGACCGCCTTGTCCGGCAGCTGACGACCCGAGATGTAGCGGCTCGAGTAGACGGCCGCCGCCTCCACCGCCTCTTCGAGGATGCGCACCTTGTGGGCCGACTCGTACTTCTCGCGCAGTCCGCGCATCATCTCGACCGCCACCGCGGGGGACGGCTCATCCAGCTTGACCACCTGGAAGCGACGCTCCAGCGCCGCGTCCTTCTCGAAGTACTCTTGTACTCGGACCAGGTGGTGGCGGCGATGGTGCGAAGCTCGCCGCGAGCCAGCGCCGGCTTGAGCAGGTTGGCCGCGTCGCTCGTGCCGGCCGAACCGCCGGCGCCGATCAGCGTGTGTGCCTCATCGATGAAGGTCACGACCGGCGTGGGCGAGGCCTTGACCTCGGTGATGACCGACTTCAGGCGATTCTCGAACTCCCCCTTCACCCCGGCACCCGCCTGGAGGAGGCCCAAGTCGAGCGAGAGGAGCCGCACGTTCCGCAGGATGTCGGGCACGTCTCCCTTCACGATGCGAAGCGCGAGCCCCTCGACCACCGCGGTCTTCCCCACGCCTGGTTCACCCACCACGATCGGGTTGTTCTTCCGCCGACGCGCCAGGATGTCGATCATCTGGCGGGATCTCGCGCCGTCCGAAGACGGGGTCGATCTCGTTCTGCCGCGCCTTCTCGGTGAAGTCGATCATGAAGCGGCCGATCGCGGTCTCCTCGACCGGACGGCCCGGCGCGCCCGCCTTGGCCTCGGCGCCACCCGCGCTCGCCGCCTCCGCCGCCTCTCGCGAGGCGCCGGTCAGTCGGTAGAAGTCGCGCTTCAGCTCGTCGAGCTTCACGCCTTCGAAGTAGCGATCGAGGTCGACCGCGGTGTAGCGATCCGGGTGCATCGCCAGAACGGAGAAGAGGTGTCCCGAGCGCACCGCGCCGTCGGCGTACTCGACCGAGCCGAGGAGCCAGGCGTCGCCGATCCACTCGAGCAGACGCGGCGAAAAGACCGGGCGCCCGCTGTTCCCCGACTTCATCTTCTCGAGGCCACGCTGCAGCTCGCCCAAGAGCGGGGAGGGGTTGATCCCGAAGTGGTGGAGCAGCTGCCCCACATCGTTCGACGGATCATCGAGCAGGATCGAGAGGACGTGGTCCACCGCGACCTCGTAGTGGGTGCGGGAGACGCAGAGCCCAACGGCGTTTTCGAACACCTTCCGGGAATACGGATTGAGCTTGCGGAAGAGCCCCTTGATATCGACGTCGAGCATCGAGTCCTCTCCTTCTTGATGGCCGGCGCGGTCAGGCCGCGCGCAGTGGATCGAAACGCACGGTCTTGAGCTCCACCCGCCCCTCCGCGCGCCCAGTCGGCAGGAGCCAGCTCATCTGTCCAAGCGGTCGTCGTTCTCCCAGCCGGAGCGCCGGTACTTCGGGCGCCTCGAGTTTGAGCGTGACCACGGCATCGAGCGGATCACGCAAATAGAAGCGGACGAGGCGCACCATGCGCTGGAATCGCTCCCCGCCCGGCAGCCATTGCTCGAACTCCGCGGCGCTCAGGGGACCCAGGGTGAGGCCGAACGCGGTAGCGCGGTCGACCACACGCTCGCCCAGAATCACGCTCTTGCCGAGGCGGCAGCTGGCCGCGCCGAGGCGAGAGCACTGATCCCCGGGCAGGGTCACGACGCGACGAAGGAAGCTCGTGACCTCGAGCGGCACCTGGTCGAACTGGTCGCGGAGCAGCGCGCGAAGACCGGCGGCGGAACGCGGCCCTCCTCCCAGCAGCCCGGCACAGCGCAGCAACGCGAAGGGTGAGATTCGCGAGGCCTCGACCAATCCGTCGGTGCCCATCCCGATCAGTCCGAGATAGAGCGGGGTGGTTGCGTCCTTCCCGCCGGCGCGGTAGTGCGCCCAGTGCCGGTACTTCAACCACGCGCGGTAGACGAACGAGATCATGCGATGGTGGAAGAGGTCCAAGAAGTCGCGCTGGATCTCCCCTTCCCCGTCGGCCCACAGCATCTCCTCGGTGAAGTGGTTGGGCATCGGCGAGGCCGGGCCGTAGAGCCCCATGAAGTTCACCGTCACGCGATAGCGGAGCGGAATCTCCTCGCCCGGCAGTTCGTAGCGCTCGACCGCGGCGACGTCGAGCAGAAATCCCAGGCAGGCGTTGGGGCGGAATCGAATCGTCTCGTGACGGGGAGGCCCGCCTCCGCCCGGCGCAATCGCCCCCTCGCGCAAGCGCCAGCTGCTGCCAACTGGAAGAAGGAGCGATCGCACACTCCCTCGATCGGCTCCAAGCCTCGCATCGAGTAGCTCGCGACCGCCGACGCGCTCCTTGCCTCGAAGCGCTCTGCGCCCGCTTCTGCCTTCACCACCAGCCGAACGAAGGAGTTGATCGAAGCGTAGAGCCCCAAGAACTCGCTCAGGACCGTGCAGAAGAGATAGAGATCGCCGTCGCCGGAGAAAGCGATCCTCGTCGAGCTCGAGCTCGATTTGCAGGCCGCGGAGGAGGGAGCCTTCGACCAGCCGATCGACCGGTCGCGTCGTGATCTTCTGCATGCCTTCGAGCCTGAGTGCATTGGCGCGCGCCACGCAGGTCGCGCATCGGCAGGATTGTACAACCCGAGCACGCCGCGGAGCGAGGGGATGTCGACCAGCGAAGGTAGTTGAGGGAGAGGTGCGAGATGAGGCGCCAATGGAGATCACCCCCATCGGCGGAGGCACCGACGGCGTCGGCACCGTGAAGTTGCGAAAGCGCACGAACTCCGGCGAGCTATCGGTCGGAACGTGGATATCCCCAGGCCGAAGCGCTTCGGCCAAGCGCCGGACCGGTGCGGAGTGCAGCTTGACCGCGATGGTCTCGGCCGCCGAGGGTCAGCCCGCTCGCTTCCTCGTCGACGAAGGAGAGGAAGGTATCGGCCCGTTCGTCGACCACCGACTCGCGCACCCGCGCGGTGTAGTACTGCACCTTCTCCCGCGCCAACGTGTCATGACTGAACCCAGGGAAGGGCGGCGGCTCGCGTTCCTGCGCGGGCCGGCCTGGATCGCGCTCGCGATCGATCAGGTAGATCGTAGTGGAGCGGTGAACTGCCGGCAGGACGCAGGCGATACTCACCTTGTCGTGCTCCATCCGCAGCGGGTCGGACTCGTGCAGGAAGAGATTCCACGATGGGCGTGCAGTAGAGGCGAATGTCCTCGGTGGTCGGACAGCGGATCGCGCCGCGGGCAAGGGCGATCGAAGCGGAGTTCGATCCAAAGCCGCTCGCCGCTCACCCCGCGAGGTTCGCTCGTCCCAACCAGATCGAGAAAGAGGAATTTCTCTGCGAGCAGTACTCCTGGGAGTCGGTAGCCGGAGAAGGAGCGTGCGGGATAGGTGAGGATCGCCTCCTCTTCGCTGAAGCCGACCGGCTCCACCGCGATCGGACGGCGCGCGGTCCCAGCGCCTCGCTCGTTCGGTCCATCCACCCCGACCCACGCTTCGGCCAGCCGACAGCGCAGGTAGTAGAGCGCGTAGGTCAAGGTCGGATCGCCGTGCAGGTAGATCCGGAGGCGCTTCATGTCCAGTGCGTCGGGCGTGAGGTTGTTCCAGAGCTTGAGGCCGAGCCAAAGACGCCCGCCCCCGTCGCCATCGTCTCGACCTGCACGGTGTCGAGCGAGACCGAGTTCAACGTCACGGGATACGCGGTGCGAAAGCGACAGGGCGTGCCCTCCACCCGGAACCGACTGGACCGAGATGCCGCGCGCGACCGACTGCGATTGCCGAAGCGCAGCGAAGACCAGTTGGAATTCCCAACACCGACATCGAGGGCACGGGGCGCAGGTAGTGCGGCCAGAGCATCGAGAGGAGGCCGTGCGTGACCTCCGGCACCTCGTCGTCAAGCTTCTGACGCACGCGCGCTCCAGAAAGGCGAAGCCCTCGAGCAGTCGCTCGACGTCTGGGTCGCTGCCCGGAGACGCGAGGAAGTGCGCGGCGGTCGGATGGGCGCGGGCGAACTCGGCGCCGAGCTCGCGAAGGTAAAGCACCTCGTCCTGGTAGTAGCGATTAAACATGCGATCGCACGGGTCCTTCCCAGTGCCAGCACGATCGCGCCAGGTCCGCTCCCGGCGTCTTCGGTCGCGCGGACTAGTCCTTGATCGACGCGCGCCCGGTGGGGTCGTATCGTTTCGAAGCGGATCGAGGCGCGCTCCTCAACCGTCACCAGCTCCGCGGTCACGTCGAAGCGCAGGGTGAGCGGATTGTCCGGATCGGCCACGTAGCGCACGGAGACGCGGCGGAGCCGTGGCTCGAAGTGCTCGATTGCCGCCTTGATCAAGCCTTCATCCGACCGGCGGAATCCGGCATGGCGTAGGCCACGTCGGAGAGGTCGGGGATGCCGTAGTCGAGCTGCGCGGAGGCGAGGCCCGGCCGGCTGTTCAGCAGTCGTCTGAGATTCGCGGAGCACCGAGTCGGCGAGGCGGCTGGTGTTTTCGTGAATGGTGCGCCCCCTCCGACTCCGGATCCGCAGGCGCTCGAGCAGGCTGCGTTCACGCGGCACGGGCACGCCTCCCTCGGCCGAAACGGGGAGGAGGCGATCTCTCCCTCCACCAGCCCGGCTTGACTCCGACTGAACTGACTCCAGGCCAGCACGACTCGGTCGGAACTGATTCGGAACTGAGGAACCGTCAGCGTCGACTGCACCGCGCCTAGCGGTTCTGGTCCCAGGTGTCCTCGTGCTCGATCCCACCATTGGTGTAGACCCACTTGATGGTGTAGAACACGAAGCTGACCTCCTCGAGCGGCGGAGCGTTGGTCGAGACCGAGATCGAACAGTCCGGCACGACGTCGCCGATCGAGGCCAGACGTCCTGCTTGATGCCCACCGTGTAGAACTGCTCGGTGGTGCCGTCACCGGCCGGATTCGGACGGAAGGGCGAACTCCACCTCGATCACCTGATTCTCGACCAGCGCCTTGTAGAGCAGCGGGGTCGACTTGTCGATTCGCTTGCGGATGACCAGCAGGTCGTAGGCCCGACGACCAGTGGCATTCCCGAACCCGATTCGCGCGCGGTCCGGACAGACTGCTTGTAGTAGACGCACTCGATGCTGTTCTCGCCCGATTGACATCTGCGTGCTCTCGCCCTGAATGTCAACTCCGTTGGCGGCCGGGTACAGGTGGACTGTCTCTGCCATGGGTTCCGCCTCCTGGGTGACTCCGCTCGCCGGAAGGAAGAGCGGGTCACCATCCGCCTCGCGCTTCGACTCCTGCCGATACCTCAGTGTTCCGTCGCGCCGACCGTCGGCGCTTCGAGGTTCGAGTGCTTCGAACCTACGCCCTATATCCCAGGTCCGGGCCGCTGGTTGCTTTACTTCTTATCCAAACTTTCAAAGCCAGCGAGAGGGTGAAGTTCGCCCCATGTACTTGATGCGGGCGAACCTTGAGGTCGACCCGGTACCAGCCCGGCTCGCCCTCGATGTCTTCGACGATCACCTTGGCTCGCGCGGCGGAGCAGTAGCTCTTGACCGCGGGCGCGGCGTCGTCCATCTCGGGAACGTATTGGCTGATCCACTTATTGAGTTCGTTGTTGAGGTCGGCCTTCGACTTCCAGCTCCCGATGTTCTCGCGCTGAATCACTTTCAGGTAGTGCGCCATGCGCGAGATCCCACCGAACATGTACGGCAGCTGCGTGCCGAGGCGGTAAGTTGGTCTCGGCCTCCTTCCCCTCCTTGGTTCCGCCGAAGGTCTTCGCCTTCTGCGCGGAGCTGGCGGAGAAGAAAGCGGCGTTGTCCGAAGGCCCTTTTGCGCATGGTGAGGGCGATGAAGCCCACTCCTCCCGCCAGCTCGTACTCGCGACGCGCTCGAGATCAAGACCTCGGTCGGGATCTTCTGCTCCTTCGCGCCCATCGAATCGAAGACGTGGACCGGTAGGTCCTCGGCCGCGCCGCCGCCCAGCGGACCGGTGATGTTCGGGCACCAGCGGAATTTCGCGAAGCTGTCGGTCAGACGCGAGGCGAAGGTGAAGGCCGTGTTGCCCCAGAGGTACTTGTCGTGGCTGTCGGTGACCTTCTCCTCGTAGTTGAACTCCTTGACCGGCACCGTCTCCGCCCCGTACGGCAGGCGGGGCAGGAAGCGCGGGCGGGTGAGGGCCGACGTAGTGCTGCGTCCTCGGAGTCGCGGAAGGAACGCCACTTCGCTACTGCGGGGCCTCGAAGACGGGTGAAGATCCTTCAGTCCCGGCAGCTTCGTGAACGACTCCTCACCGAAGAACTTCGGACCCGCCGCCGAGATGAAGGGCGCGTGCGCCATCGTGGCGACGCTCGCGGCGTATTGCAGCAGCTTGATGTCCTGCGGGTGCGCGGTGAACTCGTAGTTCGCGATCATCGCCCCGAAGGGCTGACCGCCGAACTGGCCGTACTCCGCGGTATAGATGTGCTTGTACAACCCCGATTTCACCACCTCGGGCGAGTCCTCGAAGTCGTTCAAGAGGTCGTCCTTCGAGACGTTCAGCACCTCGATCTTGATGTTCTCGCGGAAGTCGGTGCGATCGACCAAGAGCTTGAGTCCGCGCCAGGCCGACTCCAGCTTCTGCACCTCGGAGTGGTGCAGGATCTCGTCGATCTGGTGCGAGAGCTTTTGGTCCAGCTCGCCGATGATCGCGTTGACCACCGACTGGTGCACCCGCTGCTCGGCCGCTCCTGGGCGCACCAGCTCCTTCATGAAAGCCTCGAGGCCGCGCTTCGCGATGGCGAAGCTCTCGTCCTCCGGCTTGTACTTGGTGGTTCCCGCGATGATCTCGTCGAGCAGAGAGTCGGCGTGAACCGTCTCGCCCGCTTGTGCCTGCTTTTCCTGTTCGGCGTCCGCCATCGTCCAACCTCCCTAGTGGGCCAACATCCCGAGTGCGCACATGTCCCGAGTGGGCAAATGTCCCGAGTGGGCAAAGCTTCCGATTGAACTGACGCTATTCCAGCCCGAGTTCCTTCATGAGCTTCTGCCGTTGACCTTCGTCCTTCAGCATCTCCTCGATCTTCTTGCGGAAGGCCGGCACGTTGGCCAAGGGACCCTTGAGCGCCGTCAACGCTTCGCGCAGCTCGAGCATCTTGTTGAGCTCGGGCACCTGCTTGGCGATCGAGGTCGGAGTGAAGTCGTTGACGTGCTTGAAATCGAGGTGGACCGGCATCTCCGCCCCCTCGGTCCCGCTCAACTTGTCCGCCACGTTCACGTCGATCGACACCTTCTGCTTCGCGAGCACGTCGTTGAAGTTGTCCTTGTCGATCGAGATCGTCTTGCGCTCCTCGAGCGGCGTCTCGTCGGCGCGCGAGGTGAAGTCGCCCATCACGAGCAGCTTGAGCGGAAGCTCGATCTCCGCCTGCATGCCGCCGGTCGCGGGCTTATACACGATGTTGACCCGCTCCTTGGGAGCGACGGAACCCTCAGAGGCCATGCAATCCTCCCTTCAAACCGACTAGACCACCCTGCGGCAGAGTTTCTGAGTACCCAGCAGTTCCCGACACACAGCGATCCTCAGTGCACAGCATCTCAGAGCACGCGGTGCTTCCTGAGTGTTCCGAAGCGAGCATGCACCAACGCCACGGCTAGCGCTTCGGCTCGAAGGCCAGGGCCGTGACCACGTCCAGTCGTGAGAGCCTTCCCAAGAGAAGGCGTGACCGCTGGATTTCTTCAGGCGGAATGGGACGCAGGAAGGATATGACTTTCTGATGGGACTGGAAAAGTGTTTTCAGGACTTCGATTGCCAAACCTCGATCCCACTCCTCCACGCTTGCCGCCGCCATCTCCTGGTCCAACCCCTCGAGCACGTTGAACGCGTTTTCCGCGAGGTTTTGCGCGAGGCAAAGACGCGCCGCCTCCAACCGCCAGCGCGCCCGCGCCCGCATCCCCGACGCCGCGCGAGCGCCCTCGTCCAAGAGCCGGAGTGCGTCGCCCACCCGACGCTGCGCGGCCAATCCACGCGCTTCCGCCAATCCGGCGTCCAATCCTTCGAACTCATCCCCGGCCGGCGCGACACCGGAGACGGTCGGAGACGCGCCTTCGCTGCCTCCGCCGACCAGCACCTTCTCCTTGATCCAGGCTTGGGTCGCCGCGTTCGCCAACGGTGCCCCCTCGCGGAAGCGAAGATCCTTGAGCGCGGGAAAGCGCCGGAGAAGCTGACCCGTCTCCTCCACCACCGAGGCGACGCACCCCTGGTAGGCCGGTCCCATCCCTTCAAGCGCTTGCGCGGCGTAGCGATGGAGATCGAGCCAGAAGACCGCAGTGGCGATCTTGGACTCGGTCTGCTCGAGCACGCCGGCGTACTGCCCGCTCGCCAGCATCGATTCGATCTTCTCCACCAGCTCGGCCGGCTGCGGCGCGGGAATCTGCGTCTGCCCGTCCTGATGCGGCGGCAGCGCCACCAGGTGCATCCAAGCGGCGATCCTCGGCAGGCGATAGACGAGAGGACTGGTCGGCTCGCCGACGCGGAGCGCGTCGCTGGCCGATCGGAGGATCGAACGAACCGTGTTGAGCGCCTGTGGCACCTCGGCCGCCGAGGCCACGGAGGTGCTGACCGCGGCGCCTCCGGAGGACGACGCGCTCGAAGTCGAGGTCGCGGCCGGCGCGGCCGGCGGCGGCGCGGCCACCTCGCTCTTAACCCGCTCGAGCGCTCGCTTCCACTCGCCCGGAGAAGGTCCACCCCCCTCGATCCGGTCGGAGAGCTTGTCGTCCAGCGCGGCCAGGAGTTCGAGGCACTGATCGATCGCCTCGCGCTCGCTCGGCTTCGGCGTGCGGCGCTCCACCTCGCGAAGCCCGCGCTCGTAGACCCACTCGATCGCCCCCACGCGCCCCTTCAGTCGCTTGAGCTCGGGGAACAAAACGTCCCAGTGCTGCTCCACCATGTCGCGGAGGACGCCGAGACCGGCGGCCAAGCCGACGTACCCTTCTTGCTGCAGCAGGGCGATGGTGAACCACGCGGCGACCAGCAGGTCCTTCGAGCGCGTGCGGAGGAGGGTCGAGGCGAGCGAGATCGCCTTGGCCCAATCGGGCTGCCCGCCATCCGGGAGCTCGAGCTTTCGAATCTCGAGCTGAAGTGTCTCGAACTCCGCGTCGTCGCGGCACGACTCGCCGCCCGGCGCGCCGTCGCGAATCGGTGTCTTCCCCAGTTCGAGATAGTCGGCTGCGCTCATCGTTCTCCTCTCACCGGCCGCTTCGATCGATTCCGCAGGATCACGCCACCGGCTTGCGCAGCAGACTGAGCGCGCTGGCCAGGCTCATGCTGGTTTCCTTCCACGCCTCGAGCGGCGCGAGGGCCGAGAGCGGCGCGCTCAGGGTCCGCGCTTCCGCCTGCTCCACTGGATAGAGCAGTTCGCTGTCGAGCTCGGGGTCGAGCAGGTGGAGAAAGGCGATCGGGCCGGGCGGCTGATAGTACAGGTCGAGCACCTCGGGCCGCCCCTTCGCCGGCTCGTTCCAGAGCAGGAAGGGTGGTCGCGACGCGCCGCGAAAGATCACGCGGCAGAGCTCGAGCCAAAAGACGAAGGCCGGCATCCAGGCGTCGGGATCCTCGGGCAGACGAAAGCGCAGCCCGTAGGACGGAACGCTACCGGTGCGGTGCGCCACCTCCAGGAGGTTGGCCGCGACCCGCGCGGCCGGCTGCTCCGCGCCGTCGCCCGAGAGCGAACGCGCGAGCGAGCCGAGGGTGACGTGCGCGAGCAGCGCATCAGTGGCGAGCGGCGGCGGTTCGACACCGGAGGATTGCCCCACGCTCCCCACCGCTCCCTGCAGTGCGGATAGATCCTTCCACTCGGTCGAGGTGAGCGCGGAGGCGCGGCGAAGGAATGGATCGAGGAGCGCTGGCAGCGGCGCCGGATACGACCCGCCGGTCGAGCGCGCCTGGGCGAAGACCGAGAACGGGAAGAGCCTCCCGCTCTGATCGCGGCTCGGCGCCATCACGCCGGTCAAGGCGAGTTCCGGCGAGTTACGCCAGAAGTGAAAGCGGACCTGCGGCATCGCGCGAAGCAGCTCGTCGCCGCGCGAGCCGAAGCGGGTGCGCGCGAGGTTCACCCCCTCTTGCAGCCAGCGTTCGAGCCCGACCGCCTCGGGCAGTCCGGCGTGCTGGCTCAGGAAGTCGGCGGCGAGGGGAAGCTTCCCGAAGCAGCCGACGGTCAGGGTGTACGGCGTCATTTGTACGCTACTTCGCGCCTCCCGTGACCTGCGCCGGGCAATTCCAACGCAAGAGCCCGCGTTCGAGCGGATGCGAGGTGGTGTTGCTCCGCACTTCGTACGTCATTTGCACGTAGCCTTGCGCGCCGTCGATCTTCCAGGTCAACGAGAGCTTGTTGCCGTCGAGGAAGGGCTTCGCGTGATCGGCCAGGCGGAAGAGCCCCCACGGCCCTTCGAAGGTGAGCGGCTTGAGATCGACGCCATCCCCCGCTTCGATTGCGAGGCTGGCGCCGTCGTCTGGATTCTTGCCCGGCCAGGAGAGCGGCGTGAACTGCTGGTTGCCCATCCGATAGGTGAACGACTCGCCGCCGAGATCGAGCCGCACGCCGCGCACGGTGAAGGTCGCGTTCGGATCGCGGTTCGGCCGACCCGGCCGAACGAAAGGTGAAGCTCGCGCCGTCTCCATCGGAGAAGGCCTTTCGGATTCGGTACGCCTGCTTGAGCGCGGCGCGGAACTCGGCCGAGACGGCACCGTGGCGTCCTTCATCTCGCCGCCGTCTTCGGTCACCACCTCGGAGAGGTTGGCGAAGTAGAAATTCCAGAAGGCTCCCTTCGGACCGAAGAAGTCCTCGAAGTCCTTGAGCGGAACCTCGCCGTCGCCGCCGCCGACCGGATAGCGTCCGGCCAAGGTCTGCTGGAAGAGGCGCGAGACCTCCTTCCACTCGTTCTGGATCCCCTTCCCCTTTCCCTTTTGCACCGAGCCGGTGACGGCGCCCACCGGCACCTGAAGGATCGCGGCGAGCGCGCTCCCGACCGCGTCATCGGTCGGCACGGTGGTCGAGACCCAACCCACCACCTCCTGCACCGGACCGCTGTTCAAGGGATCGCCCGCCTTGGCCACATCGGCGTACGCCTCGGAGAGCGCCTTCACCTTCTCCTGGTAAATCGCCGAGATCGGCTTGTCCTTCGAGACCATGCCGCGGAGCCGCGAGATCGAGATCGACTTCTCCTTCTTCGGATCGAGCATGAACTCGTGCACCGCGGCGAAGGCCTGATCGACCGCGCGGAGCGAGGATTCTCCTTCGGCGCCGAGCTGCGTGTTCTCGTCCACCGTTTGGAGGTAGTGGAGAACGGGCGACTTCTCGCCCGCCGCGCGCTCCAGGAAGGTCTTGGTCTTGAGTGGATCGTCTGAAGGTCTCGACCTCGGTCGCATCGAGGAAAGCGACCCAGCGATTCTGGTACTCGGCGACGTAGCGATCGAGCAGCTCGACCTTGAGCGAGGGCGCGCCCGGCCAGGCCGCCTGCATCGCCCAGTCTTCCCGCATCGCCTCGAGCCAGGCCAAGGTCGGCTTGACGAACTTGCGCCACCCATCGAGCGTGAAGGCGCGGGACGGTCGTCGCGCCGGTCAAACCGAACTCACCGCCGGCCGCACCCTCCACCGTGATGTCGGCCGCGGTCCCGCCGGCGTGGACCAGCGAGGGATAGACCGCGTCGGCCGACCAGTAGTCGCGGATTCGACCGCGCGCGATCTGATCGATCGAGAGGTCGGGCCGCTCGCTGACCAACGCGGCCAGCTCGGTCGGGAAGCGCGCGGCGTAGAGCAGTTGCCGCGTCAGCAACGTATCGACCTCGGCCTCGCTCTCGCCATTTCGACTGCTCCAGAAGCGACCGAGCACCAGCGCGGTCCTGGGCGCGTCGGCCGGCCCCTTGAGGCGCATGGCCGGATCGAGGATCAGGCTCCAGGCTCGATAGCTGTCGTAGTACTCGACGAAGGGAGTCTGTGCGTTGGCGTCCCGCAGTCGCGCCGCGAGGAAGGGAAGCGCCGGTGCCATCGCCTTCTCGTAGAGCACGTAGAGGTAGAGATTGCGCGCCGCGGCCTCGGCCGACTCGCCTTGATAGGTGCCGAGGAGAGCGAGCTTGGAGCCGAAGCCCTTCCGACGCTCCATCTGCTCGAGGCCGCCCCGCAGCTCATCGAGCGTGCGCAGGTCGGCGAGCGGCAGATTGCGTTCGCTTCCCTCGACCGAGGCCTTGGCGCGGCCGGAGAGATCCTCGACCCGCCGAACCAGCGCGCCGTTCAGACTCGAGAGAATGCCGAGCAAGAGCGCGAGAATGCCGAGCCCGATGCAACCGACGCTGAAGAAGCGGATGCGCGTCAGACGACGACGCCTCTCCCCCGCGACCGAAGGCCCCCCCATGAAGCGGTCGGGGAAGGCGATCTTGGAGAAGACCTCCTCGATGAAATAGCTCTTGGTCTGACTCGGCTGGACGTACATCCCTTCGTCGCTCGAGGGAACGCCCATGCCCTTCAGCATCGCGTTGATGACCTGGTCGATCGGGCGCCCTTCCTGGGTGCCGCTCGTCAGATAGAAGCCGCGGAAGACCGGCAGCTCTTGATAGGGATTCTGGCGGAAGAGCACCTGCACGAAGCGCGAGAGCCGTGAACGGAGCGCCGCGATCTGGAGCGGGAAGAACATCACCTCGGGCCGACCGTCCGGCTTCCCGAGCTGCGCGACGCGCGGCACCTT
The DNA here is from genome assembly GCA_046327845.1 of Candidatus Eiseniibacteriota bacterium. Taxonomy (GTDB): domain Bacteria; phylum Eisenbacteria; class RBG-16-71-46; order CAIMUX01; family CAIMUX01; genus JADJQY01. The sequence continues at coordinate 8,977 of JAXLXQ010000040.1, read as the reverse complement.
CATCTCGTGAACCGACTCGACTAGGCGGTCGAACTCCTCCTCGAAGATGCGCTGAGCCGGCTCGCCCTGCGCGCGATCGCGCGCGACCGTCGCGCCCCAGACCGCGGCGCGCTCGGTCTTCGAGAAGTCGCCGAAGAACTCGACGAATCCCTTGATCAGGTCACACTTCGTGAAGAGCACGTAGACCGGGAAGGTGACGCCGAGCTGCTTGATCAGCTCGTCGATGCGGGTGCGGATCTTGACCGCGTGCTCGTCGACCGACTCCTCCCCTCCGGCCAGGAGGTCGGAGATCGAGACGCCGACGATGAGGCCGTTGATCGGCTGCTTGCCGCGGTACTTCCTGAGGAGATCGAGAAAGGAGAACCACTCCTTGGTGTCGTCCGCCTCGACCGGGAGAACGTAGCGACCGGCGGTGTCCAGGATCACCGCCTCCTCCGCGAACCACCAATCGCAGTTGCGCGTGCCGCCCACTCCCTTGACCGAGGAGCGGCTGCGCGCCGGATCGAGGTAGGGGAAGTTGAGCCCGCCGTTTTGCAGCAGGGTGGTCTTCCCGGCGGCGGGCGGGCCGATGATCATGTACCAGGGAAGGACGTAGAGCGCCCCCTCGCCCCCCTTGCTCTTGCCCAGCTTCGATTTCTTGAGCGCCTCGACCGCTTCCAAGAGCTGCGACTTCAGGTGCTCGATCTCGCCTTCGCGTCCCGGGCGGGTGGTGGCGATCTGCGCCTGCGCCTGCTGCTCGATCGACTGCTCCAGCGCCTTCGCCTTCTTCGCCTGCACCGTCTTCACGATGAAGAGCACGACGACGTAGAGGATGACGATCGAGAGAACCACGATCAGCGTGAGGTACCAGGGCCAGCCGAAGCTCCGACCGATCAGGATCGCGAGCGCGGCCAGGCCGATCGCGCCGCCCGAGAGCAGCGTCGCCGGGTTCATCAACTTCAAGAGGAGCGAAAAGAGCATGCGTTCCCTCTGCCTCTCGCGCTATCGAGTGAGAAGCCGTTGAATGGCGTCGGCGGTGCGATCGGACGAGATCCGGGCGATCGCGCCGAAGAGCACGACGAGGAGCAGGGCCGCGGGGATGAAGATCGCCGCGGTCATCCAGACCGGAACGCCTCCGCCCACCGTCTCGGGAAAATCGTCGGGGCGCTTCCAGGCCGGGGAAAGGCTCTCCGCGCGGGGCGCGCGTCCGTCGGCCAGCTCGCTCGAGAGGTCGCGGATCGCCGCCTCGAGCTTCTCGCGACCGAGCAGCTTGTACTGCCCCTCGAAGCCCATCGCGAGGCAGCCGTGAAAGACCTCGAGCACGCGTCGATTCTCCGCGCGGTTGGCGCGGAGCTGCTCCAAGCGGGTGAAGAACTCCTGCCCCGCGATGTTCATCTTGTACAGCTCGCGCTGGAGCGGATTGGCGCGCCACAGGTCCTTCCCCGGCCAACCCGAGGAGAGCACCGCCTCGTCGATCATGGCCACGAGGGCGAAGCGACACTGCTCGAGCGGGGCCGAGGCGTAGCCGTGATCCCGCCCCTCCTGCTCGAACCGCTCGAGGAGCTGGAGAATCTTCCGCCGCACCTCCTGCGGATCGCCGATGTCGGTGTTGCCGCGCAGACTGAACGCCACCCCGAAGAGCTCGGCCGCGAGTTCGGTCAGCGGCGGCACGCGTTTCGAGGCGCCGGGCGGCGCGATCTCAGGTTTTCCGAACCCCGCGCTCGTCTGCTTGCCGCCCCGCTTGAACGAGAAGAGACCCATGTGCCTCCCTTAGTCGCGCACCGCGATCAACTCGAGCAGCATGCCGGGGAACTCCGGCGGCGTGTAGATCGAGATGGCGCGCGAACCGGACACGCCGTCCCACATCTCCCCGACCTTGTCGACCTGGAAGTAGACGTAGCCCGATTGGATCGGCAGCGCCGCCGGCAGATTCTGATTGAGCCGGATGTTCACCCCCATGAGCGCGTGCGCCACCAGGAAGTCGATTCGATCGGGCGAGGAGATCTTGATCATGTCGGGCAGGCCGCCCTGAAGCTCCGCCGTCGGCACGTTGGCATAGGCGCCGAGATACCAGGTCATGGTCGGGTCGAGCAGGCGATCGTCCTGCACGCGCCCCTGGAAGACGCCGTCGGCGCCCTTGGTCAGCGGAATCCGCGTGTAGTGCCGCGGCAACACCGTCTCGAGCAGCTTCGGAATCCGCGCGCCGAGATCGGTGAAGGCCGCCTCGGCTCGATCGTGATCGAAGGGCGGAATGTCCCGCACCTGCTGGTCGCTCATCGTGGTGAGTTCGCCGGCGAGGCGCGCCAGGGTGAAGTACACAGACTCGGCATGCGCGCTCGGCGTGCGGAGGAAGTGGCTCAAGAGCGGGATGTAGCCGTTCACCGTGCCGAGAAGCCAGAAGCCGGCGACGTCATCGCGCCCGAACTCCGCGACACCCTTGCCGCTTTGCCGGCGCCGATCGGAGAGCTCGGTCGACTTCGCCACCAGGATCTCGAGCAGACGGCGTAGCGTGCGGAGCACGTGCGGAGATGCGGCAATGGCCAGAGTCGGCGCCACGAACTCCGCGCGATAGGCGAAGCCCCCTTCGGGCTTTCGCACCACCTCGCCGAGCGGCAGCACCTCGTAGTCCCCCAGCTCTTCGCCGGCGAAGAGAATGCGCAGGTTGGGGTGCGCGACCTGAACCACTCGGTCCCCTTCGCCGGTCGTCGAGTCCGCAGACTCGACCGTCGAAAGGTGATGGCGCGCCAACTCGGCGTGCGGCGCGCTCGGCTCGAGCATCTCGGGCTGACCAGGCCTCGGCACGCGAAGGCCGAGGTAGACCGGGAGCACGGTTTCCCGAATCGGAAAGTGCGCTTCGATGCTGCGCCCGACCGGCGGCGCGTCCCGATCGGGAATCGAGAAGGGGGTACCTCGGGGCAGGATCCCGGTCGCTTCCTCGATCAGCACCTGTCCGTTGTGGATCGCGTCGGCCTGAAGGCTGAGCGAGGTGAAGCCATAGAAGAGCGCGCTCGATGCGCGCAGGAGGTCGGTGCTCCGCTCCTCGTGGTAGCGATCCTGCTGTTGGAAGTGCTGCGGGGTGAGGAGCAGCCCTTCGCTCCAAACGACACGTGCGCGCTTGCTCATACGCTCCCTTCGAGACCTTGACCGCCTTTTCGCGCTACTTCTTCGCGCTCTCGATGCAGCTCGAGCCGAAGATCAGCTTCGCTCCGGACCCGACGCTCTTCCAGGGACGGACCCAACGCCAGCACTCGCCGGTGGTGGCGCAGAAGTCGCCCACGACCGCGAGCGCACGCTCGCGCCCGCCTTCGACGAGATCGAGATCTCCTGCTGCCGGCCAGGTTCGATCACGAACTCCGCCTGGTCCAGCAGGTCATCTCCCAGTTCGTGTTCCTCGTGATCCCAGAGACGCGAGAGCGACGCCCCGACCAACGCGCCGTCGCTCCTGAGCTGATAGACCCGCACCACCAGGATGTTGGCCTGCGCTCCGCCGCAGTCGTTCAGATTGTCACTGCCGGCCAGGATGAGCTTCGTCGCCTCTTCTCCCGCCTTGACCGTCTCCGCTTCCTTCGTGGCCACCTTCTCGATCCCGCCGACCGGCGCCTCCTTGCCGCCGCCCAGAATGCCGCAGCCGGAGAGGAGGAACAGGGTGAGGAGCGCCGGCATCACGGCCGGCAGAGCAGCGGCTCCGCGGTGGCGGAGACTCACACTCAAGCGAGTCGACATCCGTTTCGCTCTCCCGAAAGTTCTTGGGCTCAACTGGTCGCGTCGCTCGAACCGCGCGCGCGTCGCGCCTGCCAAAAGCGACGGTATCCTTGCTGGAATCCGTCTCGGTAGAAGCGCTCGAACTGCGCTGGGTCGAGCGCGCGATACTGCTGGCATCGCCTCAGGATCTCTTCCCAGATCGCCTGGATCAGCACCGGTCGAGACCGGGCGCTCATGCGAAACGGCCCGACCTGAACCGTGCCGCGATCGAATTGGTCCCGCACCTTCTCCGGATCGACGCTCTCGAGCAGGCGAGTCGATCCCGCGTGCGTGGCCTCGGTGTACCCCTCGAGCACCGCGATCTGGTGCACCTTGAGGTCGGCGAGGATCAGGTCCAGCTCACGCCGCGCCTCCGCGGTCTCGCGAGCCTCGCCGACACCGCCGCGACCGACCAGGCGTCGCGTGTACTCCTCCGCGTCGGGCCAGCTTCGCTCCTCGTTGGCGATCCCGTAGGCCCGCCGGAACTCCTCCACCCCGCGCGCGAACTCGAGCACGAAGCCGACCAGCTTCTGATTCAGCTCGCGTTCGGCGCGATCTCCGGCCGCGACCGGGCCAGGAGCCGGAGAGGCGGTGCCGCCGTGATTCGGGTCGTCGCCCAAGGCCATGGTCGGAGCCATTCCTCTCGTCTGCTGCAACGCTTCATCGTGAAGTCTGAGTGTCGGAGGGAGCCCTCGGTCGGATGCTTTGACCTCCCTTTAAGTCGTGGGTACTATCTCTAATGCCTGTTCGCAAGCGGGGTCAAGCTTCGCCCACCCCCAAACCCAAGATCGCTCGCCCGTTGGTGCAAGGACGCAAACGTTGACCGCGAGACCGGGGCCATTCGCTTCCGACCTGCCGACGCTCTCCGCGCCCCGTCGCGCCCCGCGCGCGAAGGGTGCCGCGAGTGCGCCGGTTTGGGGTTGGGTCGCCGTGTCCGCGGCCATCTTCCTGCTCGCGCTTCTCGCCTCGCGACTCTGGCCGGGCGATCCGCTCGCCTCGCTCGAGCGCGCCGTCGAGCTCGAGCGCACCCCGGAGATCGAGGCGCGATGACCGCCCCGATTCGCCCACGCGGTCCGGCCCGCGCTTCCCTCTTTGGCGTGATCGAGCGAGGCGTGGCCCTCTGGCTTTGGGAAACGGCAAGACCGGAGAGTCTCCCGGTCCCACCGCTCGAGGGGGGACTGACGCCGATCCGACGCGAGGAGGGGCACGCGGTTCTGGGCCCGTTGACGCGCGTGATCTCCTGGACCCTGCTCGCGGCGGCGGTCTTGGTCCTTGCGATCGCCGCGCTCGAGGCGCGCCAGACCGCCGGCCTCGCGCGTCACTACCAGCTGAGCCCCGGCTCGATGTCGCTCGCCTCGGTCGCCGACCACATCGAGGGAGACTTGGCGGCGAGCCCAGTCGCCTTCCTCTATCCCGATCTCGGAGCGCGCGGGACGAAGATCGCCGCGCGGGTGCGCGAAGGGCTGGTGCCGCTCGAGCGGGCCGCGGAGAGCTACCGCGTGACCTCGGCCCTGGTGAATGAACTCGGACTGCCCGGGCGCCTCCTGATGGGGCGCGAGCGGGTGGCGCCGCTCGTCCGCGCGCTGCGCGAGGTGCGCTCGATCTGGCATCAGGAGACCACCTCATTCAAGGAGATGGAGGGCGTGGTGCAGCCTTACCTGATGGGCGCGGGGAAGGGCCTGCCGCCGCTCCGCGGTGTGATCAAGGCAGCGACCGCGGATCACGCGGTGAGCCTCACGCTCTTCTCGCCCGACGGCGCGCGCCTGGCGGAGACCCTGGCCCTCGAGGTGGGAGACTCCTTCCAGCTACCGCTCGTGGAAGGCGCGACCCTGGTCATGAGTGCACTCGTCCATCGTCCGGGCGAGCCGTATCAGGTGGTGGAGGACCTCCGCATTCCGCTCGCCGTCTGGTCGGAGGAAGAGATCTCCTTTCCCCACTCGGGCACGACGCTCCGCGTCGACTTCAATGAGGAACTGAATCGCATGGCGCCGCGCTTCCCGCCCCTCTCGGCCGCAGCGCGTGAGGAGCTGGCACTATGAACCGCCTTCCTGGCTGGATCGCGCTGTTCGCGCTGGTAGTGCTCACGGCGCTCGGCTGCGCGCAGAAGAAACGGCTCACGATCGAGGTGAAGGAAGGGACGGCCGGCGTCTCGCGCGCCGAGATCTTCGAGGCCGGCACGCGCACGCGCCTCGCGGTGACGGCGCCGGGCGGGCGCGCCACCCTCACGGTGCAGCTCAAGAAGGGGAACAAGCTCAGGCTCGAGGTGCGAGAGCCGAACGACCGCACCCGCTACCGCTACGATGGACCGATCGAGATCGACGACGCGCGGCTTCGCGCGGGCGTGGTGCTGGTGCGCGCGTTCCCGCTCGATTCGCTCGCGATGAGCGGTGAGGCGGAGCTGGCGCTGATCTCGGAGCCGGCCGGCGCCGATGTCTTCCTCGACGACGAGGCGAAGGGACATACGCCGCTCACCCTCTCGCACCTCACTCCCGGAAGGGTTCGCCTCGAGCTCAGGCTCGCCGGCTTTCACCCGGTGAAGGAGGAGCTGGTGCTCCAGGCCGAGGCCTTGACCAAGATCGACACCTTGATTCCGATCGCGGTCACCACCGCCAGCCTCACCGTCTACTCCGATCCCGATGGAGCCGAGGTGTTCCTCGACGGCAAGGCAACCGGCCGCAGCACGCCGGGCGAGTGGAAGGGGCTGAGCCCGGGAGCGCACCGCGTACGGATCGTCAAGCAGGGTTACGTGCCGTACGAACGCGAGGTGCGACTCGAGGCGGGCGGCAGCGGCCGAGCAGGCGGACTGCTGGAAACCCTCGCCTCGCGCGAGGTGGCCTCGCGACAGGAGCGGGGCGGCGGCAACCCGAGCGGCGGAAGCTCGAACGGCTCCAGCCTCCGCGCGACAACCCCTTCTTCCACGGGCGGCAAGACCACCCCCGCGGACAAGCCGGCCACGCAGTCCGGACCCGCGCGCCGATACCGCGTGAGCCCCGCGCCGAACTACGCCGACGTGTGGGTCGACGGTAAGGCGGTCAATGCCGAGAAGCAGGCCTTCTTCTCGATCGAGCTTTCGCCAGGCACGCACGTCTTCCACCCTGATCAACGCCGAAGCCGGCGTCGACGTCTCGATGCGCTACGAGGGTCAGGCTGACGACCCGAACAAGAACCTGATCCTGGACTACGCCAAGGGACAGGTGCGCGGTCGGCCTTAGTTCAACTCGAAGGGAACCCTGGTCGCGGACCCCACGTACTGCCCGCCGCCGCGCCCAGATGATCCTCGCGCTCGAACGATCGAGCGAGATTCAAGGAGCTCCGCATGGTGCCGTTTCGCGCTCGCTGGGCGCTCGTGCTGCCGCTTTCTCGGCCTCTCGCTCGCCGCACTCTCCTGCCAGCGCGAACGGGGCGGGACCGACGTGGCCCAGGCCGCCGACTCCACCGCCACCGCCGACTCGACCGGCGCGGCGGCGAGGAAGAGCGAGAAGGCGGCGCGGCGCTCCCCCTCGACTTCTTCCACCGAAAGAACAAGGACAAGGACAAGGTGAAGGAGGAGCCGGTGCCGGTGGAGCTGGCCGCCGTCTCGGTCCGCGACCTGCCGACCTACCTGGGCTCGACCGCCACCCTCGAACCAGAGAACAAGGCGGAGATCCTGAGCAAGGCCTCCGGCGCGGTGGTCACCCTGGCGGTCGAAGAGGGCGACTGGGTGAAGCAGGGACAGCTGCTCGCGCGGATCGAGAGCGACGCCCAAGCGGTGCAGCTCGAGGAGTCGGCGGCGCGCGCGCGGAAACTCTCCTCCGACCTCGAGCGGGTACAGGCACTCCACCAACGACAACTCGCGAGCGACAAGGACCTCTCCGACGCGCAGTCGGCCTGGGAGCAGGCGGAGGCGGCGCGCAAGACGGCGGAGCTCAACCTCGACTACACCAAGATCACCGCCCCCTTCGCCGGGCAGGTGGCGCGTCGTTCGATCGACCGCGGCCAGAACGTCACGATCGGCACTCCCCTCTTCACCCTGGTCGATCCCGACCCGCTCCTCGCCGCGATTTACCTTCCGGAAAGAGAGGTTCGGCGACTCGCTCCGGCGCAAGAGGTGCGGATCAGCCCCGACACCGACCCCGAGCGGGACGTGCGCGGGACGGTGCTTCGGATCGCGCCGATCGTCGATGAGCGAACCGGCACCATCAAGGTGACCTGCCGCGTCTCCGCGCCGAGCAGCGGCCAGGCGCTTCGCCCCGGCTCCTTCGTGCGCGTGAAGCTGCCGACCGCTGTGCATGCTGGCGCCAAGGTGCTCCCCAAGCGCGCGGTCGTACTCGAAGGAGGCGAGAACTACGTCTGGAAGGCGGTGGCCGATTCGGTGATGAAGGTCAGCGTCCTGACTGGCGCGGTCGAAGGGGGCTGGATCGAGATCGTCTCCGGGCTCGAGCAGGATGAACGGGTCGTGACGGTGGGACAGGGTGGCCTTCGTTCCGGATCAAAGTTCCGCGCCCTCGCCGCGGGGGCTGACTCCACCTCGAACGCCGCCGATCGGGACCTGCCTTGAAGATCGTCGGCTTCTCGATGAAGCACCCGGTCACCGTGACGATGCTCACGGTCGCGGCGGTGCTCTTCGGCTACGTCTCCCTCTCGCGCCTCCCCTGGAATCTCCTGCCGGACATCTCCTATCCCACGCTGACCATTCGCACCGAATATCCGGACGCCGCGCCGGCCGAGGTGGAAAACCTCGTGACCGATCCGCTGGAGGAAGCGGTGGCAGTGGTGCAGGGACTGCGGCACCTCCGCTCTGCCTCCCGCGCGGGCGTCTCCGAGATCACGCTCGAGTTCGCCTGGAACGCCAAGATGGACTACGCCGCGCTCGACGTGCGCGAGAAGATCGAGCTGGTCGATCTGCCCGACGACGTCAAGGCGCCGGTCCTCCTTCGCTACGATCCCAATCTCGATCCGATCCTTCGCCTCGCGGTCTACGGCGACAAGGACCTTGTCACCCTGCGCTACCTGGCGGAGCGCGTGCTCAAGAAGGAGCTGGAGTCGCTCGACGGCGTTGCCTCGGCGCGGGTGCGCGGAGGTCTCGAGGAGGAAATCCAGGTCGACGTCGACGAGGGAAAGCTCGCGGTCATGGGGATTCCGATCTCCGCCGTGAATCAGTTTCTCGCCAGCCAGAACGTGAACGCATCGGGCGGATCGCTCCGTGATCGCGAGGCGGAGTTCCTCGTGCGCACGCTCAACGAGTTCGCCGACGCGGATGAAATCGGGCAGACGGTGC